>CALRZT010000149.1:0-10963 GCA_943372725.1 Pseudoxanthobacter soli DSM 19599
AGGCGCTCGACCTCAGCGCGCGGCACGTTGATGTCGACCAGCATGCGCGCGACCTGGCGCGAATCCATCGCCATCGCTTCTTCCACCACCGAGAGGTCGAGGTGGTGGGCGGCGATGAACGCATCGATCATGTCGAAGTCTTCGGCCCTGACCCCGTCCATGACGGCGAGGCGGCCGTTCTCGATCGTGACCGAGGGCTTCGGGTCGTAGGGGCTGCCGTGGGCGCAGAAGCCGGCCTCGGGGTTCTCGCGGGCGAACTTGTCGAGGCGCAGCGGCCGCGCGTCCCAGTCCTCGAAGCGGCGCCAGCGGTTGGCGCCCGGTGTGGCGGCGCCGGAGCTTGCCCTGTCCATGGTCTCTCTCCCGGGCGCAGGCGAGGGCGCCCCGTGGTGTCTCTCAGGCGGCGAGCCGCGGTCGCGCCACTTCGACCCGCACCCGCGCCCGGTCGATGGCGCGCGCCAGCGGTCCCTCTGGCGCGACGTCGGTGACGAGGGTGCCGATGTCGGTCCAGCGGCCGTAGACGGCGAGTGCCGGGCGGTTGAACTTGGTGTGGTCGGCGACGATCATCGTGTGGGCGGCGCGCTTCATGAAGGCGCGATAGACGGCGGCCGCCATCGCGTCGGCGTCGTTGGCGCCGTCGGTGGTGAGGCCGGAGGCGCCGAGGATCGCCCGGTTGGCGTGGAAGCCCTGCACGAAGTCGATGCACTCCGGCCCGAACACCGAGCCCTCGAGGCCGTTGTAGCGGCCCGGGCACATGATGACGGTGATCGTCGGGTTGGCGGCAAGCACGGTGGCGACGCCGTAGGAATGGGTGATGACCGTCAGGTCGTGGCACTCGGCCGCGATGCGGCGGGCGACGTGCAGGGTCGTCGCGCCGCCGCCGATGGCGACCACCTCGCCGGGGCGCACCAGGGCGGCGGCGGCGACCGCGATCGCCTCGCGCTCGGCAACCATCAAGGCGTGGCGCTCGCTGACGGCCGGCTCGGTTGCGAAGGGGCGGACGGCGCCGCCATAGGTGCGCGAGATCAGGCCGCGGCCCTCGAGCTCGTCGAGGTCGCGCCGGATCGTCTCGGTGGAGACGCCGAGTTCGGCGGCGAGCTCGGAAACACGCAGGGGGTGGCCGACGCGCAGCTCGGCGACGATGCGCTCGTGGCGCTCGCTCTTGGCGAGCCGGGGCTTGTCCAGCATCGCTCCTCCCGCCGGCGGCCCGCAGGCGAACCGCCTCTGCCCCCGCCTTGCCATGTGGCAAGTTAAACAGGCGCTGTGGTAGGGTCAACAGCGCGCGCGGGCTCAGCCGCGCCCGGGTGGGAGAGGCCGATGACGAGGTGGAAGAGCGCGTTCCGGTCGTTCTACTACGAGGGCGCGCCGGAGCCCGAGGACCCGGTGCTGGTGGCCGGCAAGACGGCGCTTCTCGTCATCGACGTTCAGAACACCTACCTCGACCGGCCCGATCCGGCGACGCTGTCGGGGGCGGACCTTGCCCGCTTTCACGCCTGGACGCCGTTCCACGATCGCATGCACGGGACGGTGATTCCGACCATCGCGCGGCTGGCGGAGGCCTTCCGGACGCGCGGGCTCGACGTGCTCTACGCCCGCATCGCCTGCCTGCTGCCGGACGGACGCGATCGCTCGCTCAGCCAGAAGAAGCCGGGCTGGAACAACCTGCTTTTGCCGAAGGACGAGGCGGCCTCGCAGATCGTGGCGGCGATCGGCCCCGTGGGTGACGAGATCGTCGTGACGAAGACGACCGACAGCGCCCTGACGGGGACGAACCTGCGGCTCGTGCTGGCGAACCTCGGCGTCAGCCACGTCGTCTGCGTCGGCATCTTCACCGACCAGTGCGTGTCGTCGACGGTGCGCTCGCTCGCCGACGAGAGCTTCGACGTCATCGTCGTCGAGGATGCCTGCGCGGCGGGCACCGAAGTGCTCCACCGCCGCGAGCTCGAGATCCTCAACATGATCTACTGCAGCGTCATGAGCGCCGAGGAACTCGAGGGCTATCTGCCGGCGGTTTGATGGGGCTGGAAGGCGCGAGAAGGCGTCAGCCACCCGCGCTCGTGCCGGGTCGGCCCCCCCTCACCGCAGTCATTCCCGGCCTTGTGCCGGGAACCCAAGCAACGGCGCAGCGAACTCCCCCTTCCGACGATGCTCCACCCGCGGCGGGGCAGCATGGGTTCCCGGCACAAGGCCGGGAATGACTCCGAGGGTGGGGAGACGCCGGGATGGAATGACCCGCGGTTTGCTGCGACGCCGACCTCTCAGTTCATGTTCGGCTGTGGCGCGAGCGGGTTGGCCGGCGCGGGCGGGGTCGGGGCGGGGGCGCCGAGCTGCGGGGCTGGCGCGCCGAGGGAGGGCGCCGCGGCACCGGGGAGGCCTGCCCCGGGAAGGCCGGCACCCGGCGCCAGCGGGTTCGCCGGGGCCGGCATTCCGCCCGGCGTCGGCACGCCGCCCGGAGACGGACCGCCGAGCCCGGGCACACCCGGGCCACCGCCCGGCGTGCCGAAGCCGCCGGGGAAGCCGAGGCCGGCCGGGCCCTGCATCTGGATCGTCGCCGGGTCGACCTCTGGGGCGTCGCCCTTGTAGTGCATCACCATGCCCGGGAACATGATGGTGAGCGCCACCATGATGATCTGGATGCAGACGAACGGCACCGCGCCCCAGTAGATCTGCGCCGTCGTCACCGGCGCCATCTCCTTCTTCGTCACCTTGTCGATGTAGGGTCTGAGCGGTGCCACCGATCTCAGGAAGAACAGCGCGAACCCGAACGGCGGGTGCATGAAGCTCGTCTGCATGTTGATGCCGAGCAGGATGCCGAACCAGACGAGATCGATGCCCAGCGCCTCCGCCGCCGGCACCAAGAGCGGCACGATGATGAAGGCGAGCTCGAAGAAGTCGAGGAAGAAGGCGAGCAGGAAGACCATGATGTTGACGACGATGAGGAAGCCGATCTCGCCGCCCGGCAGGCCGACGAGCAGTTCCTCCACCCACTTGTGGCCGTTCACCCCGTAGAAGGTGAGGCTGAAGACGCGGGCGCCGATGAGGATGAAGAGCACGAAGGCGGACAGGCGGGCCGTCGAATCGACCGCTTGCCGGATCAGGTCGAACTTCAGTCGGCCCTTGGCGAAGGCGAGGATGAGTGCGCCGGTGGCGCCCATCGCGCCGCCCTCGGTGGGCGTGGCGATGCCGACGAAGATGGTGCCGAGCACGAGGAAGATCAGCGCCAGCGGCGGCACCAGCACGATGATGACCTTGGTCGCCATCTCCGACAACAGGCCGAGCTTCAGCCAGGTGTTGATGACCGCGACGAGGTAGAGGACGGCGATCACCGCCGAGGTGCCCCAGATCGCGGCATTGTCGCGGGGCATGTCGGGGAAGAGGATCAGCAGCTCCGCCACCGCCGCGCCGGTGAGGATGACGGCGAGAGCGGCGACCATCAGCGTGTTGAAGCGCGGCGCGTCGCCGAGCCCGTTGATGCCGAGGCGTGACACCGCATAGGCGGCGGCGGCGACGCCGACGATGCCGCCGATCACCCAGCGCACGATGTCGGCCGGCGGCTCGGACAAGAGCCCGAGCCCGACGGCGGCGTTCGCCACCATGCCGGAGAGCCCGGCGCCGACGGCGGCGGCGACGATGAACAGGAGCACCGCCGACAGCATGCCCTGACGGGGAATGAGCCGCGGGTCCTCGCGGATGGTGCGTGCCTCCTCGGGCAGCGCCGGTGCGGCGCCGGGGAAGAAGATCGTCATCAGCATGACGTAGCCGACGTAGAGGCCGGTCAGCACCATGCCGGGGATGATCGCGCCGGCGTACATGTCGCCGACCGAGCGGCCGAGCTGATCGGCGAGCACGATCAGGACGAGGCTCGGCGGGATGATCTGGGCGAGCGTGCCGGAGGCGGCGATGACTCCGGAGGCGAGCCTCCGGTCGTAGCCGTAGCGCAGCATGATCGGCAGCGAGATCAGGCCCATCGAGATGACGGAGGCCGCGACGACGCCGGTGGTGGCGGCGAGCAGCGCGCCGACGAAGATCACCGCATAGGCGAGGCCGCCGCGGATCGAGCCGAACAGCTGGCCGATGGTGTCGAGCAGGTCCTCCGCCATGCCCGATCGTTCGAGGATCAACCCCATGAACGTGAAGAACGGGATGGCGAGCAGCGTGTCGTTGTTCATCGTCCCGAAGACGCGCTCGGGCAGCGCCTGCAGGAAGTTGTTCTGGAACAGGCCGAGCTCGATGCCGAGGACGGCGAAGATCAGGCCGTTGGCGGCGAGCAGGAAGGCGACCGGGTAGCCGAGCAGCAGGATGACCACGAGGCTCGCGAACATGATCGGAGCCATGTTGTGGATCAGGAATTCCACCATGGGGGATGCCTCGAGCGAAACGGCGTGAGAATGCGGGGCGAGGAGGCGGCGACGGGCGCGGTCAGTGCGCGCCTTCACCACTCTCGTAGGGCTCGGGGATCTCGCCGCGGATGACCGCGATGCGCTTGATCAGCTCCGAGACGCCCTGCAGGGCCAGCAGGAAGAAGCCCAACGGCACCAGGAACTTCGCCGGCCACAGCGGCAGGCCGCCGGCGTTCAGCGACTGCTCGTTCTGCTCCCACGAGCGCAGGAAGAACGGCCAGGAATCGACGATCATCAGGAGGCAGAACGGCAGCAGGAAGAACAGGTGGCCGAAGACGTCGATCCAGTCGCGCGTCCGTTTCGAGAAGTGCGAGACGACGATGTCGATGCGGATGTGGCCGTTGCGCATCAGCGTATAGGACGCGCACAGCATGAAGACGGCGCCGAACAGGAACCACTGGGCTTCGAGCCAGGAGTTCGAGGAGACGGAGAAGGCCTTGCGAACGATGGCGTTCGCGGCGCTGATCACCACCGCGACGAGGATCAGCCAGCGGGCGGCGAGCCCGATCTTCAGGTTGACGAAGTCGATCGCTCGGCTGAGCGCCAGGAGTGGAGCCACGGGCGTTTTCCCTCTGGTCGGGTTCCGGCGGCAGTTTCGCCTTGTCACGGCCCGGTCTGTAACGAAATTCGACGGCTCCTTAACACACGCCCTCGCGCGGCGCGATGCAAGCGGCGTCGGACTTTCGGAGAAGGGAATACGGCACGGTCGGCAGGTGCCCGTCCGCCGCGGCGGAGGGCGGGAGGCGGGTGAATGGACCGCTTCGACGGCGTAGGGTGAGGCGCGGGCGGGCGTTAGTCGGGATATCGACCGGCGGCCGAGCGCGCGCCGGTGTCGTGATGGGAGCCGAATGACATGATCCGCCTTTCCACGCTCGTCGTCGCCGCCGCGGCGGCCGCCTTCGCCGCCGCCCCGGCCGCCTTCGCCGACGACGCGGCGAAGAAGGACCGCACCGAGGTGATGTTCAAGAAGCTCGACGCCAACAACGACGAGGTGATCGAGAAGGTCGAGTTCGACGCGCCGCGGGTGAAGATCTTCGAGCGCATCGACAAGGACAAGGACGGCCGCATCACCGTCGAGGAGATCGAGGTTCTGGCCGACAAGCGGGCGAAGCGGGCCGACTGGTCGGACGAGAAGAAGGCGAAGTGGATCGCCCACATGGGCGTGACGACGCCGCAGGGAATGACGCGCGAGGAATTCCTGGCGCAGAAGTCGGTGTTCACCCGCATCGATGCCGACGGTGACGGCAAGCTCACCATCACCGAGGTGAAGTCCTACGACGACAAGCAGGCGGAGCGCCGCGCCAAGCGGGCCGCCAAGCAGGAGCAGAAGCAGCAGGCCGCCGCCGCCGGCTCGACCACGACCGGTGCTGCGGCCAAGACCGGTGCCGGCACGACCGGTGCCGCCGCGACGGGTGCCGCCGCGACCGCCGGGGCCGCCCCGGCCGCCGACGAGGCGGACGACGCCGATCTCGACACCCCCCTCGACGCCGACGACGGCACCGACGGCTGAGGTCGTCCCACCGGCGCACCTTCGGGTGCGCCGGCCGCGGGAAGGAATGGAACTTCGCATGCTCCGCACCGTTGCGACCGCAGCCGCGGGCCTCGACGTCGCCGCTCCCGGCTTGTTCGCCGCCACGCCGTCGGCTAGGGCGAGGGCCACCGCGACGTTGCGAGGGTCCGGCCGGGTGGCCGGCCGGGGGGACGAGCTGTCAGCCGTCGAGCCAGACGATCCCGATCTGCTGCTGATCGCCGCCGTCGCCGGCGGCGACCAGCGGGCGCTCGCCCAGTTGGTGCGCCGCCACGGGCCGCGGCTGCGGGCGCTCGCCAGCGGCTACTCGGCGGCCGCCGCCGATGCCGACGACGTCGTGCAGGAGACCTTCTTCACCGTCTGGCGCACCGCCGGACGCTTCGAGGCGCGCGGCGTCAAGGTGTCGAGCTGGATCACCCGCATCGCCGTCAACCGCTGCATCGACCTCGAACGGCGCCGCAAGCTGCGCCGGCTGGTCGGGTTGGAGGACGCCGCCGAGGTGCGCGAGGGCGGTGTCGGTGCCGATCGCGACCTCGACGGGCGGCGGACGCTCTCGGCGGTGCTCGACGACATCCGGGCGTTGCCGGCGCGCCAGCGCGCGGCGATCCTGCTCGCCGCCGACGGCGAGAAATCGAATATCGAGATCGCCGATGCGCTCGGCGTCTCGCTGGGTGCGGCCGAACAGCTGCTGGTGAGGGCGCGGCGAACGCTGCGCGACCGTCTGGCGGCGCGTGAAGCGGGTCAGGACAGAACGGGGGAAACGCTGCGATGACCGGCATGAGCCTCAGCTTCGAGGCGTTCCGCGACCTTCTCGATCGTCACGGCGCGGTGACGGGCCGCTGGCCGGCGGACGTTCGTCCGGCGGCCGAGGCGCTCATGGCCGCCGATGCGGGCGCGGCGCGGCTCTTCGAGGAGACGCGGCGGCTCGAGCGGCTGGTCGCCGAGGCGACGGTGGTGCCGGCGGTCGACGCCGCCTTCGTCGGCCGCGTCATGGGACGCATCGAGGGCCACGTCGGCGCCCGCGAGACCGCCTTCCGCTTCACCCGCCGGCTCGCGTTCGCCTCTGCGACGGCGCTGACCTTCTGCCTCGTCGCCGGCGTCGCCGTCGGCCTCGTGGCGCCGGTGCTGCCGGCCGAAGACGGCACCGACATCGCCGTGTTCGTGCTGGGCGGCGCCGACGACGGCGAGACGCTGATCGGGGAGGTGCTGTGATCATCCGCGGGACCACCGCCGCGGTCGTCGTCGGCGCGCTCGCGCTGTCGCTGGCGGCGAACGTCTTCCTCGGCGGCTACATGGTGGCGCGCGCCTCGCGCGACGCGCCGATGCCGGCGCTCGACCGCGGCATCCTGCTCGGCGGCCACGGGTATCCCGCGCCGATCCGCAGTGCGCTGAAGGCGGGCATGCAGGCCGATCGCGCCGACATCCGCGATCGTCTGCGCGACCTGCGCCGCGCCCGCCGCGAGAGTTTCGACGCGATGCGCGCCGACCCGTTCGATGCGTCCCGACTGGCGTCGGCGCTCGCGGCCGAGCGCGCCGCCGTGACACGCCTGCAAGAGGGCGGTCACGCCGTCCTCGAACGGGTGATCGCGGCCGCACCCGCCGCCGAGCGCGCGGAGATCGAGCGCAGCCGCAAGGACGACGACCGGCGCAAGGACCGCGGCCGCGGATCGCGCGACGGCCGCGACGGGCCAGCGGCGGACGGCGATGCGGCGGCGGGCGAAGGGCCGGCGCCGGACGGCGAGAGTGCCGCCGACACGCCGTCACCGGCGAACTAGCATCGACAACTTGCGGGTTCGTTCCCCGCAACCCGGACCCCGATCCGGCCGCGCGCGCCGTGGCGCTCGCGGGCCGCTCCGCGCAGTGAACGGGCCGTCCCGCCAAGTCCGTCATGCGCCAAGTCCGTCATGCGCCAAGTCCGTCATGCACCAAGTCCGTCGCCCGATGACCGTCGCCCGATGACCGTCGCGGCGGCACATCTTGCCGCGGGCGGCTGCGCAGCGCGACACCGGTTCCCACATGGCGCGTCGCCGGTGGCGTTGCCGGTGGACGAACCCGAGGTCGTGCTGCCGCGATGGACATGCTGACGATTTCCCCGGTCCCGGACGTCGGGGTGGTCACCCTTCTCGTTGCGACGGTGCTCGGAGCGGGCATCGTCGAGCCGCTGCGGGCGGGCCTCGCCCTGGCAATCACCTTTCCGCTCGTCTTCGTTTTCAACCGGATGGGCGTGCGACCGTCGACCGGGGTCGCCCTGCTTGCGCTGGCGGCGGCCGGATGGTGGGCGGCGGACGCATGGTCGGCGGCCACCGGCTCGAGCGACGACCGGCGTATCGTCGTCGACGAGGTGGTGGGAGCACTCGCGGGCGCGGCACTTGCCGGGCGGATGGCGCTGGCGCCGCTCGCCGTGTTCAGCCTCGCCTTCCTGGCGCTCGACCGGCTGAAGCCGTGGCCGTTCTCCGCGACGGAGGCCCTTCCGGGCGCGTGGGGGGTGATGGGCGACGATCTCGTCGTCGCCGTCGCCCTCGGGCTCGCGGTGAGACTGGTGCGGCTGGGGTGGCGGCGCTTCGCCTGAGGCGCGCCGCGCCGCGAGCGCCGGCCTCGCCGGTCAGGCGCCGGTGTCGGCGATGAGACCAGCGGCGGTAATGCCGGCGACAGCGCAGATCTCGTCGTTGTCCGAGGTGTCGCCGGAGATGCCGACGGCGCCGAGCACGACCCCGTCGGCCGTCTTCACCAGCACGCCGCCCGGCACCGGCACGATCTTGCCGCCCGACAGGTCGCTCAGCGCGCCGACGAAATGCGGGCGCTCCATCGCAGCGGCGGCGAGCCAGCGCGAGCCCTGGCCGACGGCGAGCGCCCCGTAGGCCTTCCCGATGGCGATCTCGGAGCGCAGGATCGCGTAGGTGTCCTGGCGCAGGCAGGCAACGAGGTGGCCGCCGCTGTTGAGGCAGGCGACAGCGAGCGGCTTCAGCCCCAGTTCGGCGGCGCGGTCGAAGGCGGCGTCGATGATGGTGCGGGCGACGGAGAGGGTCAGCATCGGTGGGCGGGCCTCATTCCAGACAGGCTCTTACTTCTTGTCGCCGGCGATGGTGTCGAGCCGGCGCTGCATGTCGGTGAGCTGGCGCTTCAGGTCGTCGAGGTCGGTGGCGCCGGGGGCCGGACGCGCCTCGCCGCCGCCGCCGCGCTCGGCCTCGCCGCCGGTGGCGCCGAACGGCAGGAACATCTTCATGGCGCGCTCGAAGATCTCGGTGTTGCGGCGGACCTGATCTTCGATCATCCCGAAGGCGGAGGCGCCGAACGGGTTGGTGCCGAACGCCTTTCCGAGCTGCGAGCGGTACTGGTCCTGGTCGCGGGTGAGGGAGGACATCATGTATTCGAGGTAACTCGGCACCATGTTCTGCAGCGAGTCGCCATAGAACCGGATCAGTTGCCTCAGGAAGGTCGTCGGCAGCAGGTTGTGTCCCTTGCCTTCCTGCTCGAAGATGATCTGCGTCAGCACCGGCCGGGTGATGTCTTCGCCGGACTTGGCGTCATAGACGATGAAGTCCTCCTCGCTCTTCACCATGGAGGCGAGGTCTTCGAGGGTGACATACGTGCTCGTGCCGGTGTTGTAGAGCCGACGGTTGGCGTACTTCTTGATGATCGTCGGCTGATCGGACTTGGTGACGGGACGTGCCACGGATCACACTCCAAGTATCGGTTTCTCTCCTGCTTTTTTCGGCACGATAGGGTCTCCGGCGGCGGGTGGCTACCGCTTTCTCGGCAGTGCACACAAGCTGCCGCGCTGCGGTTGACAGCGTCGGGAGGCTCCGTCTTGATCGGCCGCAACGCGAGGGCCATCGAGATGGTCCACACTGCAACGCGCCGGCCTCCGGGAGGCCGAACGGACGGGAGAGCGCGAAATCATGGCCCAGGACGCAATCGTGATCGCCGCTGCGGCGCGGACCGCCGTCGGTGCCTTCAACGGATCCTTCTCTACGGTGCCGGCGCATGTCCTCGGCGCCGCTGCCATCAAGGAGGCGGTGGCGCGCGCCAAGGTGGCGCCGGAGGAGGTCGACGAGGTGATCCTCGGCCAGGTGCTGACCGCCGCCCAGGGCCAGAACCCGGCCCGCCAGGCGTCGATGGGCGCCGGCCTGCCGGTCGGCACCACCGCCTGGCTGCTCAACCAGGTGTGCGGCTCGGGCCTGCGCACCGTCGCGGTTGCGATGCAGCAGATCGCGACCGGCGACGCCAAGATCGTCGTCGCCGGCGGCCAGGAGAACATGACGCTGTCGCCGCACGCGCAGTACCTGCGCGCCGGCCACAAGATGGGCGACGTCTCCTTCATCGACACGATGATCAGGGACGGCCTGTGGGACGCCTTCCACGGCTACCACATGGGCACGACGGCCGAGAATGTCGCCAAGCACTTCCAGATCACCCGCGAGCACCAGGACCAGTTCGCCGTCGCCTCGCAGAACAAGGCCGAGGCCGCCCACAAGGACGGGCGCTTCAAGGACGAGATCGTCCCGGTCACCATCAAGGACCGCAAGGGTGACAAGATCGTCGACGCCGACGAGTACATCCGCCACGGCACGACGATGGACGCGGTCGCCAAGCTGCGCCCGGCCTTCGACAAGGAAGGCACCGTGACGGCCGGCAACGCCTCGGGCATCAACGACGGTGCCGCGGCGGTGGTGGTGATGCGCGAGAGCGAGGCCGAGAAGCGCGGCGTGCGGCCGCTCGCCCGCATCGTCTCGTGGGCGACCGCCGGCGTCGAGCCGTCCCTGATGGGCACCGGCCCGATCCCGGCCTCGCGCCGGGCGCTGGAGAAGGCCGGCTGGTCGATCGGCGACCTCGACCTCGTCGAGGCGAACGAGGCGTTCGCGGCGCAGGCCTGCGCCGTCAACAAGGACCTCGGCTGGAACCCTGACATCGTCAACGTCAACGGCGGCGCCATCGCCATCGGTCACCCGATCGGCGCCTCCGGCACCCGCATCCTGATCACGCTTCTGCACGAGATGCAGCGCCGCGACGCCAAGAAAGGCCTCGCGACGCTCTGCAT
>CALRZT010000150.1:0-10911 GCA_943372725.1 Pseudoxanthobacter soli DSM 19599
TCGGCGCCATCTCGCCGAGCACGCCGAGCCGGGCGCCGACGTTGGAGGCGGCCAGCACCGAGGCGGTGAGTTGCTTCGGATCGGCGAGCATCAGGTCCGGCAGTTCGATGAACGGCTGGACACCCGCGATGTGCTGGATCGCCTCCTCCGGCGTGCCGGCGGTGTTGATCGCCTCGTCGGCGATGACCAGCACCATGTCGGCCTCGTAGACCGGCCGGATGCCGTACTTCGGCGAGATCTCCGCCCCGGCGCCGAGGATCATGTCCTGCAGGAGTACGCCGAGCACGGGCGCCGTGGCGCCGAATCGCTCCTGCACGGCCTTGTTGGTGAGGCCGGCCTTGTAGCCGACGACCGGGCCGAGGGTCTTCTCGAGGTCGGCGACGAGCTTGTTGCGGGCGCAGGCGGCGTCGGCCGCGTCGAGCCCGGTGCCGAACGCCTCGACCGGCTGTTTGGCGAGATAGGCCTTGGCGAAGGCCGCGACCGTGGCGTCGTCGGGGCATGCGGCGGAGGCTGTGCCCGGCAGCGACAGCGCGAGCGCAGCGGCGACGGCGAACGGGGCGAGCATCAGACGGACGGTCGACGGGCGGAACGGCATCGGAAACCCCCACGAACTAAGGCGGTGCGTCCGCCGCGCGGACAATAGCGAGCCGGCCGCGGCGTGCCCAGCCGTCGATGGGGCATTCGCGCCTGACCGAAGACCGCGGCCGACGGACAGCCGAACCTTCCGCAGCGCGGTCACCTTCGCGAGCAGGGTCGCCCGGCCGCCGGATCGTCAGGTGGCGAGGTCGTCGTCGTCGAGATTGGTGATGACGCGGCGGTTCTGCGACTTGCACTCGATCTCCGGGCAGTCGCGGACGAGGCGGTCGCGGCCGTAGCCCTTGGCGCGCAGCCGGTCGGCGGCGACGCCGCGCGAGACGAGGAAGGCCTTCACCGCCTCGGCGCGGCGCAGCGACAGCGCCATCTGCGCCTCCGGCGTGCCGCTGTCGTCGGCGAAGCCCTGCACGCGCGCGCGCCACGACGGATACTGGTTGAGCCAGACGGCCTGCTTGTCGAGGGTGACGATGGCAGTCTGGTCGATGACGTCGGAGCCGGCGGCGAAGAAGACGCGCCGGCCGACATTGACCATGAAGTCTTCCTCGCTGCCCGGCGCCATCGCGAGGCCGGCCATCGCCGGCGCGTCGGTGGCGACCGGCGTGAGGTTGGTACTGCCGGCGTCGAACGAGCCGCCGGAGCAGCCGGCGGCGAGCAGCGCCAAGCCCAGCGCCAGGGCACCGCCGAGGTGCCTCGCCGACGCGAGGAGATTGATGGTCGACACGCGGCAGCCCCTCCGTTGAAGACGTCGCGCGGCGGCGACGGCCCTCGTTTCCCTCGCTCGCGCGGCTCGCGATCGCCGCGCGCCGCGCCTCAGGTCGCCTTCTCGGCGATGTGCGGCAGCACCAGCACCTTGGTGCCGATCGGCACGCGCTGGTAGAGGTCGATGACGTCCTCGTTGAACATGCGGATGCAGCCGGAGGAGACGTCCGAGCCGATGCTCCACGGCTCGGTGGTGCCGTGCACCCGGTAACCGAGGTCGGCGCCGTTGCGATAAAGATAGAGGGCGCGGGGACCGAGCGGGTTGTCGGCGCCGCCCTCCATGAAGCGCGGGAGCTCCGGCCGGCGCTGCAGCATCTCGGGCGGCGGCGTCCAGGTCGGCCAGATCGCCTTGCGGTCGACCTGCGCCGTGCCGTACCACTTGAACCCTTCCTTGCCGACGCCGACGCCGTAGCGCAGCGCGGTGTTGTTCTCGAAGATCACGTAGAGGAAGTGGTGCCGCGTATCGATGACGACGGTACCCTGCGGCTCCGTGCTGTAGTACTGCACGATCTGCCGCTTCCACTGCGGCTTGATAACCTGGAACTTGGTCGCCCGGAAGACGACGCCGTTGTCCTCGGTGGTGCCGTTGAACCACTTCGAGGCGTTGCTCTGGGCGAAGGCCGGCGAGAGACCCGCGGCGAGGGCCGCCGTCAACGCGAGGCCGCCGGCGACGAGTTCGCGCCGCGTCAGTCCGTGGCCGCCCGCGTCCGTGTCCACCGTCCCGCCGGTCGCCTTGTCGCGATCGAATGCCATGAGCGATCGTCCTCCTCGGTCCGTCATCCGCCCCGCCCCGGATGTACAGGACACACGATCCATCGGTTGACCCGCGCCCCCGCGGGACGTCGTCGCAAGCCGACTCGGCCAGCGACGGTTCAGCCAAGCGGCAGAGATAGCGGCGAAAACACGGCGCGGTCAACGGCGCACGAGCCAGATTGCCACACCCGGCGCTTGCCGGCCGCACGGCGATGGTTTACGAACGCGTCATGTCGACGAACCTGCACAACAGCGCGTGGTGGTGGCCTGCCTTCTGAGGCGGCCCGCGCGCGATGTTTTTCAGGACGCGATGATGAGGGGCCGCCGGGGTGACCGGGCGGCCTTTTTCGTGTCGACACCGTTCTCCCCCTTAGCCCAAGTCTGGTAGACGGTCGCTCGCGAAGGGCGCCGCCCGGCACGCGCGTGCCGGCACGAAAGGGTCGATCGATGTCCCACACCGGGGAAGTCACCTATGTCACCGACGGCGGCGTCGCGGTGACGCGCAGCCACCGCGAGGTTCCCTACGCCGGCGCCATCGCGCCCTTCGTCGACCGGCTCGATGCCGAGCGCGGCGCCGTGTTCTCCTCGAGCTACGAGTTCCCGGGCCGCTATACCCGCTGGGACTTCGCGCTGGTCAACCCGCCGGTCTCGGTGGAGACGCGCGGCCGCCAGGTGACGGTGACGGCGCTGAACAACCGGGGCCGTGTCCTCGTGCCGGCGATCGAGACGGTGCTGCGCGCCTCGGCGGACGTGGCTTCCGTTAACGGCGACGCCGGCCTGCTCGCGGTGACGGTGAAGGAGCCAGCCGGTCCGTTCACCGAAGAAGAGCGCTCGCGCCAGCCGTCGGTGTTCTCGGTGGTGCGGGCGATCGTGGCGCTGTTCCGCTCCGACGAGGACCCGCACCTCGGGCTCGCCGGCGCGTTCGGCTACGACCTCGCCTACCAGTTCGAGCCGATGCCCCTGAAGCTCGAACGGCCCGACGACCAGCGCGACCTCGTCCTGTTCCTGATGGACGAGTTCCTCGTCGTCGATCACTACGGCCGCAAGGCCTCGGTGCATTCCTACGACTTCGCCATCGGCGGCGCCTCGACGAAGGGGCTGCCGCGCGACGGCGAGAAGGTGCCGTTCGTGGCGGCCGACCGCGTCGTCGGGCGGGGCGACCATGCGCCGGGCGAATATGCGAAGACCGTCGAGAAGGCGATCGACTATTTCCGCCGCGGCGACCTGTTCGAGGTGGTGCCGGGCCAAGTCTTCACCGAGCGCTGCCCGGCGCCGCCCTCGGCGGTGAGCCGGCGGCTGTCGGCGATCAATCCGGCGCCCTACGGCTTCTTCATGAACCTCGGCCGCGGCGAGTGGCTGGTCGGCGCCTCGCCGGAGATGTTCGTCCGCGTCACCGGCGGCAAGCGCGTCGAGACCTGCCCGATCTCCGGCACCATCGCCCGCGGCCGCGACGCCATCGAGGACGAGGCGCAGATCCGCAAGCTCTTGAACTCCAAGAAGGACGAGGCGGAGCTGACGATGTGCTCCGACGTCGACCGCAACGACAAGGCACGCGTCTGCGTGCCGGGCTCGGTGCGGGTGCTCGGGCGGCGGCAGATCGAGATGTATTCCCGCCTCATCCACACCGTCGACCACATCGAGGGAATGCTGCGCGAGGGCATGGACGCCCTCGACGCCTTCCTGTCGCACGCCTGGGCGGTGACGGTGACGGGGGCGCCGAAGCGCTGGGCGATGCGCTTCATCGAGGAACACGAGCGCACCCCGCGCGCCTGGTACGGCGGCGCCATCGGCATGGTGCTGTTCAACGGCGACCTCAACACCGGCCTGACGCTGCGCACGGTGCGCATTAAGGACGGCGTCGCCGAGGTGCGCGCCGGGGCGACCGTCTTGTTCGATTCCGATCCGATGGAGGAGGAGCGCGAGACGGAGCTGAAGGCGTCGGCCATGCGCGCAGCGATCCGCGAGGCGGCGAGCCCGCCGGCGGCGGCCGCGACAGCCGCGGCGACGCGCTCCGGCGAACCGGTGCGCGTGCTCCTCGTCGATCACGAGGATTCTTTCGTGCACATGCTCGCCGACTATCTCCGCCAGACCGGCGCGGTGGTGACGACGCTGCGCACGCCGCTCGCGGAAGCTGCGTTCGACGCGGTGCGGCCGGACCTCGTGGTGCTGTCGCCGGGTCCCGGCCGGCCGACGGACTTCGACTGCGCGACGACGATCGCCCGGGCGCGGGCGCGCGGCATTCCAATCTTCGGCGTCTGCCTCGGGCTGCAGGCGATCGTCGAGGCGTTCGGCGGGCGGCTCGGCCAGCTCGAGCTGCCGATGCACGGCAAGCCGTCGGAGGTGACGGTGAAGGAGCCGGGGCGGCTGTTCGCCGGCATGCCCGACCACTTCGCCGTCGGGCGCTACCACTCCCTCTACGCCGATCTCGCGGTGCTGCCGAAGGAACTCGTCGTCACCGCCGAGACCGCCGACGGCGTGGCGATGGCCATCGAGCACGTCAGTGAGCCGATCGCCGCGGTGCAGTTCCACCCCGAATCGATCATGACGCTGTCGGGTGAGACGGGTATGGCGATCGTGCGCAACGCCATCGGCCGCCTCGTCGCCGACAAGACCGCGCGGCGCTCCGTACCGGTCTGAAAAGGCTTAACAAATCGTTGAGATGAGAGCACGGCGGAGCGCCACCGTTTCGCCGTGCTGATCGTTCACGTCAGGTTCAGCGGACGAACGTCAGAGTTCGTGCCAACAGGCGGAGGCGAGCGCAGAGGGCTGCGCAGCCGATCCGGCCGGGAGAACCGAGATGACGTCGAACGGTATGAGTGGTCGCTGGTCCGACCGGATGGGCAAGGGCCTCGTCGGCAAGGGCATCCTCGCACTCACCTGCGCCGCCGTGGCGGTGACGGCTCTGCCGGCGGTGAACGCCGGTGGCGGCTTGTCGCTGGTGCCGGAGGCGAGCGCCCAGGAAGCCCGCGACATCGATTCCTTCTACGACGACCTCGCCCCCTATGGCGACTGGGTCGAGCATCCCGGCAACGGCTACGTCTTCATCCCGACCGGGGTCTCCCCGGACTGGCGCCCCTATACCGTCGGCCAATGGATCTGGACGGACGAGTACGGCTGGTACTGGGAGTCCGAGGAGCCGTTCGGCTGGGCGACCTTCCACTACGGCCGCTGGGGCTATGACGACGACTACGGCTGGTACTGGGTGCCGGGCGACGAGTGGGCGCCCGCCTGGGTGAACTGGCGCGACAGCGAGGACGACAGCGTCACCGGCTGGTCGCCGATCGCGCCGCCGCGTCAGGGCTATGCGGTCGGCTACGTTGCCACGCCGGAGCCGGCGGTCGAGGAATCCTGGGTGTTCGTGCCGACGGCGCGGATGGTCTCGCCGCGCGTCTACCAGTACGCCTATCCGGTCCGCGAGACGGTGGTCTACGTCAACCGCACGCCGCGCCGCTGGTACCTGCCGCGCGACCGCTTCTACGTCAACCGGCCGTTCGCCCGCGAGCGGGTGGTGAAGTATGTCGGCGTCGGCAATGTGCCGGTGCGCAAGGTGACGATCGTGACCCGCCGTCCGGCGTGGGGCGTGCGCACCAACGACGCGATCTTCGTCTACCGGCCGCGGTACGACAATCGCGTCGTCGTCCGCAACCCGCCGCGGGTGGTGAAGAAGGTCGAGGTCGTCAAGAAGGTCAAGGTCGAGAAGACGGTCATCAAGAAGGACGTCAACGTCAAGAAGGAGACCGACGTCAAGAAGGTGAACGTCCGCGAGGAGAGCAAGAAGCAAGAGACTCGCAAGGAAGAGAACCGCAAGGAAGAGGCGCGCAAGGAAGAACAGAAGCAGCAGCGTCGCGAGGAACAGACGAAGCAGCAGCGCCAGGAACAGAAGGCGCGCGAGGAACAGAAGCAGCGCCAGGACGCCAAGCAGGAACAGAAGGCTCGGCAGGAGCAGAAGGCCGAGAAGCAGCAGAAGCAGGAACAGAAGGCGCAGAAGCAGGAACAGAAGGACAAGCAGCAGCGCCAGGAAGCCAAGGCCGAGAAGCAGCAACGCCAGGAGCAGAAGGCTCAGAAGCAGGAAAAGCAGCAGCAGAAGGCCGAGAAGCAGAAGGCGAAGTGCGAGAATAATCCAAACAAGTGCAACTAGGTTTGGAAGTGTCTCGCTGCGCCTGGACGCAGTGACGGATGAATGTGAGGTCGGCGATCATCGCCGGCCGCTTTTTTGTTTTTGTGGGAGCGGTCGACGCTTTGGATCCCTCCCCCCGCTTTCGTCAATCCGAGCCCTATGCCTGGGACCCGTTGGCCTCCGCACAGTCCGTCATCCCCTTGGGTCTGCACCCGAGGCCCGCGTTGCTTGGGTTCCAGGCACAAGGCATGGAATGACCGCGTTGAGGAATGACGACGCGGCGAAGTCGACGGCACCCCGTTCCGCCACCCTCCCTCCAAGCCGGGGAACGTCGCGGAGGCTCGCCCGTTGAGGGGCGACACTCTGGAGGACGACCCCATGACCACCGACGCGGACCTCGAACGGAAATTCTGGAAGGCGCTCGCATCCGACATGACGATGATGGTCGGCATCGACGGCGTCGAGGACGGCCACCCCCGGCCGATGACGGCGCAGCTCGACGGCGACAAGGACGGCGGCCCGATCTGGTTCTTCACCTCGAAGGACAACGGCCTCGTGCAGGCGCTGCCCGCCGGCAACCGGGCCATTGCGACCTTCACCTCGAAGGGCCACGACCTCTTCGCGAGCGTGCACGGCACGCTCTCGATCGAGCAGGACCGGGCAGTGGTCGACCGGTTGTGGAACCGCTTCGTCGCCGCCTGGTTCGAGGGCGGCAAGGACGACCCGAAACTCGTGCTGCTGCGACTGGACGCCGAGACCGCCGAGATCTGGGCGGACGCCTCGAGCCTCGTCGCCGGCATCAAGATGCTGTTCGGGGCCGACCCGAAGGAAGACTACAAGGACAAGGTCGCTAAGGTCGCCCTGCGCTGAGGTCGGCCACGGACCGAAGCCTGCCGCGGACTACTCCGCGGCGGGCGTCGGCCGCAGCGCCCGGTTCGCCTCCGGCTCGCGGATCTTCTCGCGGAAGGGCGCCGCCGGGTAGGTGCCGAGGATCTTCAGCTCGTTGGAGAAGAAGGCGAGTTCCTCGAGCGCCAGCGCCAGCGACGGGTCGTCCGGATGGCCCTCGACGTCGGCGTAGAATTGCGAGGCGAAGAACTGCCCGGCGAGCTGGTAGGACTCGAGCTTCGTCATGTTGACGCCGTTGGTGGCGAAGCCGCCGAGCGCCTTGTAGAGGGCGGCCGGCACGTTGCGCACCCGGAAGACGAAGGTCGTCACCTTCAGGCCGCCGTCGCGGCTGGTGACGGCGGGCGTGCGCGACAGGATGACGAAGCGCGTGGTGTTGTGCGCCTCGTCCTCGATGTCCTCGGCCAGTACGTCCAGGCCGTAGATCTCCGCGGCGAGCCGGGAGGCGATCGCCGCCTGGGCCGGGTCGCCGGCCTCGGCGATCTCCCGGGCGGAGCCGGCCGTGTCGGCACCGACGACGGCGGTGATGCCGAGCTTGCGGATGGTGCGGCGGCACTGGCCGAGCGCCTGCACATGGCTCTGCACCGTCTTCAGCCCAGAAAGCGTCGCGCCGCGCACCGCCATCAGCTGGTGGCGGATCGGCAGGAAATGTTCGCCGATGATGTGGACGTCCGCGTCCGGCAGCAGGTGATGGATGTCGGCGACGCGTCCGGCGACCGAGTTCTCGATCGGGATCATCGCGAGGTCGACGGTCCGCTGTTCCAGCGCCGCGAAGCAGTCCTCGAAGGTCGCGCACGGCACCGGCTCGCCGTCCGGATAGACCTCCCGGCAGGCGATGTGGGAGTTGGCGCCGGGTTCGCCCTGATAGGCGATGCGCGTGCGCTCGGTCATGGGATGCGTCCTCGTCAGGTCTCGAAAGGTGTGGGGCCGGCCTCAGCCGAGCTCGGCGCGGGCACGGGCGAGGTCGTCGGGCGTGTCGACGCCGAAGGGCACGCCGTCGACGAGGCCGATGTCGATGCGCATGCCCGCCTCCAGCGCCCGCAACTGCTCGAGCTTCTCGCGCTGCTCGAGTGGCGACGGCGGCAGGGCGACGAAGCGGGCGAGCGCCTCGCGCCGGTAGGCGTAGAGGCCGATGTGGTGATAGAGCGGCCCCTCGCCCCACGGCGCGGTGGCGCGGGTGAAATAGAGGGCGCGCAGCCGGCGCGGGCCGATCGGCGTGCCGACCGCCTTCACCACCTGCGACAGCGTCCGCTCCTCCTCCCGCACGATCTCGGCGGCGAGCGTCGCGATCGCCACCTCGGGATCGTCGAGAAGCGCCGCGGCGCCGGTGAGCAGCGCCGGGTCGATGGTCGGCAGGTCGCCCTGCAGGTTGACGACGATGTCGTGGCGGCGCTCGGGGTCGATCGTCTCCACCGCCTCGAAGATGCGGTCGGAGCCGGATTCGTGATCGCGGCGGGTGAGCACGGCGGTGCCCCCGGCGGCCTCGACCGCGGCGGCGATGGCGGGGTCGTCGCAGGCGACCACCACCGGGCCGATGCCGGCGGCGAGCCCGCGCTCGAGCACGTGCACGATCATCGGCCGACCCGCGATGTCGGCGAGCGGCTTGCCCGGCAGGCGGGTCGACGACATGCGGGCGGGAACGACGACGATCGGGCGGGCCATGGGGAGACTCGGGCTCTATCGGAGACGTGGCGATCGAAAGACGTGCGGCGGGGAACCAGGCGCCGTCGCCGCAGACCCGAGGAAGACCGGGAGCCCGAGGCATGGCGGGGATGGGCGGCGGCGCCGGCTTGGTGTCGAATTGTCTCACGCCGCGGCGGACTTATAGGCATGGACACAGCCGAGTTGAAGCGGCTAGTTTCCGCGCCGTCGGGCTATGCGGCCGCCGTCGGCGCCGCGACCCGCGTGATATGACCGGAACCGCCGGCCACTTCGCCACCGCACCGGAGCGGGCGAAGGTGCCGAACGACCCGAGACTGCCGCCGTAGCGGCCGCGCTGCGCGGCTTTGGGCGCCTCCGAGAGTGGGACGCGATGGACTCTTTCGAGCTGAACAAGGTTGTCGGTGCCGTGCTCGGCGCCGGCGTCTTCGCGATGGGCCTGGGCTTCGTCTCGGACCTGCTCTTCACCTCGCACGCGCCGGAAACGCCCGGCTACCTGATCGAGGTCGCCGAGGCGGCGCCGACCGAGGAGGGCGCGCCCGCCCCGGCCGCGACGCCGCTGCCGGTGCTGCTCGCCCAGGCCGACGTCGCCAAGGGCGAATCGGTCTCCAAGAAGTGCGGCGCCTGCCACAGCTTCGAGAAGGGCGGGCCCAACAAGGTCGGGCCTGATCTCTGGGGCGTCGTCGACCGCGAGATCGCGCATGCGCCGGGCTTCGGCTATTCGGCCGGCATGCAGGCGTTCGCGGAGAAGGAAAAGACCTGGACCTACGCCCACCTCGACGCCTTCCTCGCCAACCCGCGCGGTGTCGTCGAAGGCACGGCGATGAGCTTCGCCGGCGTCAAGAACGACCAGGAGCGCGCCGACCTCGTCGCCTACCTGCGCACGCTCGCCGACAGCCCGGTGCCGCTGCCGCCGGTCGAGGAGGCCGCCGCCTCGACGGAAGCCGCACCGGCAGGCGAAGCCCCGGCCGCGTCGACGGAGACACCGGCTCCGGCCGAGGCTCCGGCTCATACCGAGGCTCCGGCTGCGACCGAGGCTCCCGCTGCGACCGAGACGCCCGCACCCGCTGCACCGGCACAGTGACGGCGCGGCGTCCGCAACGGACGCACGGTTGAGCGAAACGACAGGGACCGAAACGCGACGAGGGGGCGGCGAGGCCCCCTTTTTCGTGCCCGGAGGTCCTTCCGGTGGGGCAAAGGCGAATTAAATTTTCTCCACGCGGCGCCTGTGCGGTGTCCCTCGCAGACCGCGGACCCTAATATCCCGGGATCGATCAACCGACCCGGACGCAGCATGATCCGTTCCCTCGCGGCTATCGGCCTCACCGCCCTTCTCGCCCTGTCGGGCCCGTCCGTCGCGTCGGCGCAGGACGCGGCGCCAGAGGCCGGTGGCACTTCGGCGACCGGTGGCGCGGCGACCGGCACTCAGACGGCCCAGGGCGAGCCGGCGGCTCAGGCCGAGCCAGGCTGGCGGACGGGAACCGCGCTGATCGGCGAGCCGAAGTACACGGACGGCTTCACGCACTTCGACTATGTCAACCCGCAGGCGCCGAAGGGCGGCCTCGCGCGCTTCTCCGCCGACGGCACCTTCGACACCCTGAACTTCGTCGTGCCGAAGGGCACGCTGGCTGCGGGAGCCAGCAATCTCCTCTACGACAGCCTGATGACCTCGTCCTACGACGAGGCGTCGTCGATGTACGGCCTCGTCGCCGAGGCGATGCGCTATCCGGACGACTTCTCGTCGGTGACCTTCCGCCTGCGACCCGAGGCGAAATTCCACGACGGCGCGCCGATCACGCCGGAGGACGTCGTCTGGTCGTTCGAGGTGCTGACGAAGAACAACCCGCAGCAGCAGTACTACTACCGGCACGTGACGAAGGCCGAGGTGACGGGCACGAACGAGGTGACCTTCACCTTCGACGAAACCGGCAACCGCGAGCTACCCCACATCGTCGGCCAGCTGACGGTGCTGCCGAAGCACTGGTGGGAAGGCAAGGACGCGCAGGGTAATCCGCGCGACGTCACGCGCAGCACCCTCGAATGGCCGCTCGGCTCCGGCCCCTACCGGATCAAGCGTGTCGTGCCGGGCCGGACCATTGCCTATGAGCGGGTGCCCGACTACTGGG
>CALRZT010000151.1:0-10905 GCA_943372725.1 Pseudoxanthobacter soli DSM 19599
CCGGCTACGGCTTCTACATCAACAAGGGCAAGCCGACCTTCGACTGGAACCTCGTCGGGTTGAAGCACGTCATCTGGGAAGCGCCCGAGGCGTTGACCGCAGGCAAGCACACGCTGACGTTCGACTTCAAATACGACGGCCTGGGCATCGGCACGCTCGCCTTCAACAGCATGGCCGGCATCGGCCAGTCCGGCACAGGCACACTGTCGGTGGACGGCCGGGTGGTGGCGACCGAGACGATGCCCCATGTCATCCCGCTCATCCTCGCCTGGGACGAGAACATGGACATCGGCTCGGACACCGGCACGCCGGTGAACGACAAGGTCTACAAGGTGCCCTTCGCCTTCACCGGCTCGATCGACAGCCTGAAGCTGGTCATCGATCGTCCGGTTCTGAGCGATGCCGACAAGGCGAAGCTCGGAGCAGCGCTGAAGGCGCGGCAGTGAACCTGCGGGGCGCCCCTCGCCGGGTGCCCTGTGACATCCGCCTCGCGCTCGAACGAACGCAGTGGATGGCTGATCGCCTGGTCCCGACGGGCCGTGATCTCTTCATCCGTGACGCGGCGTCGCGAACGGCGAACGAATCCAATGGCTGCGCGGTCTCCGCCCTGCAACGGCGGCGCGCGCAGACCCGAACGGTACAGTGGGGGAGTTTTCATGCGTAGGCTAAGCTTCACCGGAACGGTGCGCCGCGCGGGCTACGCCACTGTCGTGGCAACCGCCGTTATCAGCGCGCTTTCGCCAGCGCCGGCGTCTGCCCTCAATCTGTTCGATCGTCTCGATCAGGACGTCGGCGGCAAGATCTCCGATCTGGCCGCAGATGCCCGCGAGAAGGTCGCCTACTACCTCGGGATGGAAGCCTACGCCTACGGGCTGCCGCTTGTGCTGATGGACGCGACCAAGGGCGTGCTGACCGCCGCCGCAGTGCCGGCAACGTGGTCCGCGCCGATCAATCAGTTCACCCGCGCGAAGGCCTACGTGTCGCCCGACATGACGAACGTCGTCCGGATCAGCCTCAACGGCCTCTGGGCGACCGCATTCCTCGACCTGTCGGAGCCGATCATCGTCTCGGTCCCGGCGGCGGGCGACAGAAGCTACGTCGGCCAGGTGATGAACATGTGGACCGACAACTTCGCCTCCATCGGGCCCCGCTCGACCGGCGCCGAAGCCGGCAACTACATGATCGTCGGGCCCGGCTGGAACGGCGAGACCCCGGAGGCGGTCAAGGCGGTCTATCGGTCCTCGACCCGCTACGCCTGGATCCTGTTCCAGACGATCGCCCAGGGGCCGGCGGACTTTCCGGCCGCCTATGCCTTCCAGGCGAACTATCAGCTGACCCCGCTCGGCGCCTGGGGCAAGCCCTACCAGCCGCCCGCGACGGTCGCCGTCGACCCGACCGCCGTCACGGACGTCACGCCGTTCGACCAGGTTCGCCTGATGGATGCCCAGACCTATTTCAACCGGCTCGCCCAGTTGATGGTCGACAACCCGCCCTACGCCGCTGACAAGGCGATCCTCGAGAAGCTCGCGAAACTCGGCGTCGAGCCCGGCAAGCCCTTCGATCTCGCCTCGGTCGACCCCGGCATCGGCCGCGGCATGACGCGCGCCGTCGCGGACATCTGGGGCAAGCTCGCGACGGGGCCGCTGAGCATGACGTCGGTGAACGGCTGGATCAATCCGCTGAACCTCGGCGCCTACGGCACCGACTACAATACTCGCGCTGCGGTTGCCTGGCTCGGGCTCGGGGCCTTGAGCAAGCAGGACGCCATCTATCCGTCGGCGTTCCTCGACGGCGAGGGCCGGCCGCTTGATTTCACGGCCAAGTACGTGATGCGTTTTCCGAAAGACCAGATGTTGCCCTGTGGCGCGGCGTGGTCGATCTCGATCTACGAGGGCAACTTCTACGACGCCAATCCGGAGAACAAGTACGACGTCGCACCCTGGATGCAACCCAAGATCGCCGAGGACGGCTCGATGACGATCTACATCCAGCCGGAGTCGCCGGGTGAGGCCAATGAAGCCAACTGGTTGCCGAGTCCCGATGCGGGGCCGATGAACATCACGATCCGCTGCTATGCGCCCGAACCAACGTTCCTCGACGGTACCTACGAGATCCCGCCCATCGAACTCGTCAGGTAGAGACCCAGACTTCGCCGGTCGACAACCACAGACAGTCGCGGGACTTCATACTCTCGAGGGTGATGTTCTTTGCAGAGCTTGATTGTTGCGAGTGGGCGCGAAAGAATCTCGCCGATTCGAGACGAGGCGGCGCGGACACGGGACAATCGAATGAGGCACGTCGTGAATCGGCTCCGGTACATTGCAAGCAAGAGGCCGCAACTTTCCGGCGGCACAACCGAGAAACGCTTTCCGGGCGTGACGTTGGCCGTCTTGTCGGTCCTGGCATCCATCGGACTGGGCGCCGTCGCCCGTGCGCAGGAAGCGTCGCCGGCCACAGGCCAGCCGGCGGAACTCGCGGCTGCCGTGCCATCGGCCGTCACGGAAACCGGGGCGCCGGTCGCACCGGGATGGAAGTTCCAGGCGACGCTCTACGGCTGGGCGACCGCCCTCAACGGCCGGGTCGGCGTGCGCGGCTTGCCGCCTCAAGACGTCGACGTGTCCGCCTGGGATGCGATCGAGAACCTCAACGGCGCCTTGATGGCGTCCTTCCTCGCCAGGAACGACGACTGGCTGCTGCTCGCGGACGTCGTCTACGCCAGGCTGGACGAAGACAAGGTTTTCGGTCCCCGCAAGAACCTCAAGGCCAGCTCGACCATGCGACAGTTCATCGGCTCCGGGGTGGCCGGCTACCGCCTGCCGCTCGGCTTGCCGGAGAACGTCGCTCTCAGCGGGACGGTGGGTTTCCGCTACCAGTACCTCAACACGAAGGTCCGGCTATCCTCGAAGGTTCGACCCGGTTCCGTCAGCCGCAGCGGCACGGAGGACTGGATCGATCCGACGATCGGGCTCTCCCTGCAATGGGCGATCAACGAGAAATGGTTCGTCAACGGGCTGGCCGACATTGGCGGGTTCGGCGTCGGGTCACAGCTCACCGCCCAGGGCTTCGGCTCGGTCGGCTACATGTGGACGCCGTCAATCTCTTCAGCGCTCGGCTACCGCGCGATCTATACCGACTACAAGAACAACGGCTTCGTCTACGATGTCACCCAGCACGGCGTGTTCGCGAGCCTCGCCTATCACTTCTGAGAGCGATGCGGGTGCACGTGACGCCCAGCAGCCGCTGGTGCTGTTCGCCGGAGCGATGGAGCGGTTGGACATCCACGGCTGGAGCGAGGGCGGCAACGGCGCGCTCCCGATGGTCGCTTCTCAGGAACGCTTGATGGAACCGTTCGTCGTCAGTCTGGTGATTCTTGCGTGCATCGTTGGCGGCGTGCTCGGCGGCTGGGTCCTCGCGGGGCTTCTGCCACCCGACCACCTGACGCCCGACGGTCGCGATACCATCAAGGTGTCGATCGCCATGGTCGCAACGATCTCGGCCCTGGTGCTCGGCCTCCTGACCGCAGACTCGAAGTCGGCGTTCGACGGCAAGCAGGAGGAGGTCCGCACGATGGCTTCGGACGTTCTCCGGCTCGACCGCCTGCTCGCCATGATCGGTCCCGACACGGCGCAGATCCGCGACGACCTGAAGTCGGCTCTGGGGCAGCGGATCGCCGCCGTGTGGCCCGACCAGGCAGCCGACATCAGAATCAGTGCGGTGCAGCGGGGAGCGGGGGTCGAGGGGATCCTTCGCGAACTCCTTGCGCTCGAACCGAAGGGCAGCGCAGAGAGCTGGCTGCAGTCACAGGCGCTCGATCTGGCAAACGACATCGACGCGAGACGGTGGGTGCTGGTCGCCGAGAGTTCATCGGCGATCCAGTGGCCTTTCGTCATCCTCGTCGCTTTCTGGCTCACCATCGCCTTTGCGAGCTTCGCGCTGTTCGCGCCGCGCAATGCCAGCGTCGCGGTCGCGATGATGGTTGCGGCCATTTCGGTCGCGGGCGCCTTCTACCTGATCCTCGAGATGGACCAGCCCTATTCGGGCCTCGTCAGGATCGAGAGCCAGCCGCTGCTCGACACCTACGCGTCGCTCGGCCGTCCTTAGCCCCGGGGGACAAGACCACGCGGGTCACACCCCGTCCGAGCAAAACCATAGTTCTATTTGTCGTCTTTGCCGCATGCGGAAGCACCATCCGCGTCGGAATCACCGAGAGACACCTCGGAATGGCTATTTGGCGGAACGGTAGTCCGCCATACTCGTGTTAGTGACCTTCCGTACACATCTAGTATGGCTCGGATTTCACTCAATTCTATTGCCGTTTTTGTACTCACATGTCTACCGTCGTGTGTAGGCATACGCTCGCAACGTGCGGGTGGGTGTGTAGGTAGGAGCGGCGACGATGGGGGTGCGCACGGCGAAAAGCCTCAACACGCCGACGCTCGCCACGCTTACAAAGCCGGGACTCTACGCCGACGGCGTTGGGCCGAATCTCCAAGTCGGCAAGACGGGTGCGCGATCCTGGATTTTCCGGTACCGCCTGCCTGAAGGCGGGCAGGCGGCCTCGGCTTCGCGATGCCGGCGGCCGTGGGCGTCCAGCTCGCCGAGCCAGACCGGCAGGTGATCGCGCTCATCGGCGACGGCTCTGCCAACTACAGCGTCACCGCCTTGTGGACGGCGGCACAGCACAAGGTGCCGGTGGTGTTCGTCATCATGCGCAACGGCACTTACGGCGCCCTGCGGTGGTTCGCGGGCGTGCTGAACGCCGAGGACGTGCCCGCCCTCGACGTGCCGGACATCGACTTCGTCTCCATCGCCTCGGGCTATGGGCTGGAAGCCGTGCGGGTCGAGACAGACGATGCCTTCGCCGCGGCCTTCGCCCGCGCGCTCGAGGCCGGCCGGCCCTCCCTGATCGAGGTCGCCACCGCGTGGCCCCCGGATTGACCTCCGCCAGGCTCGAGGTTGCGCACCGGGACGGACGGCGGCGGTCGGCAGCGACGGGGCGCTCGAGCAGGCCGCAATTGCAGCGATCGACGGGGGTTGGGGAGAAACGCCGATGTCCGGGGATTTTGAGAAAGAGCTGACGCGGCGGGTGTGGACCGACGACGTCTTCGCCGCCGAGGTGGAAAGGGACCCCGTCGGGGCGCTCAGGACCATGGGTGTCGAGGTGCCGGCGGGCGTCAAGGTGAAGGTGGTGGTGCAACGCCGCGACCGGGTCTATTTCACCATCCCACCCGCCCGCGCACCCCATTCGCCGCCCGCCGGGGCGCCGCTCAACCAGATGGATCTCTGGTCCAGCAAGGGCCTTTTCATCTGGCTCGTGCCCGTCGCCGCCAAGTTCAAGCTGCTGGCCCTGCGGAACGCGGCGCGCACTGAGGGGGACCGGACGTGAGCGACGCCGATTTCGTCGAGAAAAACTACGAGCGCATCGCCACCGATCCGGACTATCGCGCGCGGCTGCTCGCCGACCCCGTCGGCGTGGTCTGCGAGGAGTTCGGCTACACGCCCGGCCCGGACTTCAAGATCGAGATCATCGAGCAGGAGGAAGACACCATTGTCATCATGGTGCCTCCGAAGCCTGAGGCCGGCGAGGACATCGAGCAAGCGCTCGCCGCAGTCACGGAGAGGGTCTTCGACCTGTTGTTTTCGACCGGCATCGGCGGCTTCTTCATCCCGGATGACAAGCAGAAGTGGGTGGTGCGGGAGATGCGGCTGGCGGCGCAGAAGAAGACCGGGCTTGATATCTCGCAGTTGTAGAACGCCTCTGCCTCAGCAGGCCTGATATCGGGCGAGACCGCAGATGACTGCCAGGAACGGCAAACGGGACTTCTGGGACAATCTCATCCCGCCGAAAGGAGGGGTGTTCGGCGCGCAACTCGCCGGCTGGACGCCGGGGCCCGCCGCGAAGTCGGGGCTCGGATGCCGCGTCCTCGCGGACCAGATGGTCGAGGTCGCCCCCTCCATCCGCCTCGCGGCCGATGTCTATGTGCCGCGTGCGCCGGGTCGCTATCCGGCGGTCATCGCCTTCGCGGCCTATTCCAAGGAACTGCAGGCCGCCGGCGCGCCCGCCGGCAATAACGAGACCGGCAGCCCGCCGGTCTTCACCGATCGCGGCTATGCCCATGTCATCGTCACCCGTCGCGGCATGGGCCGATCGGGCGGCGAGGATGCGGTCTACCTCAACGACACGGATGTGGGGGACCACGCCAAGGTCATCCAATGGGCGGCGGCGCAGCCCTGGTGCGACGGGCAGGTGGTGCTGTTCGGCACCTCCTATTACGGGCTGACGCAGCCGCAGGTGGCGCGGCTTCACCCGCCAGCCCTGAAGGGCTTCTTCACCAACGAGATGTGCACGGACTACTTCCGCCACATCGCCATGTTCGGCGGTGTGCCGCAGCCGGATTTCTTCGCGCTGTGGATGGGGGCGAACTTCACGCCCCTTCAGTTCCGCCTGCGCGTGCCGCCGCTCCTGCGCGCACTGGCGAGCCACGTCACCAACTCGCCTCTGAAGCATGTGTGGTGGCCGCAGCTGAAGAAACGCATGGCGCGGATCATGACGGCGTTCCGGCGGCAGGTGCCGACGCCGCAGGCGCGTCAGCGGTTCGCCGGCCTCATGCTCGATGGCAAGACGCGGGCGACGAGCATCCTTCCGGCCGGACCTTCGGGCAAGCTCGGCGATATTGAGGTGCCGTTCGTCGTCGTGCAGAATCCGGGCTACTTCAACCTGCACCAGTTCGGCGCCTATGATCTGTTCGAGAATGCCGGCACGCCGAAAGATCAGCGCTGGCTCATCATTGGCCCGGCGGACTACGATCTTCCGGTCTATGCCTGGCAGCTGGAGGCGCTCGCCTTCTTCGATCATCTGGTCTACGGCGCGGACAATGGCTATGCCGCGCAGCCACGGGTGCGCTACTGGACGGAAGGGGCGAAGGACTATCGCAGTGCGGCGGACTGGCCGCTACCCGGCAGCACGGCGATGCGCCTCTACCCGGCCTCCGGCGGCGCCGATGCCGCAACCCATCGGCTGGAACGCGCGCCGGGCATGGGCGGCGCGAATCGGTGGGCAGCGGTTCCGTTCGGCGCGATCGTGACGGCAGGCTTCGACGAGGTGGTGAACCAGTGCCTCACCTTCGAGCTGCCGGTGGACGAGGAGATGGAACTTACCGGCCCGGTGACCTTGAGCCTCTCCTTCAGTTGCAACGAGATCGATTCCTACGTGTTGGCCCGCACCGGCATCGTCTCGGCGGAAGGCGCCTACCAGATCCTTTCCATGGGCGCGATCCGCCCTGCCTGCCGCAGGATCGACGTGGGTCGCTCCACCCTGACCGAGATCGCCATCGACATCGACACGCCCGAGCCGCTCACGCCCGGTGTTCCGGTGACGCTCCGCTTCAGCCTCACGCCGCAGCCCGTGGTGCTGAAGCCGGGCGAGCGGCTGCGCCTCGACATCGCCAGCCGCACCGACCTTCTGCGCAGCGACGTGAGCCACGGACACGCCCAGTTCGACATGCAGGTGCCGCCCTATTACGCCCGCAACACGCTCCACTACGGGCCCGAGACCTTCATCGAGCTGCGGCGCATCGGTCAGGGGTAGGAGCGTCGTTGGTTCCTGACGCATCGCATTGAACACCGCTGCGCTGAGCGGATACCAGTTTCTGGCCGATATCCTGATCACCCGGGCGCGGGACGCTTGGTCTTGCGCGGTTGGCGGAGTGCAGACGCGACCGCTTCAATCTGTGGGTCGGTCGTTCTTGTTGACGGGTGGACCGAGGAACTCCACGTGCCACTTCAGCCCGAAGGCATTCAGTGCGGCCTGGTCGGGAATGCCGTCATGCATCACGCCGGCAAGCTCGGTGAAGAAGGCCGCGGCATCAAGCGCCGGGGTCATCAGGATATACTGGCGTGCCGGCTTGTCGGTGACGTTGCAAAAGCCGTGCTCGACCCCGCCGGGGATGCTGACCACGTCGCCCGCCTCGGCATAGAAGCGCCGGCCGTCCGCCTCATAAAGGTACCGGCCCTCGATGACGCGGAAGATCTCCGCTTCGCGGTGGCGATGCCGGGGCGGACCGGCGCCGGGCGCATTGATGGTCTCGATGAAGCAGAACTCGCCCGAGCTCGCCGCTGGCGGCATGCGAACGAAAAGATCGAGCCCAATGGCCGGGATCTTGATCGCCGGTTCGGTGCCCCTGGAATGGAGAAAGGATATAGACACGGCCACCTCCTATTCGGATTCATGTGAAAATTCGCTCGCCTGCTCGTTTTTCTTTTCGAACAAACAGATCTGGAGGGCGATCGGCGTTAGTCAGGGCCCCGACAGTAACCCGGCGTCCCGCGTCACGGACCGAACCGTAACATTGAGCGATGAAAGCGCGATGGCGTTTGACGTAGCCCCCTCTTTGCCCCCGTTCATAACTGGACTCTGTTCTCGTTGTGATCCTTCCGGGACCGGGTTGCGAACTCGTTGGGCGTGAGGCCGCCGAGGCTGGTGTGTGGGCGGCGGGCGTTGTAGTCGGTTCTCCACTCTTCAATGATGCGCCGAGCGGCAGAGAGCCCTCGGAACAGGTGCTCGTTGAGGCATTCGTCTCGGAAGCGGCCATTGAGGCTTTCGACGAAGCCGTTCTGCATGGGCTTGCCCGGCGCAATGTAGTGCCATTCGACGCCCTGCTCCTCCTGCCATTGCAGGACGGCGCGTGACGTCAGCTCAGTGCCGTTGTCGCTGACGATCATCAGCGGCTTTCCGCGGGCTCCGATGAGGGTGTCGAGCTCGCGTGCGACGCGGATGCCGGAGAGCGACGTGTCGACCACCAGCGCGAGGCATTCCCGCGTGAAGTCGTCGACCACCACCAGCACCCGGAAGCGCCGGCCGTCGACGAGCTGATCGGCGACGAAGTCGAGCCTCCAGCGCTGGTTCGGCCCCTGCGGCAGGGTCATCGGTGCGCGCGTGCCGAGCGCCCGCTTGCGCCCGCCACGCCGGCGCACCGTCAGTCGCTCCTCCCGGTAGAGGCGGAACAGCTTCTTGTGGTTCACCACGATGCCCTCCCGTTTCAGAAGGATATGCAGGCGCCGATAGCCGAACCGCCGCCGCTCGCTTGCCAGCGCCTTCAGCCGAAGGCGCACAGCTGCATCGTCCGGTCGGCGCGAGGCATACCGATAACTCTTCGGAGCCAGCCCGATCAGACTGCAGGCCCGCCGCTGCGAGTACGCCTTCTCTTCGATCGCCCAGCTCACGAATGTTCTCCGCGACCCGGGCGTCAAAAGTTTTTTCCGAGCGCCTCACGCAGCGTCGCGACGTCCAGCATCGACTCCGCCAAGAGCTTCTTCAGCTTGCGGTTCTCGTCCTCGAGGCTCTTCAGCCGCCGGGCCTCCGACACTTCCATCCCGCCGTAGCGGGAGCGCCAGTTGTAGAACGTCGCGTCGCTGATGCCGTGCTTGCGGCAGAGCTCCGCGACCGGAATCCCCGCCTGGTGCTCCTTCAGCACCGCGATGATCTGCTCCCCGCTGTACCGGCTCTTCTTCATCTCCGTCTCCTTCCGACGGAGTCCAATTCAAACCGAGGGCGCCCCTGGGGGCAACGTCAGGTGGCCACAACCGCCGGACCGGGGCGGCACGCGGGTGGCAATCGCCTCTATCTCGTCGTTGAAAAGTCCGGCGCCAAACGGTGGGCTTTCCTGCTGCGCCGGGAAGGGAAGCTCAAGGAGATGGGCTTGGGCGGCGTGACACGCGTTAGCCTCGCAGAGGCGCGGATCAAAGCCGACGAGGCTCGCCGCATACTCGCGGCAGGACTGAACCCAATTGAGGCGCGCCGTACGGCCGCCATGCCGTCCGTTGAACCGCCGGCAGCCCCAACGTTCGGCGAGTTCATGGATGGCGTCATCGACGAAATTTCGCCCGGCTTCCGGAACGCAAAGCACATTCAGCAGTGGCGCAACTCGATGCGCGACTACGCGTCGCCCTTGCGCTCCAAGCGGTGCGACGAGATCGACACAGCCGACGTCCCCGCGATCCTGCAGCCCATCTGGACGAAGAAGGCTGAGACCGCTTCATGTTTTCGCGGCGGGATCGAGCGGGTGCTCGATACCGCGAAGGCAAAGGGGGTGCGTGCAGGGGAGAATCCCGCTCGATTGCGTGGCCATCTTGACGCCCTGCTACCCAAGCAACAGCGCCTGCAGCGTGGACATCATGCAGCGATGCCCTATCGGGACGTACCGAAGCTCGTGGCGACGCTGAACGAGAACGGATCGGTCACCGCCCTATGACTCCTGTTTGTGATCTTCACGGCGACGCGCACCGGCGAATTCCTTGGCGCTGCATGGAAAGAGATCGATCTCGCAAACTCACTTTGGGTGATCCCGGCGGCGCGCATGAAGGCCGGTCGTAAGCACCGCGTTCCGCTGACCTCGGGCGCGATAATCGTTCTGGGTCAAATAGCGTTGTTGCGCCCCGAAGGAGAAGAGAAGGGCGCCGCCTATGTCTTCCCCGGCGCTCGCAGCGGGCGCCCGCTCCCGCCGATGACCCTGCTGATGATGCTACGCCAGACCGTTGGCGACGGTGCTACGACCCACCGCTTCCGCTCGTCTTTCCGGGATTGGGCGGGCCAAGAAGCCAGTTGTCCACGTGAAGTTGCTGAGCAGGCATTGGCGCACACGGTGGGCTACCAGACGGAGCGGGCCTACCGTCGAGGTGACGCCTTGGAGAAGCCGCGCGCCCTGATGGCCGAATGGGCAGCCTTCTTGCGCGGCAGCTGAGCACCGGGCATCACAAACTGCGGGCAAGCGTTATCCCGAGGCGCGACAGAATGCTGGGTCCTCAAGAGGTCTGGTGTCGAAAGTGTCGGTAGCGCCAAAATCCAAGGCGATGCGGGCAGCAAAGTGGGGCGGCCACCTGACGTGCTGCGGCGGGCCTTGGAGCCCG
>CALRZT010000152.1:0-10815 GCA_943372725.1 Pseudoxanthobacter soli DSM 19599
GCCGCCCCGACCGTCGTGCCGGCCGATGCCGAACTCGACCGTTTCGCGGCGATGGCAGCGGAGGCCGGCCGCATCACCATCCTCGCCGGCGGCGGCTGCGCGGGGGCGCACGACGAACTGGTGGCGCTCGCCGCCGCCCTGAAGGCGCCGGTGGTCCACACGCTGCGCGGCAAGCCGTTCGTCGAGTACGACAATCCCTACGACGTCGGCATGACCGGCTTCATCGGCTTCCCGTCCGGCTATCACGCGATGCTGGACGCCGACCTCCTGGTGATGGTCGGCACCGACTTCCCCTACCGGCAGTTCTACCCGACCGACGCCAAGGTGGCGCAGATCGACATCCGGCCGGAGAACCTCGGCCGACGCACGCGCCTCGATCTCGGCCTCGTCGGGGACGTCAAGCAGACGCTCACCGCCCTGCTGCCGCGCCTGAAGCCGCGCGACGACGCGCGCTTCCTCGAGGAGGTTCAGGCGCATTACAAGCTGTCGCGGCGCGATCTCGACGCGCTCGCCACCGGCAAGCCCGGCGACAAGCCGATCCACCCGCAGTATCTCGCGAAGGTGATCGACGAGGTCGCCGCCGATGACGCGGCCTTCAGCGTCGACGTCGGCGAGACGACGGTCTGGGCGGCGCGCTACCTGAAGATGAACGGCCAGCGCCGGCTGATCGGCTCGCTCATCCACGGCTCGATGGCGAATGCTCTGCCCCAGGCGATCGGTGTCCAGGGCGCCTTCCCGGGCCGGCAGGTGATCTCGATGTCCGGCGACGGCGGCTTCTCGATGCTGATGGGCGATATCCTGTCGCTGCGCCAGCTGAAGCTGCCGGTGAAGGTGGTGATCTTCAACAACGGCCTGCTCGGTTTCGTCGACATGGAGATGAAGGCGGCCGGCTTCCTCAACGTCGGCACCGACCTGCAGAACCCCGACTTCGCGGCGATGGCGAACGCCATCGGCATCCTTGGCATCCGCGTCGAGGATCCGGCCGACGTACGCGGCGCGCTCGAGAAGGCGTTCGCCCATGACGGGCCGGCGGTGGTGGACGTCGTCACCGACAAGATGGAGCTCGTCATGCCGCCGGCGGTGAAGGCCGAGCAGGCGATCGGCTTCTCGCTCTATGCCGCCCGGGCGATCCTCAACGGCCGCGGCGACGAGTTGCTCGAGCTCGCCAAGCGCAACCTGTTCCGGTAGCCGAAGGTCACGCTTCCTTGACGTGGCAGCATCTTCGGCGTCCTTGCGGACGTCGAGGGCTCTGATACCCTCGATCAGAGTCCGACTGCCGCACTCCAAGATGTTTTATTTTCTCAGTATTCGAGTGAGCGCACGGAGAAGATTCCGTTGAGCATTCGTGTGCCTTACTAGCCTACCCGGTCAATATTTCGTGAACTAGTCCGCAGGCGATCACCAAAGCGTGCCCGCCTCATTGATGCCATTTTTCCGCCGCGTTTCGAGGCACCCCTTCGCACGGGGTGTCTTTCATTTGAAAGGATTCTTCCATGCGCTTACTTGCAAATACATTGCTCATTGCGGCGGCATGCAGCGGAGCCGCCGCCCTCGCCGCCACACCCGCTTCGGCCGCGACGGCCTATGGTGAGAACCTGCTCAAGAACCCCGGCGCCGAGAGCGGCGATCCCGGCACCGTGGTGCCAAGGTGGGAGACGGATACCGACTTCACGGTCGTCCCCTACGGCTCGCCGGGGGTTCCGTCCAGGAAGCAGGCCAAGTCCATCGATGGAGGCGAGCAACTGTTCTCGACCGGGCCCTATTCGATGAATTTCGACGCCTGCGGTCTGGGCCTCCAGTTCATCAGGATCAAGCAGCGCGACAAGGACATCGACAGCGGCAAGGTCAGGGTCACGCTGCAAGGTTACCTCGGCACCAAGTCGATCTCCGACCAGGCCACCGTCACGATCCAGTTCCGCGACGGCAACAACCATCAGGTCGGCTCGAAGCAGCTGACGATCGGGCCCGTCTCGACGGCGGGCAAGCTGCTCGAAGACACCGCCTCCCGCACGGTTCCCGACGGCACACGGATCCTGCGCGTCCAGCTCCTCGGCAATCCCGTCGAGCAGACGTGCGACGCGTTCTTCGACAATCTCAGCGTCGTCCTCGAACTGCGCTGACGCTTTGACGAGAGCCGAGGGGGCGGCGCCGATTGCCGGCCTCTCGTTCGCGTCCGAACCGCAAGCCCGCACAGCGCGGCACCGCTTCGCTCGCCAGGTGTGGGGCCCAGGCGCTCGACGCGTGTTGGCGAGCGGTTTGGATCGTCCTCGTCAGCGCACCGGATCCGGGATGGCGCCGGACCACGTCGGGAAGAAGTGCTCGAGCATCATTTTCGGCAGGATCAGGCCGAAGGCCATCGCGAGCAGGATCACCGCCGCCGTCGTGCCGTCGACGACGAGCGGCATGAGCAAGGCCGGCGACGCCGCCTCGCCGGCGTTCATGATCGCCACCAGCCCGGCCGCCAGGCGGAAGAGAAACACGCCGGGGATCAGCGAGACGACGGAGGCGAAGGCGACGGCGGAGAACGGCAGCCGCAGTCGGTTCGCGACCGGCGTGACGATCGTCCCCACAATGAGGCAGGCGATGAAGGCGCCGGTAGCGAGGTTCGCCCCGTCCGCCAGCACGAGCCAGCGGCTCGCGTGCGCCAGCATGCCGATGGCGATCGGGATCGCCAGCGTGCGCCAGGGCATCGAGAAGAAGGTGCCGTAGGCCGCCACGGCGACGCCGGCGGCAAGCACGTCGAAGAGGAGCGGCACGGGGATCGAGCGGCCCGGCGGCGGCAGGCTCTCCTGCCCGAGCGACAGGCCGGCAATGAGCCCGGTGCAGATCAAGAGGATGACGAGGCTCGCGAAGCCGAAGCGCGCAATCCCGAGAGCGATGCGCAGCCGCGACAGGTCGAGGGCGCTGTTGAGGAGGTGCGGCCCGGGCACCAGCACCATGCACGGGCAGAGCGCGACGAGGTAGGGATCGGCGGACGGCATGAACCGCGATGCCAGCGCACCGATCAGGCCGGCGAGCAGCGCCGCGCACAAGGGTTGCGCGAGAAAGTTCGACGAGACGTGGGAGAGGCCGCGCCGCAGCGCCGCCCCGGCACCGGCGCTGAGCGCGGTGAGCACAATCGTCGCCGGATCGCCGGCCCCGAAGATGATCGCCAGCGCCGCCGCCCCCGCCGCCGTCATGGCGACGAGGCGGACGAGGGAGACCGGTGCCACGTGGCCGATTGCCTCGAGCGCGGCCAGCGCCTGCGTCGCGTCCAGGCGGCCAGCGGAAGCGGCGTCGACGACGTCGAGCGTCCGCGTCACCTTGTTCATCTCGACGCCCGCCGGCGCGGCGACCAGCGTTTCCACCCTGAGCCTGCCCGGGATCGCCTCGCCCTCGATGCGCAGGACGATCTCCCCCCAGGCGGGGAGCATCGAGACCGACAGACCGAAGGCGCGGCCGAGCCGCCCGACATTGTCGATGGTGCGCTGGGTCGTCAGGCCGTTGGCGTAGAGGAGCCTCGCGGCAGCGGTGACGGCGGCGACGGCGGCCTCGTGTGGCGCCGTCGCCGGGATCTCGGCCATCGCCACGTCAGATGGCGGGATAGCTCGGGACGTAGGCGAGCTCATTGATGTGCGCCTCGATGTCGGCGGGGCGCGGAACCCGGGCGAGACCCTTGTCGAAGATGAGCTCGGCGATGCGCGCCGCGACGTGCAGCGACGCCTTCCGGATGTCGCGCTGCGGCGGATAGATCAGGCCCTGGGCGAGGTCCTCGTCCGTCACCTGCTCGGCGACCGCCTTGGCGGCGATGATGAACATGTCCTCGGTGACGCGCGTCGACTGCGTCGCGAGCACGGCCATTCCCATGGCCGGGAAGATGTAGACGTTGTTGCCCTGGCCGGGGACGAAGTGCTTGCCGTTGAAGTCGACCGGCGGGAACGGGCTGCCGCTGGCGAAGATCGCCTGGCCGTTCGACCACTTGTAGGCCTCTTCCGCCGTGCACTCCGACCGCGAGGTCGGGTTCGAGTACGGGAAGATGATCGGCCGGGCGTTGATCTTCGACATCGCCTCGATCACGGCCTGGTTGAACAGCTTCGGGACGGTGCTGACGCCGACGATGCCGGTCGGCCTGATCGCCTCGATCGCCTCGACGAAGGAGGAGATCGGCGCGTGATCGTGGGCGAATGGCTTCTGGAAGGCTGCCACGTCGGTGCGCGAGTTGACCATCAGGCCGTTGACGTCGAACAGCCAGTTGCGGGCGCGCGCCTCGTCGATGGTGGCACCTTCGAGCACCATCGCCTGGCTGATCAACTCGGCGATGCCGGTGGCCGCGGAGCCGCCACCGAGAAACAGGAAGGTCTGGTCCGTCAGCTTCTCGCCCGACATCCGCAGCGCGCCGTAGATGCCGGCCACCGCGACGGCCGCCGTGCCCTGGATGTCGTCGTTGTAGGTGCAGATCTGGTCGCGGTAGCGCTCCAGGATCGGCACGGCATTGATGTTGGCGAAGTCCTCCCACTGCAGGCAGCAGAGCGGGAAGAGATCCGTCACGGCGGCGACGAACTCGGCGATGAACGCGTCGTATTCCGGGCCGCGGACGCGGTTCTGGCGGAGCCCGAGGTACAGCGGATCGTCGAGCAGCGTGCCGTTGTTGGTGCCGACGTCCAGCGTGATCGGCAATGTCATCTCGGGCGGCACGCCGGCGCAGACGCTGTAGAGCGCGAGCTTGCCGACCGGGATGCCCATGCCGTTGACGCCGAGATCACCGAGCCCGAGGATCCGCTCGCCGTCGGTCACGACGATGAAGCGGACGTCCGGGTGCGGCCAGTGCGACAGCACCTCCTTGATGCGGCCCTTCATTGTGATCGGCAGATACATGCCGCGGGTCGACCGCAGCACGTGGTCGTATTTCTGGCAGGCTTCGCCGACGGTCGGCGTGTAGACGAGCGGCATGAAGACCGCCGGGTCGGACATCAGCACGGCGTAATAGAGCGTCTCGTTGCGCGCCTGCAGGTCGCTGAGCAGCAGGTACTTCTGAAGGTCGTTGTCGAGCATCGACAGCTGCAGGTGGATGCGTGCGACCTGGGTCTCCAGCGTGTCGGGGACGGGCGGCAGGAAGCCCTCGATGCCGAGCCGGGCGCGGTCCTCGGTCGCGAATGCGCTGCCGCGGTTGAAGACGGGATCGTGCAGCAAGGACGAACCGCTCAAGGCGGGCTTTGCGCCGGACTGCGACATGGCTCGGATACTCCCCGGGAAGGACGTTCTGTGAGTGGACGGCACACTTTGGGCGAAGCGCGCAGGAGCCGGACCGGCGGAACCGCGCGCGGCTCCGCTGTCGAACTGCGTGGCGTCAGCCGTCTTCCTTGGCCACGTAGGGCTTCACCATCTTCGCCGGATCGACGACGCGGACGAATTCTTCCTCGGTCACGAAGCCGAGAGCCAGCGCCGCCTCCTTCAGCGACAAGTCGTGGTCCATGGCGTGGTGGGCGATCTTCGAGGACTTGTCGTAGCCGATCACCGGCGCGAGCGCCGTCACGAGCATCAGCGAGCGGTCGACGTATTCCTGGATCCGCTTCAGATTGGGCTTCGTGCCTTCGACCAGGTACTTGCGGAAATTGGTGCAGCCGTCGGAGGCGATGACGATCGAGTGCATGACATTGAAGATCATCAGCGGCTTGTAGACGTTCATCTCCAGGTAGCCGCTGGCGCCGCCGAAGCCGACGCTGACGTCGTTGCCCATCATCTGCACGGCGACCATGGTGAGCGCCTCGGCCTGGGTCGGGTTGACCTTGCCGGGCATGATCGACGAGCCGGGCTCGTTCTCCGGGATGATCAGTTCGGCGAAGCCGGCGCGCGGCCCGCAGGACATCAGGCGGATATCGTTGCCGATCTTGTAGAGCGAAACGGCCAGGGTGCGCAGCGTGCCGGAGAACTGCACCAGCGCGTCGTGGGCACCCTGCACCGTGAACTTGTTGGGGGCGGTGACGTAGGGCAGGCCCGTCAGGGTGGCGATCTCGGCCGCCACCGCCTCGGCGAAGCCAGGGGCGGCGTTGATGCCGGTGCCGACGGCGGTGCCGCCGAGCGCCAGGTGGTAGACGTCACCAAGCGCGTGTTCGAGGCGCCCGATGTCGTCCGCCAGCATCCCCGCGTAGCCCGACCATTCCTGGCCGAGGGTCAGCGGTGTCGCATCCTGCATGTGGGTGCGGCCGATCTTGACGATGTCGGCCCACTCATCGGACTTGGCCGCGATGGCGTCGTACAGCGCCTTCACGGCGGGGATCAGACGCGCGGTCGCGTTCATCCCGACGGCGATATGCATCGCCGACGGAAACGAGTCGTTGGACGACTGCGACATGTTCACGTGATCGTTCGGGTGAACCGGCGCCTTGCTGCCGAGCGGCGTGCCGGCGATCTGGCAGCAGCGGTTCGAGATCACCTCGTTGACGTTCATGTTGAACTGGGTGCCGCTGCCGGTCATCCAGACGTGCAGCGGGAACATGTCGTGGTGCTGGCCGGCGAGGATTTCGTCGCAGACCTGCACGATGAGCTTGTATTGCTCGTCCGGAAGGCGCCCGCCGGCGTGGTTGGCACGCGCCGCCGCCTTTTTGAGGACGGCATAGGCCGTGATCATCTCACGCGGCATCAGGTCCTTGCCGATGCTGAAGTGCTCGAGAGATCGTTGTGTCTGCGCGCCCCAGAGCTTGTCCGCGGGAACCTCGACTTCGCCGAGGCTGTCGGCTTCCTTGCGCAGATCGGCCACGAGTGTTCCCCCCGGTGTTGAGTTCTTGACGTCCCGATAGGCGACGCGCGTGCTTTCGTGCCGCTGGAGGACCCTGGTCGCACCATGCCTAGGGGTTCTCAGGCGGGTGTCAAGGCTCGCGACAGCCCGGATAGGAGTGTCGGCCGCACGCCTCCGACGGTTCTTTCGCGGCCGATCCGCGCGGTCGAGATCGGCGCCTCCGGAGCCAGACCCTCTTCGATGATCGACGTCATTTCGATGACGCGAACACACGGTCGAGGCACCCCCCGGCGGGAGCGGGGAGCCGTCGACGGCGGAGATGCCGCCGACGGCGAAGCCGCACCGACGCACGTGGCGTCCGTCAGGCTGTGGCCGCCGACGGCAGCCGCCAGGCCGCGAGTTTCGCCAGGGATGCATCCCTCGACGCCCTGTCACCCGCCCGGTCCACCTTGAACAGGCAGCGCTGGGATTCCAGCGGCTGGAAGGCCGTCGTCAGCCCCAGCACCGTCTCGGCACCGCCGAGCACGAGCACACCGTCCGGCCGCATGATCGTCGCCATCCGGTCGAGCACGCTGCGCTTCGTCTCCACGTCGAAGTAGATCAGCACGTTGCGGCAGAACACCACATCGAACAGACCGAGATCCATGAAGTTGTCGAGGAGGTTGACGAACTTGTACGTCACCATGCGGCGGATCTGCGGTGAGATCTGCCAGCGATCGCCGAGCTTGGTGAAGTACTTGGCGAGATAGTGGACGGGGAGCCCCCGCTGCACCTCGAACTGCGTGTAGATGCCCTCGCGGGCACGCTCGAGGATCGGCTGGCTGATGTCGGTCGCGATGATCTCGATCCGCCGCCCGGCCACCATCGTGGCGTTCTCGGACAACAGCATCGCGAGCGAATACGGCTCCTGACCGGACGAGGCGGCCGCACACCAGATGCGGATCGTCTGTCCGGCCGGCGCCTGCTGGAGCAGGGCAGGCAGGACGACGGCCTGGAACGCGTCGAACGGCAGCTTGTCGCGGAAGAAGAACGACTCGTTGGTCGTCATCGCCTCGACGACGGTCTGCACTTCGACATGCGCCGCGGGGCTCCGCAGCCGCGCCACGAGCTCGCCGATCGTGGCGAAGCCGAACTGGCGCGCCACCGGCAGCAGGCGGCTCTCGATCAGGTAGCCCTTGTCCGCGGCGAGCACGAGGCCGGAGCGCGTCTTCAACAGCGTCTGGAGGAACGCATAGTCACTGGTCCCGATCATTTCCTACCCCCCAGCATGCGCGTCACCTTCGAGCCGATCTCGTCGATCGGCAGCACTTCGAACGCGGCACCCGCCGCCACGACGGCGCCCGGCATACCCCACACGACACTCGTCGCCTCGTCCTGCGCCAGGACGTTGCCGCCGGCGCCGGCGATGGTCGTCGCGCCACGCGCACCGTCGGCACCCATCCCCGTCAGAACGACGCCAAGGACACCGGACCGGAACAGCGCGGAGGCGGAATCGAACAGTACGTCGACCGCCGGCCGGCAGAAGTTGACCGGCGGATCGTCGGTGAGCTGGATGCACGGCACTCCCGCCGAGCCGCCGACCACCATGTGCCGTCCACCGGGAGCGACGTAGACGCGGCCGGGGCGGATGAGCTCGCCGTGCTGCCCCTCGGCAGCCGGACGACCGGCGGCGCGGGCGATGTGCTCGGCGAGGATCGCCGTGAACGTCGGCGGCATGTGCTGGGTGACGAGGACCGGCACGTGGCCGATCGCCGGGCCGATGGCGGTGAACAGCTTGTTGAGGGCCTGCGGGCCGCCGGTCGAGCTGCCGATGACCAGGGCCGTGACGGGCCCGGGATTGTAGGCGCGCAGCTTCACCGGCGCCCTGGCGCGCGCCGGCACGGTCGCGGCGACCGCCGCCGCCTTGCGCTCGCTGCTCCGTACCGCCGGGGCGGGGCGGGCGCGCCGCCCGAGCGCGCGGATCTTCGCCAGGAGTTCGTCGCGGAACGGCTCGGCGCCCGACTGGCCCTGCACCGCCTCCGGCTTCGCGAGATAGTCCGCCGCGCCGCGCGTCAGTGCGCGAAGGCTGATCTCGGCACCGCGCCGCGTCAGGCTCGAGGCGACGAGGACGACGGTCCCCGGCGCCCGCTCGAGGATCAGCGGCAGGGCCGTGAGCCCGTCCATCTCGGGCATCTCGAGGTCGAGCACGACGACGTCCGGGCGGCTCTTGGCGACGTCGTCGACGGCGCGGCGGCCGTTCGCATGCGTCGCGACCACTTCGAGGTCCGGGGCCGCGCGCAGCCAGCCGCCGACGATCGAGCGGATCAGCATCGAGTCGTCGACGATCATGATGCGGAGCTTTTCAGCCCCGGCCGCTGCGGCACCGCTCGCAGGATCGGATTGGAGAGGGAGAGTCTGCATTGTGAGGGCCTTCCAGTTGCGGAGCGGATCGCTTTACGCCGCGATCAGGCCCACCTCGCGAAGCTTCTCTTCGATCACTTCGGAATCGAAGGGCTTCATGATGTATTCGTTGGCACCGATCGAGATTGCCTCGACGATGTCTTCCAGTTCACTCTGCGTCGTGCAGAAGATGACCTTGGGATCACCGCCATGGGGCCGCCGACGGAGTTCCCGGAGGAAATCCGGACCGTTGAGCAGCGGCATGTTCCAGTCGAGGAGGATGGCGTCCGGCATCACCTTCTCGCATGCCGCCAGAGCGACCAGGCCGTCGCCGGCTTCCGTCACCTCGAAATCGAGGCTCTCGAGGATGCGTCTGACGACGCGGCGGACGACGCGGGAGTCGTCGACGACGAGGCAGGTCTTCATGGCTGTGTTCTCTTCACATGCGGTGTCGCGGTGTGCTGGCGTGACCCGAAGGTCACGCCCGCAACTCCGTCGGCGCACCACCGACGGTGCGGCCGACATCGAGGATGACCATGAGCTCGGCGGGCAGGCGATGGACGCTGCCGACGATCGCCGCCCAGCGGCGATCGAAGTTGGCGGGCGGCGGCTCGGACTCGCTCGTGTCAACCGTGCACACCTCGCCGATCTCGTCGACGATCAGGCCGTAGGGCTCGCCGCGATACTCGACGCCGATCGCCATCGGGCGGGTGGCGTCCCCCTGCGAGTAGCCGAGCACCCGGCGCATGTTGAGGGCGGTGACGATCCGTCCACGGAGGTTGAGAACCCCCTCGATCGCCGCCGGTGCCAGGGGGACGCTGGTGATCCCCTCCGGCGTGAACACCTCCTGGACGGCCTCGATCGGCAGGCCGAAGAGCTGGCCGGCGATCCGAGCGGTGACGTACTGGCGAAGCGACTTGGGAGCGTCGCGCTTGCTATCGGTTTTCATGCCGCTGCACCCGTGATCTGCGAAGTGGAAGAGGAAGACGAAGAGGCGGAGATTTCCGACAGGGCGGCGACGAGGCCGGCACGGTCGAACTTGCCGACGTAGTCGCTGAAGCCCGCGGCCCGGCCCCGCTCGACGGCTTCCGGCGTGCAGACGCCGGAGACCGCGATGATCGGGGTGTGGAGGAAGCGGACGTCCTGCCGGAGGATGGTGGTGAAGGCGAAGCCGTCCATCACCGGCATGTCGATGTCGCTGACGACGACGTCACACGGACCGCCGTTCGTCAGGTAGCTGAGGGCGTCCTCCGCCGAGCGGAAACCGGTGACGTCGCAGCCAGCAGCCCGCAGCATCGGCTCGACGAGGCTGCGATAGAAGTCGCTGTCGTCGACGAGGACGAGGCGCAGGCGGGCCGTGTTGCGGTTGGCCGGAGCCCGGTCGAACCAGTCCTTGAAGCCGGCGGCCAGGAAGTGGCCGACGTCGAGGACGGCGGTGGCGGCACCGTTGATGATGGCCGCACCGAAGGCGCCCGGCACGTCCGACGGGAGCTGGATGTCGAGGCGATCCTCGACGATGTCGACGATTTCGTCGACGACCAGGCCCATCGAGCGCTCGCCCTCGCTGAAGACGAGCACGAGCAGGGTGCCCTCCGTCCGCATCGGCATGCCTTCCGAGGCCGGAACGAGCGGGATGAGATCGCCGCGGTACTGGAAGACCTGGCGACCGTTGGCGTACTCGACCGACGAGGCCTCGACCTCCTCGAGACGGGTGATGAGCG
>CALRZT010000153.1:0-10774 GCA_943372725.1 Pseudoxanthobacter soli DSM 19599
TCCGGCTGCTGCGCAACGGCCAGGAGCGCATCGTCAACGTCCGCGTGACCACAGACCGGCGTCCTGACGGCAGCGGCCAGGATCGGGTGGTGACTCTTGACGACATCACCGATCTGGTAACGGCACAGCGCACCTCCGCCTGGGCCGACGTCGCGCGTCGCATCGCCCACGAGATCAAGAATCCGCTGACGCCGATCCAGCTCTCCGCCGAGCGGATTCGCCGGCGCTACGGCAAGCGCATCGAGGACGACCGGGCGGTCTTCGACCAGTGCGTCGACACCATCATCCGCCAGGTCGGCGACATCGGCCGCATGGTCGACGAGTTCTCCTCGTTTGCGCGCATGCCGAAGCCGGTCTTCGAGCCCGGCGATCTCGGCGAGGCGGTGCGCGAGGCGCTGTTCCTGCAGAGCGTCGGCCATCCCGACGTGCAGTTCGTCTCGCGGCTGCCGAGCGATGCGATCACCGGCCGCTTCGACCGCCGGCTGATCGGCCAGGCCGTCGCCAACGTCGTCAAGAACGCCGTCGAGGCGGTGGTGGCGGTGCCGGCCGATGTCCGTGGGCCGGGGCGGGTGGAGGTGTCCGTCCATCGCACTGGCGACGAACTCGTCATCGACGTCGTCGACAACGGCATCGGCCTGCCCAAGGACGGCCGCGAGCGTCTGCTCGAGCCGTACATGACGACGCGCGAGAAGGGCACCGGCCTCGGCCTCGCCATCGTCGGAAAGATCGTCGAGGAGCACGGTGGCCGGATCGAGCTCCTCGATTCACCCGCCGTCGCCGCCGGCGGCCGCGGCGCGTGCGTCCGTCTCGTCATCCGCGCCGACGGCAATGGCCCGATTCTTCCGTCCTCGGCAGCCGAGCCCGGTTCGCCGCCCGCGACCGAGCGCAGATCGCCCTCGGTCGAACCCCTCGATGTCCTCGGCAGCAGCGCTGTCGTCCCGTCCTCCGAAAGTGTCCGAAGCAGCCATGGCGACTGACATCCTGATCATCGACGACGAGGCGGACATCCGCGAGCTGATCGCGGGCATCCTCGAGGACGAGGGCAACGGCACGCGGACCGCCGGCGACAGCGACCAGGCGCTCGCCGCCATCCGCGACCGTCGGCCGTCGCTGGTCATCCTCGACATCTGGCTGCAGGGCAGCCGGCTCGACGGGCTGGCGCTCCTCGATGCGATCCGCGAGCAGCATCCCGACCTGCCGGTCGTCATCATTTCCGGCCACGGCAACATCGAGACGGCCGTATCCGCCATCAAGCGGGGCGCCTACGACTACATCGAGAAGCCGTTCAAGGCGGACCGCCTCGTGCTCGCCACCGAACGGGCGCTGGAAGCCTCGTCGCTGAAGCGCGAGATCCGGTCGCTAAAGGAGCGGATGACCGAGGCGACCGACCTCGTCGGAGCCTCCTCGTCGATGAACCAGCTGCGCCAGACTATCGAGCGGGTGGCGCCGACCAACAGCCGCATCCTGATCTCCGGTCCCTCCGGCAGCGGCAAGGAACTGGTGGCGCGGACGATCCACTCCCTCTCGCATCGGTCGAGCGGGCCGTTCGTCATCGTCAATGCGGCGGCGATCACGCCCGACCGCATGGAGGAGGAACTGTTCGGCATCGAGGGCTCCGACGGCCGCTCCCGCAAGGTGGGGGCGCTCGAGGAGGCGCACGGCGGGACGCTCTACCTCGACGAGGTGGCCGACATGCCGCGCGAGACGCAGGGCAAGATCCTGCGGGTGCTCGTCGAGCAGACGTTCCTGCGCATCGGCGGCTCCACGAAGGTCAAGGTGGACGTCCGCATCCTGTCCTCGAGCGCGCGCGATCTCGAGCAGGAGATCGCCGAGGGGACGCTGCGGGAAGATCTCTTCCACCGCCTCAGCGTCGTGCCGATCCGCGTACCGGCGCTCGCCGAGCGGCGCGAGGACATTCCCGAGCTTGTCGACTTCTTCATGGACCAGATCGCCCGCACCGCGGGCCTGCCGATCCGCCGGATCGGCGACGACGCGATGGCGGTGCTGCAGGCCCACGACTGGCCGGGCAACATCCGCCAGCTGCGCAACAACGTCGAGCGTCTGATGATTCTCACGCGCGGCGACGCGGAGGCGGTGATTACCGCCGATCTGCTGCCGACCGAGATCGGCGCGATGGTACCGGCGCTGCCGACCGGGGCGGGGGGCGAACACCTGATGGCGCTGCCATTGCGCGACGCCCGCGAGGTCTTCGAGCGCGACTATCTGAAGGCCCAGATCAACCGCTTCGGTGGCAACATCTCCCGCACGGCGGAGTTCGTCGGCATGGAGCGCTCCGCCCTGCATCGCAAGCTGAAGTCGCTCGGCGTCGCCTGAACCGCGCGACAGGCGCTTTCGCACTGCGGCAGATGCGCTAGAACACGCGGCGGGGCCGCGCGCCGGCGCGAACGGGAGCAGTCATGCGCATCGTCATCTGCGGGGCAGGCCAGGTCGGCTACGGCATCGCCGAGCGTCTGGCCGCCGAACAGAACGACGTCTCCGTGGTCGACGCGCAGGCGCGCCTCGTGAACCTCGTGCGGGACAATCTCGACGTCCGCGGCGTCGTCGGCCACGGCTCCCACCCGGAGGTGCTGGCGGAGGCCGGCATCGACCAGGCCGACATGCTGATCGCCGTGACGCTGTCGGACGAAGTGAACATGGTCGCCTGCCAGGTGGCGCATTCCCTGTTCAACGTGCCGACGAAGATCGCGCGCGTCCGCGCCCAGAGCTATCTCGCGCCGCACTGGCAGGACCTGTTCCGTCGCGACAACATGCCGATCGACGTGATCATCTCGCCGGAGATCGAGGTGGGCGAGACCGTTCTGCGGCGCCTCGCGCTGCCGGGAGCGGTGGAGACCGTCACTTTCGCCGACGACGAGGTCGTCGTGCTCGGCATCGACTGCACGGCCGACTGCCCGATCGTCGACACGCCGCTGCGCCAGTTGACGGAACTCTTTCCCGATCTCGGCGCGGTGGTCGTCGCTATCCTGCGCCGCGCGCGGCTGTTCGTGCCGCGCAGCGAGGACGCGATCCTGGTCGGCGATCTCGCCTATGTTGTGGCGAAGCGCGACCAGGTGAAGCGCACGCTGGCGATCTTCGGCCACGAGGAGCCCGAGGCGACGCGGATCGTCATCGCCGGCGGCGGCAACATCGGTTTCTTCGTGGCGCAGTCGCTGGAGGCCCGGTTCGCCAATGCCCGGGTGAAGCTGATCGAGGAGAACCGCGACCGGGCGGTGGCGGTGTCGGAGGCGCTGCACCGCACCGTCATCCTCAACGGCAGCGCCCTCGACCAGGTGATGCTGCGGGAGGCCGACGTCCAGGACGCCGACAGCCTCGTCGCGCTGACGAACGACGACGAGACCAACATCCTGTCGGCGGTGATGGCCAAGAACCTCGGCTGCAAGCGCAATCTCTGCCTGATCAACTCGACGAGCTATCCCGCCTTCACCCATGCGCTCGGCATCGACGCTTACGTCAATCCGCGCGCGGTGACGGTGTCGCGCATCCTGCGGCATGTTCGCCGCGGCCGCATCCGCAGCGTGCAGTCCCTGCAGAACGGTGCGGCGGAGTTGATCGAAGCCGAGGCGCTGCAGACGTCGCCCTTGGTCGGACGGCCGTTGCGCGATCTCGACCTGCCTGACGGGGTGCGGATCGGCGCCATCTACCGCAAGCGCGCCGTGATCGTGCCGACGGGCGAGACACAGATCCAGTCGGGTGACCGGGTCGTCATCTTCGCGCTCGCCCAGCGGGTCAGGCTGGTCGAGCAGATGTTCCGTGTCAGCCTCGAATTCTTCTGAAAATCAGGTACTTATTCCATCAATCTTCGAGCAACTTCGGAGTTCCCATGAGCCGGATCGCCTATGTGAATGGCCTCTACGTCCCGCATGCCGAGGCGGCCGTGCACGTCGAGGATCGCGGCTACCAGTTCGGCGACGGCGTCTACGAGGTGTGTGAGGTCTATGGCGGGCACCTGGTGGATGCGACCCGCCATCTCGCCCGGCTGGCACGCTCGCTGTCGGAACTGCGGATCCGCGCGCCGATGAGCGATGCGGCGCTGCGGCAGATCATGCGCGAGGTGGTCCGCCGCAACCGCGTTCGCGACGGCATGGTCTACATCCAGGTGACGCGCGGCGTGGCCCGGCGCGACCATGTGTTCCCGAGCAGTGACGTCGCCCCCGCCGTCGTCATGACGGCGCGCGCCGCCGACTTCGCCAAGGCCGACCGCCAGGCGGGTGAGGGCGTGGCCGTCATCACCGTGCCGGAGAACCGGTGGGACCGCGTCGACATCAAGACGGTCGGTCTGCTGCCGAACGTTCTCGCCAAGCAGCAGGCGAAGGAAGCGGGCGCCCGCGAGGCCTGGTTCGTGACGTCCGACGGTCTCGTCACGGAAGGCGGCTCGACCAACGCGTGGATCGTCACGGGGGAGGGACGCCTCGTCACCCGTCCGGCGACGCGCGGCATCCTGCGCGGCATTACCCGCGAGGTCGTCTGCGAGGTCGCGGCGCGCCAGGGCGTGCCCCTCGAGGAGCGCTCGTTCTCGGTGTCGGAAGCCCTGGCGGCGCGGGAAGCGTTCATCACAGCAGCGACGACGCTCGTCATGCCGGTGGTGCGGATCGACGGCCATGTGGTGGGCGACGGACGGCCGGGACCCGTGACGCGGGCGCTGCGGAGCCACTTCCACGAGGCCACCGAACTCGTGGCCGTTTGACGCAGACGGGAGAGATTCCGATCCCCTTTCTTCGCAGGTGCGGTATAACTTGAGCCGACGATGCAACTGCTCGACTGCGCAGTGTGGGCGGATAGTCATCTACTCGCTCTCCTCTCCAAGACTGGGCCTCGGTCAAAAAGAGAGATTGCTGTGAAAGCATCGTCGGCTCGTAAGAATAGGAAAAACATACCATGGCGGACCGCGCACAAAATCTACAGGACACCTTCCTAAATTACGTCCGCAAGCATAAGACTCCACTGACCATCTTCCTCGTCAACGGCGTCAAGCTGCAAGGTGTTGTAACCTGGTTTGACAATTTTTGCGTCCTGCTGCGGCGGGACGGGCACTCCCAGCTCGTCTACAAGCACGCGATCTCGACCGTCATGCCGAACCAGCCGATCCAGCTGTTCGAGCCGACGGAAGAGGCCTGACCCCGACGCGACGGTTCGGCGGCTATCCATCGGCCAGGCTCCGCGCTCGTTGCGACGGGCGCGGACGTCTGTTGATTCGGTCGATCGGCGCCAGGATGCGGAACTCCTCGCCGCCTGCTTCGCTTTCATGCGATGAGTGTCGTGCGCCGGTGCGCCGCGCAGTACCGACGATGCTCTCCACAAGGAAGGACCGGTCTCCCCTTTGAGCGATCGAACTGAGTACGACGACGAGCCCGGTGCAGACCGGCGTGACAGGCGGGACGGGATCTCGCGCCTCGCCAAGCGAACGCGGGCGATCGTCATCGCGCCCGTGCGTACGGAGCGGCGCAGCGCCGAGACCGGGGAGGGCGCCAAGATGCGCTCGCCCGAGGCGCGTCTCGCCGAGGCGGTTGGCCTCGCCGGCGCGATCGATCTCGAGGTCGTCGGCGCCTATGTCGTGCGCCTCTCCGCGACCCGCCCGGCGACCTTGTTCGGCACCGGCAAGGTCGAGGAACTGAAGCTCGCCGTTTCGACCGAAGAGGCGGATCTCGTCGTCGTCGACCATCCGCTGACGCCGGTACAGCAGCGCAATCTCGAGAAAGCGTGGAGCGCCAAGGTGCTCGACCGCACCGCGCTGATCCTCGAGATCTTTGGCGCACGCGCCCGCACGCGCGAAGGCACGCTGCAGGTCGAACTCGCCCACCTCAACTGGCAGAAGAGCCGGCTCGTCCGCACCTGGACCCATCTCGAGCGTCAGCGCGGCGGCTTCGGCTTCCTCGGCGGCCCCGGCGAGACCCAGATCGAGGCGGACCGCCGGCTGATCCAGGAGCGCATCATCAAGATCGAGCGAGAGCTCGAGGATGTGAAGCGCACGCGCGGCCTCCACCGGGCGAACCGCAAGAAGGTGCCGCACCCGGTGATCGCGCTCGTTGGCTACACCAACGCCGGCAAGTCGACCCTGTTCAACCGGCTGACCGACGCCGGCGTGCTGTCGAAGGACCTTCTGTTCGCGACGCTCGACCCGACGCTGCGGCAGATCCGGTTGCCGCATGGCGGCTCGGCGATCCTGTCGGACACCGTCGGCTTCATTTCCGACCTGCCGACCCACCTCGTCGCCGCCTTCCGCGCCACGCTCGAGGAGGTCGTCGAGGCCGACGTCATCCTGCATGTGCGCGACGTCTCCCACCCCGATTCGGATGCCCAGTCGCGCGACGTCCAGGAGACGCTGACGCTTCTCGACATCGACCCGCACGACCGCGACCGGCTGATCGAGGTTCTGAACAAGATCGATCTCGTCGACGCCGACCGCCGCGCGCGCCTGCTCGCCGCCACGGACGGCGAAGGGCCGGTGGCGATCTCGGCGGTGACCGGCGAGGGGGTCGAGCACCTGCTCGCGCGCATCGAGGCGCGGCTGTCGGAGGACAAATGGCAGGTGAGCGTCACCGTGCCGGTGACGGAAGGCGAGCTTCTCGCCTGGCTTCACCGCTCGACGGAGGTGATGGAGCGTCACGACGGGGACGACGGCGTCCATCTCGTGCTGCGCGTTCCGCCGCGCCAGAAGGTGCCCTTCAAGCAGCGTGCCGGGCGCTACATCCAGCAGACGGCGCCCCGCACGGCCCGTCGCGGAGCGGGCGCCTAAAGCCCACGCCATCGCGTCGACGGCCGCGGGGAGACGACGCAGTCGCGCGCGACTGACGCGTCCACCACATCTGGCGGCGTCGCCGCGCGCATGGCAAGAACATCCCCGGGTGCGACTGAGACTGGGGAACGAGAACGTGACGAATGACGGGCTGACCCGCAGGGCGACCCTGCAGACCATCGCCTTGGCCGCCGGGATCGCCGGAGCCGCTGTTGCGACGGCGACACCCGCTGACGCCGCCGTCGAGGCGAGCGCGCGAGACACCGACTATCTGCCCGAGGGTGCCGACCGGCTGCGGTCGTTCTATCGCTCGCTCGCTGAAATCCGCCGACGCCGGGGCCAACGGACGGCGCCGATGATCCTCACCAAGCCCGGCCAGTGGGACAGCGCGGCGATCGACCTGATCCTCGCCTATGGCGGCCGCCAGAAGCACGTCTTCGACACCACCGACATCGCCGGCACCTGGCTGACGCAGATCCGCAACACCATGAACGCCGAGGCGTTCGCCCTCGGCCACCCTAACTTCCTGATGGTGGCGGCCCCCCACGGCCCGGCGCAGTACAGCCTCTACAACCGCGACGCCTGGGAGAAGTACGAGATCGCCGCGCTCACCGACGGCGCCTTCAAGCGCAACACGCTGATCAAGGATCCGAAGGTCACCAAGGCGCAGGTGAAGGACATCGAGGACCCGACGGGGCTCTATTCGGACACGCTCGGCAACTACATCCCGGTGCTGCAGAAGCGCGGCGTCGTCTTCTGCGCCTGCCACAACGCCGTCTGGGAGCTCGCCGGCGCCCTGATCGCCAAGGGCGTCAATCCCGACAAGCGCAGCCAGGGCGAGCTGACGGCCGATCTCACCAATACGCTGATCGACGGGGTCGTTCTAACGCCCGGCAACGAGGCGATCATCGGCCTGTTGGAGCGCGCCGGGTTCTCGTACTCGTTCGCGGCCTGAACGGGATCGGCGGGTCGTCCGGCAGATGTCGCACGGCGGATGGCCAACGGCTGATGGGGTGCGACGGCAGGTGATGTTGGTCCGCTAGGTGCTTGCTGCGCGAGCAGAAATCACCTTCGCGAAGCGTCGCGCTCAAGCCGCTTCGCTTCCTGCCACAGCGCCTCCATCTCATCGAGGCTCGCGTCGTGCGGGCCGCGACCGCCCTCGGCGAGGCGCGCCTCGATGTGGGCAAAGCGGCGGGTGAACTTGCCGTTGGTGCCGGCGAGCGCCGTCTCGGGATCGACGCCGGCGTGGCGGGCGAGATTGGCGACGGCGAACAACAGGTCACCAACCTCATCCGCCAGCCGGGCGGGGTCGCCGGCATCGAGCTCGGCCCGCAGTTCCGCCACTTCCTCCTCGATCTTGTCCAGCACCTGACGGGCGTCGGGCCAGTCGAAGCCGACGCGGGCGGCGCGCTCCTGCAGCTTCACGGCGCGGCCGAGGGCGGGCAGGGCGGCGGGAACCCCGTCCAGGGCCCCTGCCGGCGGCTCCGACGGCAGCCCCTGTGCCTCGCGCCGCGCGGCTCGCGCCTGCTTCTCCTGTGCCTTGATCGTCGCCCACAGCCGCTTCACGGCTTGCGGATCGGCCCCTTCGAGATCGCCGAAGACGTGCGGGTGCCGGCGGACGAGCTTCTCGTTGATGGCCAGCACGACGTCGCCGAAGCCGAAGGCACCGGCTTCCTCGGCCATGCGCGCGTGGAAGACGACCTGCAGCAACAGGTCGCCGAGCTCGTCGCGGAGGTCGTCGAGATCGCCGCGCTCGATCGCGTCGGCCACCTCGTAGGCTTCCTCGATCGTGTACGGGACGATGGTCGCGAAGGTCTGCTGCACATCCCACGGACAGCCGCGGTCCGGATCGCGCAGCCGCGCCATGATCTCGACGAGGCGCTCGATGTCGCGCGTCGGCATCATGCGGCGACCCTCCGGGCCGTCGGGCTCCGCAGCCGCTCTGATCGCGATCGGCCGGCGAGGGCCGTCGGTCCAGCGAAGACGATTGGCTTCGTCGGGAACGCCAGGGCGAAACCACTCGAATGACGCCAACGGCTTAGCATATCGCAATGTCGCATAACATGGATTATGGAACCAAATTGAGCGCGTGATCTTGGGCTGTGGCCGCCGCCGCGCTTTGGCGAGTCGGTATCTCCATCCTGATCGAAACGCTGGCGGCGCGCCACGTTCTGCCAACGGCCTGTCAGCGGCGTGAGCCGGCGTTCACGAATGCTGCTGCCGCCTGAACGGCGGGCAGATGGTCGGAAGCTGGCTCGAGCAAGCACTGCTGTGGCGAGCGTGCTTCGGAGAATCATCTAGTAATGGGCTGACCATGGTGGCGGCAGTCGCACCGCCCCGGATAGCCGGCACACGCAGAATGTGCCGTCGCGAACGGTTGGGAGATGGTCATGAGGCGAGCTGCAGTGGCCGGCGGAGCGATGGCACTGGCGGTGCTCCTGTTTCCGGCCGCGGCTCGTGCAGCGGACGATCCGGCCGAAAAGCCCGCCACGACGCCCGCCACCGCTTCCGAGCCCTGGCTGTTTGGCGACTGGGCCGGCGAGCGGCTGCGGCTGAAGGACAAGGGCTTCGACTTCCAGTTCGGCTATGTCAGCGAGGTCGCCTACAACGCCGCCGGCGGCGACCGGCAAATGGTCCGCTATGCGGACCAGTGGACCGCCGGCGTGACGCTCGATCTCGACAAGCTTCTCGGCGTGCCCGATGCCCGCTTCCAGGTGAGCTTCACGCAGCGTGACGGCCGCAATCTCAGCACCGACGCCAGGCTCGGCACCCTGCAGCAGGTGCAGGAGGTCTTCGGCCGCGGCCAGACGGCGCGGCTGACGCAGTTCTGGTACCAGCAGACCTTCGCCGACGATCTCATCGACTGGAAGGTCGGCCGCATGACGTTCGGCGAGGATTTTGCCGCGTTCTCCTGCGATTTCCAGAACCTGACGTTCTGCGGAGCCAACCCGGGCAACCTCGACGGCGACTACATCTACAACTGGCCGATCAGCCAGTGGGGCACCCGCGTCAAGGTGAACGTGCAAGGCTTCGGCTATGTCCAAGCCGGCGTCTACGACATGAACCCGAAGTACCTCGGAACGGCGGACGCGCTGCTGCCGGTGTGGTTCGAGGACTCGACCGGGGCGCTGCTGCCGGCGGAGGTGGCCTGGACACCGACCTTCGGCGACGGCGCCCTGCCCGGCAGCTACAAGGTCGGCGGCTGGTATGCGACCGCCAGCGCAGACAACGTCGCCTACGACAGGAACGGCAACTTCTTCGCCGTCACCGGCCTGCCGCCGGCGCAGGAGCGCGGCCGCTGGGGCGCCTACATCAATTTCCAGCAGCAGGTCTCCGAGCGCGTCAACGTGTTCCTGAACGCCGTCTGGTCCGACGAGCGGACCTCCTTTACAGACCGCCAGGCTGCCGTCGGCGTGGTCTACACCGGCCTGTTCGCCGCACGTCCGCAGGACGACATCGCCTTCGCGGCCGGTGCGACGCACGTCAATGACGACGTGGCGAAGTCGCAGCGCGCGCAGAACCGCGCGGGGCTCGGGCCGGTCGCGGTGCAGGACACGGAGTATGCCTTCGAAGTCTACTACACCGTCCGTCCGACTGCCGGCCTGCTGTTCCGCCCCAATGTCCAGTACGTCCACCGCCCGGGTGGCACCGACAAGAACAAGGACGTGCTGGTACTCGGCCTGAAGACCTCGGCGAACTTCTAGCCGGCTCAAACGGCCGGAGGCGCCGGCAGCGACACCACGAGCCCGTCGTGGGCCGGGGCGATACGCGGCGGCAGCCGAGCCGCCAGCGTCGCATAGTCGAGGTCGATGTTGAGGTCGGTGAGGATCGCGCGCCGCGGCTGCAGCCGCTCGATCCAGCCGAGCGCGTCGCCGACGGTGAAGTGGCTGCCGTGGGCGCGCTCGCGCAAGGCGTCGACGATCCAGACGTCGAGCCCTGCAAGGTGCGGCAGGCTGTCGGACGGCAGGTCGTGCAGGTCGCTCGAATAGGCCAGTCCGCCGAAACGGAAGCCGAGAGAGT
>CALRZT010000154.1:0-10770 GCA_943372725.1 Pseudoxanthobacter soli DSM 19599
TGAGCGGACGTTTTCCGAGCCGTGCCAAATGTCAAGCAACGAGGTGTCGTCGTTAAGCGTGTCGCCCTCGACTAAACCGCTCTGAAACGAGCAGGGATAGACCTTCATGTCTTCGGAGACGTATAGAGAGAACCGTCCCGCATCGCAGGCATCAACCAGCGCGTTGTTGGCATCCGTCCTGGCGAACACGCCGCTCACGCAGCAGGCATCGAAGCCGACCTTAAGTTTCGCATCAGTTGCGGTGGCTAGGCCGAAGAACTCGTCGAGGCGATCGCTATGGCGGAGCATCTTTTCCTCGAAGACCTTCCGCCCAGAAGGTTTGTAGTTGAGGAAGATGAGCGCGTTGATATTGACAAGGAACTCGGGCGGGTTGCGGAGCCAATCGATCGCCGTATCGACACTGTCGCTGTCGATGATGAAATGAACATTGGTCTTGATGTCGTGATCGGTCAGCAGGCGGATGGTCTCGGCTGTCTCGTGATACGGTGCGTAAGCGGAGACGGCCACGGCGCCGCAATTGCGGCGGGTCGCCGCCAATACTTCGTCGGTCAGCCCGCGCCCGTTGGTCGTGTAGTTTGGGACGATCCCTCTCGACCAAGTATAGTCGAGGATTTCGACGAAATCGGGGTGCTGGTTGGGATTGCCGCCGCCCAGCGCAACTTGGAAGGTGCCCATCTCCGCGGCCTGGTCGATCACCCGCTTGTAATCAGCGAGCGCCATGTGCGACCCGTGCCGGGTCGAGCTCTTGTAGCAGAATACGCAACCCTTATCGCACCAGTTGGTGATCGAAATGTCCATCAGCTCGGGGCCGTGCGGCGACCAGAACGGCTCGCGCTTGCCGGGCTCGGGGGCGCGCGCGAAGAAACCGGTTCGCGCGTTGAAGAAGGTCGAATATCCGAGATCTTTGTAGCGATTGACGCGCAAGCGCGCTTCACCAATAGTTGTCATAGGCATTGATGAAGAACCTTTCGGAATCGATCTCGAAAATCTCAGTGCACAGCGTCATTTCGGCCAGATTGTTCTCGCTGCTGAAATGGCCGATTGTGACCGTCTCGCCGTCCGCGATGCCCCTCTTCATGCGATCGAGCACCGCCAGCGTATAATGTTGCCCGTGCTCCAGCGTGTCGACCTCCTCGACTCGCGTCAGGACGGTGCCGCGGTCGATCTGGGTCTTGAGCTCGGCGAACATGGTCTCGAACAGCGGCGCCACCGGGCTGTCGGGACTGACGCCGGCCGCTGCCAGGAAATCGTCGCGCGACAGCATGTCGCGAGCGATATACACGAACGAAGTCGATGAGCTGTTCGAGACAAAGTCCATCTTAATCTTCATGGCTGTCCTCTAGCATTCGAACGCAGGCGATGACCGTGTCCAGCACATTGTCGTCATAGGCTTCCTCAAGCACGCCCCCAGGGGACTTAATCTTGAGTATGTGCGCTTTCTCGAGTTCAGCCGGATCGAGATAGATTTCGTGCGCCAACTCAAGATAGGCCGCGAGCGTCGGATACTCAACGCAATAATATTGGTCATATTGCTCGCGCAGGTCGTTCGACCAGGAGAAGAGCTGGTTGTAGACGCGCGTGAACAGCTGCGCCGCGAGCCCGGCCGGCTTGATCTTCAAGGCATCGAGAAATTCGTGGAGAGGCGGAATCCGGCGCAAGGGGAGGACGAGATCCTTCTCGGTCATGCGATGGCTCCCGCGGATGCTGCGATGTCCGCCAACAGCGTTTGCACCGCCGTGGCTCTGGCCGGTCCGACCAGCACCAGGGCTGCTGCGCAATTTGCGGCGTCCCCTGCGTTCTGGAACAAGCTAGAGGTGCGCTCTCGCTGCAGCCAGCCGGCGTGCGCAGCGGCGTGCAGGAAAAACGCGAGCCATTGGGGTGAGTGTCGCACCAGGCCCCGGCCGCCTTCGTCCTCCCCGACGTCGGCCACCAGTTCATCGATGCTTTGCCGCCATGCCAGCGCGTCGTAGCCGCGATGGCCGCCGAAGATCGCCCGAATGAACTGGGCGTGCTCCGCGTCTTCAAGGTCGTTCAAATGGCCGATGAGGATGTCGATGTTCAACAAATCGGCCGCGTTGCGCCGGTGCAGCAGAAACAGCGCGACGCGCCGCCACCGTCGAGAGGCGCCGGCGTCCGCCAGGATGGCCTTAACGCGCGCGACGTCCTCGCTCGTCTGCACCGCGGGGGGCAATAGGTGGACGTTGAGGCTGAAATGCTCGGTGAAGTTCGGCGCCGCCTCGCACGCCGCGATCGCGGCGGTATCGTTCACTTTGCGCGCGAGCAAATAGGCGTAGCGGTAGACGCCTTCATAGACCGGGCGGCTGGGCAACCGAGCCAGCATTTCGGTCAACGCTAGGGCATGGTCGGCAGCGGAACGATAAACCAATTGATCGGCGATGATGAAGTCCCTCAGCTCGTCATAGGTAAACGAGATGGTGAGGTCACCTACTGCCGCGAGGCCCTCGCTATCGACTTCCCGGCGGAGGATGACGTCGTCGGCGACGAAGCGCAGGACGATCTCTTGCTCCTCGGCGGAAAAATCGCGCACCGAGAGCTTGGAAAAATCGTCCGCGGCGAGCATCGACGCCGCGATCTTGAACAAGGAGGGCAGGGCCTTGGCCCGGTGCTGCAGGGGGAAGGCGTCGATCTTCTTGCGCAGATAGTCGACGAACAGATCGCCTTTGTAGATGTCGGTAACATACCCAACATTGCTGCCCTCATAGCGTTCGCAGAAGATTCGCAGCAGCAAGATGTCATTCTCGAGGAATGCCTTCGCTTGCCCTTGCAGCGCCCCCTCGATGCGGAAATGCGCGAGATAGGCGTTCAACAGCCGGGCCTTGCTGAGGTCGGTCATTTCCGAGCGCAAGTCGTTCACGCGGTGTATGTACGCTGCAAACGGTTCGTCGAGTATCGTTGCAAAGCGATCGTCAAAGAACTCGCTTCGGCACGTTATAACGAGCTTGATCCAATCATATTGGCAAACCGCGCTGCAGATCGCCTTGAGCTCTTCATTGAACGAGGCGAGATCGGTCACTTCGTTGATCCCGTCGATGAGGATCACGAGCGGCTTTTCGACGTCGCGCGCGACCTGATCGAACAGCGCCAGATAATCGTGCAGCTTGGTGCCGTCGGGCGCATAGCGGTTGTTGGCGATATAGTCGAACAACCGCGTGCCCGGCGCGAAGCCGTTCAGCTGGCGCGCTGGGATGAATAGGCACGGAATTTGGAAGAGCCGGAACTGGTTCTCGACCAAGTCGCACACGAAATTGGTCTTTCCCTGACCGGCCATGCTGGTGACTAGAAAGATCTTGTTGCGAATGAGGCCGATCAGCGCGCGCGCATCGTTCAAGCACGATGTCAGCCCGTTGGCGGCACCCTCTAGCTGGAGCCGCGCGATCGTCCACCCCGCCGACTCTGGGTTCACCGGTTCGTAGCGAGCCTCGCCGGTCTCGCGCCACCACGACAATGGGCGCACCTTGGCCAGCTCGACGCCGATTGCTTGGTCGACCTGATCGAGCCACGCGCCGAGTTCGGCGAAAGTCGCCGGCGTGGCGCTGAGCAGGCGGGCATCAAGCTCCGACACGAGCTCGGGCTCGCCGGCAATTTTGAGGCTGGCATTGAGGTGATCATAGGCGAAACGGCGGAGCTCGTCCTGGATCTTCCGATAGAAGAACAACGGGTTGGCGAAGAGCCGCATCTGCTCTTTAGTGGAGTGCGTTTCCACAAATATTGCGGGAATGTATTTCCTTGATGTCTTTTCGACCTCGATCTTCTCCGTCGAGAAGGCGAGAAACTTGTTGAGCTGCTCACGAAACTTCACCTGGCTGTCGCGCTTCGCCCAGCCCGACGCAAGATAATGATCGATCGCCCCGAGCTTGTCGGTCTCGAGATGCCGAATGCGTGTCAGGATATCGTCCCAATCGATCACGTCCGCGGCCGGATCGAACGGAATCGAAAGCGCCGCGATCGCCCGTTCAAGCGACTTCGCCGTGTACGAAGCCTGCTTCTCGATCAGCGCGAGCACGTAGAGGTGGTCGAAAGTCTTATCTAAATCATGCTCATGAAACTTCGCGAGCGTTTCCTCGACTTTACTGCTCGACCCGTCGGTGGTCACCTGAAACGAGACTCTGGCCGTCGCGCAGCCCAGGTCCACGGCCGGGAAGTTGGCCTGGATCTTGTTCATGTTTTGCAGATCCGGGCATTCGAACACCAGTTTCAAAACGGGGATCAGGAAATCTTCGGCAACCGAATTGATGTCGAAGCGTCCGACGGCATTGAGCGCCCTGATCTCATGGACCATGCGCCCTGCAAATTTCGCAATATTGTTGAGGTGGTCGTCGCGGTTCATCGGGCACCCGACCGAAGCGGGGATCGGCGCGAGAGGTTGTCGCTGACCCCGCGCTGTAGCTGCTCGATAGGCCCGTCTGCGAATGACATGAAAGGTCCCCCCTAAACGGTTGACTATCGGGAATAATGGAAAGCAGCGCAATCAACAGACGCAGGCGTTCTGTAACCTGAATGGCGCTGGCTAGCGTCTTATGGGGGACGCTGGCTCAAAATGAGCAGGCATGATCGCGTGCGCGCCGGTTAAAGGCCGCTTCCGCGATTCTGCGCCAACTGCAGCCAGTCTGGAAACGGCCCCATGCCGGACATTCAGACATCCACTTTGCAGGAGCTGCTTCTGGCGCAAAGCGCTCCCCCTCCCCCTCGACAACCCATAACCCATCGGCTATGCATCCATCCCATAGCCGGAGGGTGATGGGTTGCAGACGGTGCAGGCTCGGGACAGGGTGTTTCGGTCGCTGGCGGATCCGACGCGGCGAGCGTTGTTCGAGCGGCTCTGCCGGGACGGGGAGCTGACGGTCTCGGCGCTGACGGCCGGCGCCGGGGTGTCGCAGCCGGCGGTCTCCAAGCATCTCGCCGTGCTGAAGCAGGCGGGCCTGGTGGCCGACCGGCCGTCCGGGCGGCAGATCCACTACCGCGCCGAGCCCGCGGCGCTTACCCCCCTCACCGACTGGGCCGCTTCGCTCACCGCCGCCTGGCAGGCCCGCTTCGACCGGCTCGACTCGCTCCTCGAAAGGATGGACCAGTGACCGCACGCCCGCTCGCCACCCCGAAGCCGCCGGCGCCGTCCCGGGACGAGACGTCGCGTGAGGCGTCGTCCGCCGACGGCCTGCGCTCCGACGGGTCTGCCCAAGGGAACCCGGTTCAGTCGGACCCGTCCCAGTTGGACCCGCCCCAGCCGGCCGCGTCCCAGCCGGTCGCGTCTGCGCCGGCCGCGTCGGCCGGGAGCCCGACCGCCGCCCTCGGTGCGGCGCCCGCGGGCGAGACGGTCGTCGTCGAGCGGGAGTTCGCTCACCCGCCGGCAAAGCTCTGGCGGGCGCTGACGACGCCGCATCTGATGGCGGAGTGGCTGATGGAGAGCGCGTTCGCCCCCGTCGTCGGCACGCGCTTCCAGTTCCGGGCCGACTGGGGCACCGTCGACTGCGAGGTGCGGGTCGTCGAGCCGGAGCGCCGGCTCGCCTACACGTGGGACGCCGATGCGCTGAAAAGCGTCGTCACCTTCACGCTCACGCCGACGGCGGCCGGCACGCGGCTGCGGATGGAGCAGACCGGGTTCCGGCCGAACCAGACGCCGTTCCTCGAGGGGGCGCGTGCCGGCTGGCCGCGCTTCCTCGACAGCCTCGACGCGCTGCTGGCGCGCACGCCGTGACGGGCGGCCGCGGGGGGAAGGCTGCGGGGGCGGGCGAGGCCAGGCCAGGCGAGGCCAGGCCTGGCGAGACCCTTGCGGGCGGCGGGCCGGTGCTCTTGTCGGGCGGCAATCCGCAAATTCCGAAGGGGTATGGCGACGGGCCGGTGCAGGCCTACATCGCCGCCATGCCGGGCTGGAAGAGCGCCATCGGCCGGCGGATCGACGCCATCGTTACCGCCACCGTGCCGGGGGTGGCGAAGGCGGTGAAGTGGAACTCGCCGCTCTATGGCGTCGAGGGGAACGGCTGGTTCCTCGGGCTGCACTGCTTCACGGCCTACGTGAAGGTGTCGTTCTTCCGCGGCGCGCGGCTCGTGCCCCTGCCGCCGGGGCCGTCGAAGCAGGCGGACGTGCGCTATCTCGACATCCGCGAGGACGGCTTCGACGAGGCCGCGTTCGCCGACTGGGTGCGCCAGGCGAGCCTGTTGCCGGGGGAGAAGATGTGAGGCGCGGCGGCGGACGGGTCGCGCGGGCGCCTCGGCGGCTGTGGTGAGGGCGGGGCCGCCTCAGCGGGCGGCGTAGCGGGCGAGGAAGGTCGCCACCGCCGCGTCGACGTGGGCGGCGATCTCGGCCTCGTCCGGCGGCTCGCGGACGTCGTAGAGGAGCTCGTTGACGAGGCCGGCCTGCAGCAGCATCTGCAGCTGCGCCGCGGCGAGACGCGGGTCCGGCGCGGTGAGGCGACCGGCGCGGGCGTGGGCCTCGATGAAGCGGGTGAACTTGTCGATTCCGCGGCCGGGGCCGTCCTCGTAGAAGGCGCGGCCGACCGCCGGGATGCGCTCCGAGATGCCCATCACCGTTCGCACCGCGCGGATGTTCGCCGGGCGGACGATGAAGGCCACCAGCTTGCGGCCCGTCCGCCGGAGGCTCTCGGCGACATCGGGGTCGTCGGCGTCGAGGTCGAGGTGGCCCTTCAGGCGCGCCCGCTCGTCGGCGATCATCGCCGCAAACAGCGCCTCCTTGCTGTCGAAATAGACGTAGAGCGTGCCCTTCGAGACGCCGGCCGCCCGCGCGATCGCCCCCATCGAGGCGGCGTCGAAGCCGAGCTCCATGAACACGCCGTGGGCGCCCTCGAGGATCTGCCGGCGCTTGGCCGGGTCGGTGCCGGCCATCGCGGCGACGGGGTCGGCGGCGGCGGCGTCCACGCCATCGTCCGCGTCGACGTCGCGCCGCGCCGTGCCCCCCGCCATCATCATCGCCGACGCTCCCCGCCCCCCCTTGACCCCACGCGAGCCCGGGACTAGGAACCTACTTTGACCGAACCGTTCGGTCAATAGAGGCAGGCGAGCATGTCCGAGACGAGTGACCCCCGCGGACCCGGCGACGCGTCCGCGCCGCTCCCCTCCGCGCCGCCGGCCGGTGCGCCGGCTGCAGCATCCGCTCGGCCCGTGCCGGGACCGGCCGGCGCGCCGGCGGCCGCCGGCCTCGCCGGAGCGATGCCGGCTGCGGCGGCGCCGCTCAGCCACGCGCAGATCCGCGTCATCCTCGTCGGCGTCATCCTGGCGATGTTCCTCGGCGCGCTCGACCAGACGATCGTCGTCACCGCCCTGCCGACGATCGGGCGCGAGCTCGGCGCGGTCGAGAACCTCACCTGGGTGGTCACCGCCTATCTCCTCACCTCGACGGTGGTGACGCCGATCTACGGCAAGCTCAGCGACATCCACGGCCGGCGCGCCATCATGCTGGTCGCCATCGCGATCTTCCTCGTCGGCTCGGTGGCGTGCGCGCTGTCGACCGACATCCGCGTGCTGATCCTGGCGCGCGCCCTGCAGGGCATCGGCGGCGGCGGGCTGATCTCGCTCGGCCAGACGATCGTCGCCGACATCATCTCGCCGCGCGAGCGCGGCCGCTACATGGCCTATTTCGCCGCCGTGTTCATGACCGCCTCGATCGCCGGCCCGGCCGCCGGCGGCATCCTCGCCGAACACCTGCACTGGTCGGCGATCTTCTGGATCAACGTGCCGCTCGGCCTCGCGGCGCTGCTTCTGACCAACCGCGTCCTGAAGCAGATTCCGCGCCACGACCGGCCGCACCGCATCGACTATGTCGGCGCGCTCCTGATGCTCGCCGCGACGTTCGCGCTGCTTCTGGCGCTGAGCTGGGGCGGCACCACCTATGGCTGGGCCTCGCCGGTGATCCTCGGCCTCGTCGCCGCCTCGCTGGCGCTGTGGGTCGGCTTCGCCGCCTGGCTGGCGCGGGCGCCGGAGCCGTTCGTACCGCTCAACCTGCTCGCCAACCCGATGGTGCGCACCGGCACGCTCGCGGTGTTCTTCGCCGTCGGCACGATGGTGGCGATGACCGTCTACCTGCCGCTCTACTTCGAGTTCGTGTTCGGCTTCACCGCCGCCGAATCGGGCCTCGCGATGATCGCCAACATGGCCGGCACCGTCGCCGGCGCGCAGGTCGCCGGCCGCATCATGGGCCGCACCGGCCGCTACAAGGTGACGGCGGTCGCGGGCCTCGCGGTGGCGACCGCCACGGCGCTCTACCTCGGCTTCGGCCCGGTGCCGACGGTGTGGCAGATGCTGGTGCTGACGGGGGTGCTCGGCGCCGGGCTCGGCGTCATGTACCCGATCTCCACCGTCTCGGTGCAGAACGCCGTGCCGGCCCACCAGATGGGCACCGCCACCGGCGTGCTGAACTTCTCCCGCTCGCTCGGCGGCGCCGTGCTCGTCGCCGGCTTCGGGGCGATCTTCCTCGCCGGCGCGGCGGGGACGGGCGACCAGTCGATCCAGGCGATCATCCTCGAGGGCCTGCGCGGCGGCGGCGAGGCCGCGCCGATCTTCCGCGGCGTCTTCCTCGCCGCCGCTGCCGGCGCCCTCGTCGCCGGCCTGCTGATGGCCTCGATCGCCGAGCTGCCGCTGCGCGGCCAGGAGAAGTCGGCGAACTGATGGCCTCGCGGCGGCCGACGGGCGCAGCGGCCGACGGGCGGGAGCGTCTCCGGCTGGCGCAACCGGTGCGGCTGCGGCTAGACTACCGGAAGCGCCGCCGACCGGCCGCGTGGCTGCGGAGGCCGCCCCGACCATCATGCGACCCGGTGAAACCGAGACCGCCGCGACGCGCGCCGGCAAGGCCGCCCCGGCCGACAAGCCATCGACAGGCGTACTGTCCGCCGAGAGGCCGCCGGCCGCGGCCGCATCGCCCGAGAAGATGCCGGCAGGCCCCGCCTCCCCCGCCGCCGGCGAGGTGGAGCGCTTCCTCGCAGCCCACCCCGACACCGAGACGGTCGAGCTCCTGATCACCGACACCTGCGGCGTGCTGCGCGGCAAGTGGGCGCCGACGGCGACGCTGTCGAAGGCGTTCGGGGCGGGGGTGAACTTCCCGCTGTCGGTGTTCGGCATCGACGTCTGGGGCCGCGAGGTGATGGAGACCGGGCTGCACGTCGACACCGGCGACCGCGACGGCTTCTGCCGCGCCGTGCCGGGCACGCTGAAGCCGGTGCCGTGGGCGGCGCACCCGACGGCGCAGGCGGTGCTGACCATGCACACCGAGCGCGGCGTGCCCTTCCACGGCGACCCGCGCACCCGGCTGGAAGCCGTCGTCGAGCGCCTCGCCGGTGCGGGCCTCGCCGCCGTCTGCGCCTTCGAGCTCGAGTTCTACCTGCTCGACCCCGCCGCCCCCGCCCACGTCACCGGCTCGCCGGCACCGGTGCGCGCCGAGCCGAACGGGCCGGAGCGCACCAACGTTTTGGCGCTGTCGGACCTCTCCGCCCACAGCCGGCTGTTCGGCGACATCCGTGCCCACGCCAAGGCGCAGGGCCTGCCGATCGACACCATCGTCAAGGAGGCGGCGCCCGGTCAGTTCGAGGTCAACCTCAAGCACCGCGGCGACGCGCTGGCGGCGGCCGACGACGTCGTGCTCCTGAAGCGGCTGATCGCCGAGACGGCGGCCGTCCACGGGCTCAAGGCGAGCTTCATGGCGAAGCCCTTCATGGGCTGGGCCGGCAATGGCATGCACGTCCACGCGAGCCTCGTCGACACCAGCGGCCAGAACGTCTTCACGGTGCCCGCCACCGGCGAGCCGCTGCTGGAGGCGGCGATCGCCGGGCTGATCGAGACGATGGCAGCCTCCACCCTCCTGTTCGTGCCGACGTGGAACGGCTTCCGCCGCCTGCAGCCAGGCTCCTACGCGCCGACGCGCGCCGCCTGGGGCCACAACAACCGCTCGGTCGCCGTGCGCGTGCCGGCCTCGCCGCCCGAGGCGCGGCGCCTCGAGCACCGCATCGCCGGCACCGACGCCAACCCCTATCTCGTGCTCGCCGCGGTGCTCGGCGGAATGCTGGAGGGCATCGAGCGCGGGCTGCGGCCGCCGCCGCCGACCGACCGCAACGGCTACGAGGAGCCCGCCCCGCCGCTGCCCTCGACGATGGGCGAGGCGATCCGGCTGTTCGAGCGATCGGACTTCATCCGGCGTGCGTTCGGCGTCGAGTACCGCTCGCTGTTTTCCGCCGTGAAGAAGGCGGAGATGGCGGCCTTCCAGGCCGAGATCACGCCGCTGGAACGCTCGACCTATCTCTAGAGGGTGCGGCGCCCGGTCTCCACCGGCGCTCTCGCCTCCGGCTTTACCGGCTGGGCGAACTCCCCCACAGTGCGCGCGGAGGGTCCGCGCGAGGCGCGGGGCCACATCCGACGGCTCGGTGACGTCGACGTCCCGCGAGCCTTGCGACAGAACCACGATCGTCCCGCCATGACGGGCACAACTGCACGGGATCCGCAGCCATGACCGAGAAGCTCACCCGCCGCGACGCCTTCGCGTCGGCCGCCGCCTTTGCCGTCGGCGTCGCCGCCGTCGCCGCCACGACCACCACGGCGGACGCCGACCAGCCGAACATGCGCAATGCGCTCGCCTCGCTGCAGGACGCCCGGCGCTGGCTCGAGCAGGCCAACACCGGCAAGGGCGGCCACCGCGCCGCCGCGATCAAGCTGATCGACCAGGCGATCGTCGAAGTGAAGCAGGGCATCAAGTTCGCCGCCAGCTGAGGCCGGCGGGCGCTTCTTTCCCCTCCCCCCTCGTGGGGGAGGTGG
>CALRZT010000155.1:0-10715 GCA_943372725.1 Pseudoxanthobacter soli DSM 19599
CCGACACGCGACCGAGACCGACGAAAGCCGGGTTCATGGGCTCGTGGCGGAGGGGCGCGCGCATGATCCAGGTGCCGCCCGCGAGGGGAGCCCCGTCGGGGCCGCGCTCGGCCAGCGCGTCGAGGGCGTGCGCGAGGGAGGGGGCGACGTAGAGGGAGGGATGGGAGGACGGCGTCATCCAGAGAACCTCTGTCGGTCACCACCGCGTGCGGTCGGGGCGTGTCGTGGGGGGCGGCAAATGTCCCCGTCTGCAGTCGGCCGGGTCGCGGGTCCAGCGTGCACGTCCACTCGGCCAGCCCTGACGGGCCGGAGTGTCGACGGGATTAAGCCCGCTTCGCCGCAATCGCTCTTGGCGGAGAGCGCAGCGAGTTTTGTGCCAGAGAGCGAAGGGAGACGATTCTCGGGGGTGGAAAGGGGCGCGCAGCGGGCTTGTTGGGGTACCGACGCGTCATCAGCGCCCAGCGCCACACCCGGCGCTGCGGCAGTGCCCAAGCGAGCCGCGCTCGCCGGACAGCAGATTCCTCGCTAAAGGTCTGTGGGGAAGTGGCGCGCCCTAGGGGAATCGAACCCCTCTCTCCACCGTGAAAGGGTGGCGTCCTGACCGATAGACGAAGGGCGCGGCCGGCCCGGCGGGCTCCGCGAAGAACCTGCCGGCGCGGTCTTATAGAAGCGGCGGCGCGCGTCGGCAAGGCGATGTCACTCGCAACCCGGCGAAGGTGTTGCGCCCACCATCATGCCGACATCATGGGAAGGAGCGCGAGCACGGTCCCCATCGCGACGAGCTTCGCGCCCTCCTGGACCCGCCACTGCCGCCCAGGCACGATCTCGCTCGCAAATCGGCCGGGATAGAGCGTCATGTCGATGTCGAGGCTATCGCCCGGCTGGACGACACTGCCGATGGGAACCGAGATCTCGCCCATCATCATCTCGCGGTCGTCGGGGCCGAGCGGGTTATGGTTCGGCCGGTAGTGCGTGCCGCCGATGAGCGGAGTCGTCCGCCCGCCATTCTCGGCGGGCAGGAAGTCGATGCGGGCGCGAATGCGAGTGCCTTTGAACATCCCGGGGTTCACCTCGTGCGGTAGTTCGCCGGCCCGCAGGGCAGGGGGCCCGTCGCCCCCTGTTCTCACCAGTGGCCGGTGTTCGGCATCGACAGCCACGGCTCGGCCGGGGCCTTCGCCTCGCCCTTCTGCAGGATTTCGACGGACTGGCGATCCGGCGAACGGACGAAGGCCATGCGGCCGTCGCGCGGCGGGCGGTTGATCGTCACGCCGGCCGCCTGCAGGCGCGCGCAGGTCTCGTAGATGTCGTCGACCTCGAAGGCGAGGTGGCCGAAGAAGCGCGCCTCGCCATAGTCCTCCTCGCTGCCCCAGTTGTAGGTGAGCTCGACCAGCGGCGCCCGCTCGGCCGCGGCCCCGCGGACCTCGTCGTCGGGCGCGGCGAGGAAGACGAGCGTGAACTTGCCGGCCTCCGAGGAATGGCGGCGCACCTCCTTCATGCCGAGCTTGGTGCAGTAGAAGTCGAGGGCTGCGTCGAGGTCGCGTACGCGCAGCATGGTGTGCAGATACTTCATCTCGGAGGTCTCCCGTTCACCCGCATCGGATCGGCGCGCGGGCCGTTCGGCGCGGAGGTCAGCACGGAACCCGGACACCGGCAAGGCGGTCCAGCGGACGGAGAGCCGCCGGTGAGACGCACCGCATCCGACGACGGCCTCAGCGGCCGGCGCGCCGGATCAGCGCCGCTCCGAAGCAGGCGGCGAGCGTGATCGCGGCGGCGGCGAGGCCGACGCAGATGACGCCCGCCGGCGTGATGCGAGCCGTCGCCCGCATCGAGACGCGCTCGCCGAGACGCAGTTCGTAGCTCGCGCGCATCTCCTCGGGATGCGTCGCCGTATCCGGGAGCGATTCCAGGGGCGCCCCCGTCGTCACCACATCCCTTGTCATCGGCCGCTCCTCGCTCACCCGCGCCGCCGCGCGTGCCGTCCGCGCCAGTCTGGCGGATGGGGACGGGGGCGGCCAGCCCTCCGCGGCCCGGCAGATCGGCCAGTCAGACGGCGGGCACCGTGCCGCACCGGCTTGCCGCCGGCCCGGTTGTCGGAAACGATGGGTCGGCGTGGACGAGAGGAGCGATCGGATGCGGGTTTTCGACGAGGTGGATGCGGCGCGGGCGCGGCTCGGCGACATGATCGCCGAGGCGAGCCGGATCGTCGTCTTCACCGGCGCCGGCATTTCGACCGAATCCGGCATCCCCGACTTTCGGAGCCCCGGCGGCATCTGGTCGAAGGTGAAGCCGATCCTGTTCGACGAGTTCATGGCCTCGGAGGAGACGCGGCTCGAGGATTGGCGGCGGCGCTTCAGAATGGCCCGCGAGTTCGCCGAAGTCGCGCCGAATGCCGGCCATCGCGCCATCGCCGCCTTGTTGGCGACCGGCCGCGCCGCGACGGTGATCACCCAGAACATCGACCGCCTGCACCAGCGCGCCGGCGCGCCGGACGCCGCTGTCGTCGAACTCCACGGCAACGCCTTCGGCGCCGCCTGCCTCGAATGCGGGCTGGAGACGACACTCGCCGCCGCCGAACGGACGATCGCCGAGACCGGCCGCGCTCCGCGCTGCGCGGCGTGCGGCGGCCTGGTGAAATCGACGATCATCTCGTTCGGCCAGCCGATGCCCGCCGACGCGATGCGTCGCGCCCAGGCCGAGGCCCGCGACTGCGACCTCTTCCTGGCGATCGGCTCCTCGCTCGTCGTCTACCCGGCGGCGGGGATCCCGGTGCTGGCCAAGCAGGCGGGGGCCCGCTTCGTCATCCTCAATCGCGAGGCGACGGAACTCGATCCGCTCGCCGATGCGGTGCTGCGCGGCGGCATCGGCGACGTCCTCGGACCGTTCGCGCTCGGATGAGAGGCGCGTCGATGCCGCCACGTCGGACGGTCGGGGCGCGATCCGCGCGCGGGGGTGCGCCATGGCGGCGGTGAAGGTCGACGCGCTCGTGCTCGGGGCCGGCATCGTCGGTGTCTGCGCCGCCCTGCATCTGCAGGCGCGGGGGCGGTCGGTGATGCTCGTCGACCGGCGCGGGCCCGGTGAGGAGACGAGTTTCGGCAATGCCGGGCTGATCGAGCGCGCCAGCATCGTCCCCTATGCTTTCCCGCGCTCGCTGCGCGACATCCTGCACTACGCCTCCAACCGCGCCTCGCAGGTGCGCTACGATCCGTCGTTCTTGCCGCGCATCGCGCCCTGGCTGTTCTCCTACTGGCGGCACTCATCGCCGAACCGGCTCGCCAGGGCTGCGATCGCGATGCTGCCGCTGATCGAACGCTGCGTGGACGAGCACGATGCGTTCATCGCGGCCTCTGGGTCGGAGGACCTCGTTCGCCGCGCCGGGTGGATCGAGGCCTTCCGCACCGCGGAAGCCTTCGACCGGGCGGCCGCCGCCACGGCGGTGGCGGCAGAGCACGGGCTCAGGTTCGAGCTCCTCGACAGCGCGGGGCTGCGCGCCCGCGAACCGTCACTCACCGGTGCGCTGACGGGAGCCGTGCACTGGCTCGACCCGGTCGCGGTGCGCGATCCACATGCTCTGACAATGCGTTATGTCGGTCTCTTCGCTTCGCGTGGAGGCCGCTTCCAGCATGCGGATGCCGGCACGCTCGCGGCCAGGGACGGAGGCTGGTCGGTTGTCACGGAGGCCGGACCGGTCTCCGCGCGCGACGCAGTGGTTGCCCTCGGCGCCTGGTCGGGGGCAGTGGCGGCCCGGCAGGGCTACCGTGTCCCCCTGGCGGTGAAGCGCGGTTACCACATGCACTATGCCGCCGGCCCCGGCGCGGGGCTGTCGCGGCCGGTGCTCGACGACGAGGCCGGCTTCGTGCTTGCCCCGATGGCGCGCGGCATCCGGCTGACCACCGGCGTCGAGATGGCCGGCATCGAGGCGCCGGCCTCGCCGGTTCCGCTGTCGCGCTGCGAGCCGCTCGCCCGGCAGATCCTGCCGCTCGGCGAGCGTCTCGACGCCGCGCCCTGGCTCGGCTTTCGCCCCGCCCTGCCGGACATGCGACCAGTGATCGGTCCGGCGCCGCGCCATTCCGGCCTGTGGTTCAGTTTCGGCCATGCCCACCACGGCCTGACGCTCGCGGCGGTGAGCGGCCGCCTTGTCGCCGAACTGGTCACCGGAGCGGAGACCGTGGTCGACCCCACGCCCTACGCGCTGACGCGCTTTCTCTGAGCGCGGTTCACCACGGCCGTTAACGCCTTTGACGCCGTCTCAAGATTTTCGGTGGCCTGGAACCTGACGAATGCTATCCTGTGACGTCACGCATGCCGGCGGGGGCTAGCGGTCGATGGGTGGAATCGTTCGACAGGCGGGGTTCGGGCGGTGAACGTGGGGGCGAAGTCCTCGGGTGTCGAGCACACCCAGGCGACCGGTGCGGATCCGATGCGATCGGAGACGGCGTCGGGGATCGGGCGGGCCGGTTCCGCCGGCTACGAAGGCGTGCATGAGCACGTCTCCCCGGAGATGTCGCTCGACAGCCTCGGCGACGATGCCAGCGTCCAAGTCATCGAAATCGCTGGCGCCATCAAATGGTTCGACGTCGCCAAGGGCTACGGCTTCATCGTCCCGGACGACGGCCGCCAGGACGTCCTCCTGCACGTCACCTGCCTGCGCCGCGGCGGTTTCCAGACCGCCTACGAGGGCGCGCGGGTCGTCTGCGAAGTCCTCGACCGGCCGAAGGGCCTGCAGGCGCTGCGCATCCTGTCGATGGACGAGTCGGCGGCGCCCCATCCGGCCCAACTTCCGCCGCAGCGGACGAATGTACAGGTCACGCCGACGAGCGGTATCGAGCGGGTGCGGGTCAAGTGGTTCAACCGGGTGAAGGGTTACGGGTTCCTGACCCGCGGCGAGGGCACGGAGGACATCTTCGTGCACATGGAGACGCTGCGCCGGTTCGGGATCACCGAGTTGCGGCCGGGGCAGATCGTTCAGGTGCGCTTCGGCAACGGGCCGAAGGGGCTGATGGCGGCGGAGATCCGCCCGGAGAGCGGCGGCCACATTCCAGCCTCCCACTGAGCGCCCGGCGGCTGGGGCGACCGGTCGGTGGTCGAGACCCCAGCGCTTTGTCGCGCGCCATCGCGGCCACAGGCCTGTCGGTCGCTCTCGGATTTTCACTCTCGATCATATCGCCGGCGTCGCCAGGACTGGCCGGACCCGCCTCGGCGGTCGTCTCGCCGACGGTGGCCGATGCGCAGCCGGCACCGATCGTCCGGCTCGTGCAGGCCGACGCGGCCGGGGATCTCGTCGCCGTCATCACCTCCGCGAGCGGCGAGCACCGCTTCACGATCGAGGTCGCCGATACGCCGGACGAACGGGCCAAGGGCCTGATGTTCCGCGAGACCATGGCGCCTGACGCCGGCATGTTGTTCGACTATGGCAGCGACCAGGACGGCGTCGCCTTCTGGATGAAGAACACGCCGCTACCGCTCGACATGATCTTCATCCGCGAGGACGGTACGATCACCCAGATCGCCGCCGACACGACGCCCTATTCCCTCGAGCCGATCGCCTCGCGGGAGGCGGTGCGGTTCGTGCTCGAGGTCAATGCCGGGATCGCCGCGAAGCTCGGCATCGCGCCGGGTGACCGGCTGCGACACCCGCGCGTCACCAGCGGCTGATAACGACGCAACAGAGCCATCGATCCGCTTCCGCCCTGCACCGGATAGGGCGGAGCCGATGCTGCTGGTCTGCGCGGGGCGCACCGGCGAACTTCCGCGCCGCTTGATCGAGGCGGGCGGAGCGGCTACGGAAGCGGACGACCGATCGGGGCATAGCTCAGCCTGGTAGAGCACGCGCTTTGGGAGCGCGGGGTCGCAAGTTCGAATCTTGCTGCCCCGACCAGACCGCAGCGGTCTGGTCGGGTCCCGCCGGCGCCGCGATAGCGGCCCGGGCGGGACGCACGGTCGCGTGTGCGGCGATTTCGGCCCGTCGGACGTCGGGACGGTCGAGATCGCGCGGATGAGGGGATCGACCATGGTGACGAAGCCTGCAGTGGCCCGCATCTTCCGGCCGGCGAAGACGGCCATGCAGTCGGGGCGCGGGAAGACGCACCGCTGGGTGTTCGAATACGCCCCGGAAGTGCCGCGTTCCGTCGAGCCGCTGATGGGCTGGACGTCGTCCAGCGACATGACGAGCCAGGTGAAGCTGTTCTTCGAAACCCGCGAGGAGGCGATCGCCTACGCGGAGCGGAACGCCATTCCCTTCGAGGTGTTCGAGCCGCACGACAGCAGCCCGAAGCGGATCTCCTACTCGGACAACTTCCGCACCGACCGTCTGGTGCCCTGGACGCACTGACCTCCGCAGGGCGGCGAGCCCGTCCGTCCGTGCCGGCTCCCGCGCTTCCCGGCGAGCGGCCGGATCGGCAGCGGCCCCGTAGCTCAGAGGATAGAGCAGCAGCCTTCTAAGCTGTTGGTCGCAGGTTCGAATCCTGCCGGGGTCACCAACAAATCAAGGCGTTCGAGGGTTTCGCCGGCGGCGGGCTGCCGTCCGCCGGCGCCGGCGGTCGTCAGATCGACTGAGCCGAACCGACCCCGGGTGCGTCCGCACCGACGCTTCGGTCCGCCGGCAATGGCACGGGAACGCGCCGGCGCACGTCGCGGAAAGAGACGAGGCGGCGCTCGCCCTCGTCCCAGAGCGCCAGCCGCACGCAGGAGAGGCTTCGCCACAGGGTGAGGCGACCGACGCCCTTCAGTTCCGGAAAGTCACGCAGCACTTCGGGCAGGCGATAGCAGGGGATGCGGCTCGCCAGGTGGTGGACCTGGTGAACGCCGATGTTGGCGGTGAACCAGGCGAGAGGGGCGGGGAGGTCGTAGTGCGAGCTGCCGTGCAGCGCCGCGGTATGGACGTTCCACGTCTCTGCCCCGTCCCACTGGGTGCCGTCGAACTGGTGCTGCACGTAGAAGAGCCAGACGCCGATCGCGGCGCCGATCAGCAGGATCGGCATGTGCACAAACAGCACCGGCCCGATGCCGAAGGCCCACATCAGCATGCCCAAGGCGCCGAAGATCGCGGCATTCGTCGCCATCGTGCTGATCCACGGCGCCCACCCCTTACGCATGAAGCCGAGGGGGAGGCGGTGCTGCAGCAGGAAGAGATAGGGCGGGCCGAGGCCGAACATCACGGCCGGGTGGCGATAGAGCCGGTAGCGCAGCCGCGCGAAGCGGGAGAGCGCCGCGTATTCGCGCACCGTCAGCGTCGTGACGTCACCGATGCCGCGACGGTCGAGGTTGCCGGCTCCGGCGTGGTGGATCGCATGGCTGCGGCGCCACAGGTCGTAAGGCGTCAGGGTCAGGACCCCGAGCACCCGGCCAGTCCAGTCGTTCGCCCAGCGCGCCGGGAAGAACGACCCGTGGCCGCAGTCGTGGGCGATCATGAACAGGCGGACCAGCAGACCTGCGGCGGGCAAGGCGAGAATCGCCACCAGCCACCAGATCCCGAGGTCGAGAAGCACCAGCATGGCCGCCCACAGCGCCGCAAAGGGCACCAGCGTGATGGCAAGTTCGACGACGCTGCGCCCGGCGCGTGGTTCACGGTAGTCGCGCAGCACCCGCGTCCAGTCCCGCGCCGTGGCGATAGTCGAACTGTGGTCCTGATCCGGCATCGCCGTCACGCTCCGCCGGGGGAACGGGCAGCGCCACGCCTCTCGGGTGGATCGCCGCGCCCGCGGTCAAACTGAGGAAAACAAAATGGGCCGACGGCCCCTCGTCGCCGACAGGGGCGCGAACTCCAGACCGGCCGGCTTTCAACAGGCAATGAAGCCGGGGCACCAAAGGTTGCAGATGATCTCGACCATCCACCTATACCCGAAACGTCCCGAGAATGAGGCGACAACCCGGCGGCAAGGCGACCGGCGTCAGCGGGAGCGCGGCTTCGAGGTCAGCGGGGGACGAGGCGGAGGATCTGGGCGGGATTCTCGTCGGTGCCGAGGTAGACCGAACCGTCCGGGGCCACCGTCACGGCACGAATGCGCTGGCCGCGCTCGGTGAGGAAGCGCTGTTCGCGAACCACCCGGCCGTCTTCCATGTCGAGACGCACGAGGGCGGTGGCGCCAAGGCCTCCGATCAACAGGTCGCCGCGCCACTTCCGGAATGCCCGGCGATTGTAGAAGGCCATGCCGCCTGGCGCGATCACCGGCGTCCAGTGGCGGATGGAGTTCACCATGCCGGGCGCCCGGTGCTTGCCGGTCCCGACCGGGGAGCCGTCGTAGTTGACCCCCCAGGATACCACGGGCCAGCCATAGTTCCGGCCCTTGCGGATGACGTTGAGTTCGTCGCCGCCGAGCGGGCCGTGCTCCACGGAATAGAGCCTGTCGGTGGCCGGATCGAAGGCGAGACCCTGCGGATTGCGGTGTCCGTAGCTCCAGATCGCCGGATCCATCCCGCTCATGCCGACGAAGGGATTGTCGCTCGGCACGGACCCGTCGCCCTGCAGGCGAACGATCTTGCCGACGGTGTTGTCGCGCCGCTGGGCGATGTCGTCGGACGGATATTGCTGGCGGTCGCCACTGGTGACGTAGACGAAGCCGAGGCGATCAAAGGCAATGCGCGAGCCGAAGTGGCCGGCGCCGTCGAAGCGGGGGCCGGAGGTCCACAGCACCCGGACCCGGTTCAGCGCCGTCAGGTCGTCGGAGAGGACGCCGCGCGCCAGTGCGGTGGAACTGCCGCTGGCGCCGGGCCGGGAGTAGGTGAAGTAGACCCAGCGATTGCCAGCGAAATCGGGATGGACGGCGACGTCGAGGAGGCCGCCCTGGTTTTCGTACACCACCCGCGGCACGCCGCCGATAGGAGCGGAGACGGTGCCGTCAGCCGTGATGCGGCGCAGGCGACCGGGCTTCTCGGTCACCAGCATCGAGCCGTCCGGCAGGAAGGCGATGCCCCAGACGTATTCGAGCCCGCCCGCCACCGTCTCGACGGTGAACGGCGCGGCGGCGGCCGGCACGACCGAAAAGCGTTCCGCCGATCCCGCCGGCGTGGACGCGAGCATGGCGATGAGCGCGAAGGCTGCGGCGAGCTTCATGGGTTCGATCCCGTGTGGAGAGACGGAGTGGTGAGATTACCCGGCATGGCACAACGGGATCGCGACGCTTGTGTTGGCACCGGCAGACTGCCCTTTGAGCGGCCTACCGGGATTGCAGCCTTGCCCAATCCCGATGGCGGATCCAATGCAGTGAGCGGCTGGCACGGCCTTACTTCGCGAAGATGGCGTAGAGGTCGGACATCAGTTCGACGATGTGGTCCTCCGCCGGCTGGCTGTTGAGGAACACCGTCACGACGAGATCATCGTCCGGATAGTAGGCGAAGACCGCCCGATAGCCGAGGGTCTCTCCCTCGTAGAACCAGAACCGGCCCATGGTCGGGTCATACATCTGAGCGAGCCCGAGCGCGAAGGCGCGGGGGTCCTGCGCGGTCGCCCTCTCGATCGGCTTGCCGGTCTTCGTCGAGACGAGCGTCAGAAGCTCCTTCATCTGCTTCGGCGGCAGCACCCGGCCGGCGAACAGGTGACGGATCCAGGACGTCAGGTCCTTCGGGGTCGAGACGATGCCGCCCGCCGGACCCGCCCAGCTGAGGTCGGCGCGCTGCAGGTTCTTGCCGACGAGCGGCGTCAGCTGGCCGACCTTGCAGTCGGGCGTGTAGAGGCTGCAGGCCGGATTGTCGAAGTAGCCTCCGGCCGCCTGGTCCAGCACCCGGCTCGGCAGCTGACGGTCTGCATAGTAGGTGCGGTTCAGACCGAGGGGGCGGAAGATCTCATTGCGGATGACGTCCTCATAGGCCTGCTTGCGCAGCTTCTCGACGATCATCCCGCCGAGGACGTAGTTGGTGTTGGAGTAGAACCAGCCCTTGTTGCCGGGCAGGTCGTTGCCCTGTGAGGGATAGGCATAGGCGACGAGCTGTTCGAGGGTGTAGTGGCGGTCCGGGTCGGCCGCCTGATGCTTCATGAACTTCGGCGCTTCGCTGTACGTCGGCAGGCCGCTCGTCATGCTGAGGAGCCGTCGGATCGAAACGGATTTCCAGGCCGGGTACTGGGGCAGGTGTTCGCCGATCGTGTCGTCGATGTCGAGGAGCCCTTCGGCCTCAAGCTTGAGGAGCATGACCGACGTGAACGCCTTGGTATTGCTGCCGATCTGGAAGAGGGTGTCGGGCGTCATCGGCTCGCCGCGGCCGCGCCACCGGGTGGTCCCGGCGGTCGCGACGATGCCGGGGTCGCCGTCCCGGCGGCTGATGAAGGCGGACAAGCCCGAGATGTGCTCCGCTGCGCCATACTTGCGAAGGTAGTCGTCGAGGGCGGACTGGACCTGCGAGCGCAGCCCCGCCGGCTCGGCGGCCGGCGCGGCCCCGGCGATGGTCGGTGTGCCGGCGAGGGCCGTGGTCAGCACGCCGAGTGCGAGTGCGGCGCTACCGAGGAGGCGCCCGAGGCCGGCGAAGCCGACGAGACCCGGTGCGGTGAAGACACGATTGGCTGGCGACACTGGCGATCCCCCGATCAGGCAAGCACGGAGTGCTGGCCGACCAAGTCCGTCGGCAGCACGACTTTCACCCCCGTCACCGGTATCATTTCCTCCGAAGGTGGAAAATCAGTCGGGGATTGTGTTCGGGCGACGATGAGCACCCAGGGGAGGCGACATGGGCGCGGCGCCACCCCCGGCTCGGCCCGGAGGCCAGCACGGGAACGCATGCGGGGCGGT
>CALRZT010000156.1:0-10700 GCA_943372725.1 Pseudoxanthobacter soli DSM 19599
ACTCATCGCCGGCGGCCGCACTCGCCCAGCCCGCGCTATCGTCGATCAGAAAGACGACGTCGCCCGCTACAACAGGCGCGCTCGATGCATCTGCCATGCCTTGATCTGGCACGTCTGTGATCGCTTCCGCCCCTTGCAGCGCGGCCTCGCCGTCATCCGTCCATGTGCGATGGCTGGCGGAGTCCGCATCCACAACAAGGAATTCGCCGGCCCGAGCAATCACACGCCCGGCCGTCTCGTTGTTGGTCAACGTCATAGTAGCGGCTCACTCCAGGAGACGTTGGCCGGGACGACCACTCGCTGGCCAAAAAACCCGATCCGGCCTCGATCTCGGATCGGGCCGGCGTTTGGCGGAGGTCACGACGACGCCCGCCAACGCAGAAACAGATACGCACCATAGCACATCTGTCGACGCCGGTTCCCGCTGGGCGTGTGCAGATCGCAGCACTGTGATCAGCCGTATATAATGCTCGATCGGCCGAAGGCAGCCATGGTCTTAGTTGGCGCGGCTCCGGAGTGTGGGGACGGCGCCGCCGTCCCCTCGCCGCCCCCCCTCACTGCCGCGTCATCGTCCAGCACGCTGCGGCACGAGTGTTCGGGTAGACGTGGGTGTAGCAGACGTCGATCGTGTTCGGGTCGCGCAGCGTGAAGGCGTACTGGCCGTCGACGTCGACGAAGACGCCACTGTCGTAGGCCGGCGGCTTCAGGGCGCCGATGAAGGTCTCGCTGAACTTGCCGCCCGACATCGTGCCGGCGAAGCGCGTGCCCTCCTGGCGGGTGATCTCGTAGGTGAAGGTGATCTTCGCCTCCGGGAAGTTCGGCCCCTCGCCGTCGGGGACGCGGTAGGGATTGGGCCCGATGATCACCGCCTGCGCCTCGCCCGACCAAGTGCCGACGAGGTTCGGGACGTCGGCGGCGAGCGACGGCGTGGTGGAGAGCGCGAGCACGGCGACGAGTGCGAAGCTGGAACGCATGAGAGGTTTTCCCCTGGTTTCTCTCGGCCCCGGCGGCAGACTGCCACGGCGGCGGCGCGGGCGGCAATCGCCGGACGGAATGCGACTCGCACCGCATGGGACACGGGCGCCAAGGGTGCTATATCGGGCGCCGCCATGACCCGTGCTCCCCACGACCTGATCTTCTCGGTCCACATCCCCAAGACCGGCGGAACCTCGTTCGCCGAGGTGCTGCGCCACGCCTATGGGCGGCGCGTCGCCTTCGCCTACGGGCCGCACCACGCCCGCACGCACCCCCTGCTGCGGGAACTCGGCAAGAAGGCCGACCGCGCGGTGGTGGCGCGCCTCGCCGAGGAGGGCGTGCGCGTCGTGCACGGCCACTTTTCGGCCGGCGTCTTCGCCGATGCGGTGCCGGACCCGTCGCGCTACTGGATCTGGCTGCGCGAGCCGGTCGAGCGGACGATCTCGCACTTCCACTTCTTCAAAGACAAGCACGCCGCCCGCGGCGCCCTCGGCACCCAGGTTTCGGCCGGCACGCTGCCGCTGACGGCGTTCGCCGCCCACCCGGCGATCCGCAACCTGCAGGCCCGCCACGTCGGACCGTTCGCCGTGTCCGAGTTCGGCTTCGTCGGCCTGACCGAGCACATGACGGCGGGGCTGCGCCAGCTCGGCCTCTCCGCCCCGGTCGGGCGGACGCCCACCGCCAACGTCAACCGCGAGAAACCGGAGTTCGACCGCCAGACGCGCGCGGCGATCGCGGCCGAGAACATCACCGACGTCGCCGTCTATTCGGAGGGCCTGCGCGTCTTCCTCGAGCGCGAGCGCCGGCCGGGGTCGGTGCGCGCGCCGCAGACGATCGGCTTCGTCGCCCGCACGCTCGACCGCTGGCGCACGGTGCCGGCACCCGAGCGCGCCGAATAGGCTCGCCCGCCCCGCAGCCGCCTTCGCACGGAGGACCCCATGGCCGCCTATGACGACCAGAACGTGTTCGCCCGGATCCTGCGCGGCGAGTTGCCCTCGACGCGGATCTACGAGGACGAGGCGACCGTCGCGATCATGGACATCATGCCACGCTGCGACGGCCACGCCCTGGTGCTGCCGAAGGCGCCGTCGCGCAACCTCCTCGACATCGCCCCCGCCGACCTCGCCGCGGTGATGGCGACCGCCCAGAAAATCGCCCGCGCCGCCGTATTGGCGTTCGGCGCCGACGGCGTCACGGTGCAACAGTTCAACGAGAGCGCCGGCGGCCAGGTGGTCTTCCACACCCACGTCCACGTCATGCCGCGGAAGGAGGGTGTGGCGCTGCGCCCGCACACCGGCGAGATGGCGCCGAAGGACGTCATCGCCTCCCATGCGGAAGCTTACCGGAAGGCTCTCGCCGCGGGCTGAGCCGTCTGCAGCGGTCGCCGCCCGTCAGGGGTCGAGCGCCAGCCAGCCGGCGATGAGCACGGCCTCGGCGGCGGCGACGCCGACGAACAGGCGGCGCCCGAAGACGAGATAGGCGACGAGCCCGGCGCCGGCGGCCACGACACGCAAAGCCGCCGGCGTGGTGGCGAGCGACCCGCCCGGCGCGAGCAGCATCTTGGCGATGACACCCGCGACCAGCGCGGTTGCCACCGCCCTGACCCAGCCGAGCACCGGCGAGGCCTCGTCGAGGCGGGCGCCCACCAGCACGCCGATCCACCGCCACATCTCCGTCGCCAGGAAACCGGCGATGAAGATGAACAGGTAGGGCCACAGCGGCCCGAGATCGCTCGCGAAGGTCGGCGTCATCGCGCCCTCCCGACGACCCGGCCAATCAGGAAGGCGAGCGTGCCGCCGACGAGCCCGCCCCAGAGGAGATCGGTGGCGGTGTCGAACAGGCCGACGAGCGGCGTCAGCACGAGGCCGATGGCGAGCGCCAGCCGCTCGGTCAGGCTGCGCGCCGCACCGCTCATCGAGACGAGGAAATAGACCGGCGTCATGAAGACGAGCGCGCCGGAGAGCACCGGCGGCAGTTCCCCCGCCCCCCAGTAGCCGAGCCCGGTGGCGGCGACGGACGCCGCCGCCAGCGCCAGGCCGAGGCCGGCGAACCAGGCGGCGCGGCCCTCGCGCGGCAGCGACTGCAGCCGGGTCATCGCCAGCACCCAGGCGGTGACGGCGACGAAGTGACTGAGGACGAGGAGGCGCAGGCGCGACGTCTTCGGCCCGCGCAGCATCGGCATGATCGCCGCCGTCATCGGCATCAGCCGCACGGCCGAGAGCGACACCGCGACGAACGCGGCGGCGAGGGACGAGCCGGCGGCGATCGAGCCGGTGAGCACGATCTGGCTCGGCAGCGCCCAAATGCCGCCGGTCATCAGCAGGGTCAGGCCGAGCGGCAGCCCCGCTTCGCGGGCGAAGCCGCCGAAGCCGACGGTGGAGGCGAACAGCACGAGGCCCGGCACGCCGACGGCCGCCTTGACGCCAGCGAGGAACCAGCCGCCGCGCGGGCGGTGGGACGCGGCGGGCTCGTGCGACGGGGCGTCGCCTGCGGACTCAGCGGACACGGCGGACCGACGCGGCTGGGGATGGTGCGGCCGTTCGGGAAGCCCGGGCGGCGATCGGGAGGGGGCGGAGACCGGCCGCGGCCAGGGCCGGCCATCGCGGCCCTGGGCGTCCGGTCCACGGCAGCGCCCGCTGCCGGCACGGAGACGGTTGCCGGCGCGGGTGCCCCGGCCGGCGGCGGACCGCCGGCACGGGCTCGTCGCCGCGCCCGCCTACTGGGTGAGCGGCACCTTCGGCACCAGGCTGCGCTTCACCGGCTTCTCGGGCACCGGCTTCACCTTCACCTTCGCCTTCGCCTTGGCGGGGCGGCGGCGAGGCTTGCGCGCCTCCTTTGGCGGCGTCGGGCGCGGCCGGTCGCCGGTGTCGGCGAGGAGGTCGAGCTTCAGGCCGTCCTGGCCCTCCGCCTTCTTCTCCACCGTCACCTTGACGGTCCCGCCCTTCATCAGCGAGCCGAACAGCACTTCCTCGGCGAGCGGCCGCTTGATGTGCTCCTGGATGACGCGGGCGAGCGGTCGCGCCCCCATGCGCTCGTCGTAGCCCTTCTCCGACAGCCACTTCACCGCCGCGTCGTCGAGCTCGAAGGTGATGTTGCGGTCCGAGAGCTGGGCCTCGAGCTGCAGCACGAACTTCTGCACGACGAGGTGGACCACCTCCGGCGGCAGGTTGCGGAAGGCGACGATGGCGTCGAGACGGTTGCGGAACTCCGGGGTGAACAGCCGGTTGATCGCCTCGGTGTCCTCGCCGTCGCGGCGCGTCCGGTTGAAGCCGATCGGTGCCTTGGCAAGGTCGGCCGCACCCGCGTTCGTCGTCATGATCAGGACGACGTTGCGGAAATCGACCTGCTTGCCGTTGTGATCGGTCAGCTTGCCATGGTCCATCACCTGCAACAGGATGTTGAACAGGTCCGGGTGCGCCTTCTCGATCTCGTCGAGCAGCAGCACGCAGTGCGGATGCTGGTCGATGCCGTCGGTCAGAAGGCCGCCCTGATCGAAGCCGACATAGCCGGGAGGGGCACCGATCAGCCGGCTGACGGTGTGCCGCTCCATGTACTCGGACATGTCGAAACGCAGCATCTTGACGCCGAGGATCTCGGCGAGCTGGCGTGCGACCTCGGTCTTGCCGACGCCGGTCGGTCCGGAGAACAGGTAGCTGCCGATCGGCTTCTCCGGCTCGCGCAGGCCGGCGCGCGACAGCTTGATCGCCGACGACAACATCTCGATGGCGTCGTCCTGGCCGTAGACCACTCGCTTCAGGTTCTCGCTGAGATTGCGAAGCACCTCGGCGTCGTCCTTCGACACCGACTTCGGCGGAATGCGCGCCATCGTCGCGATGGTGACCTCGATCTCCTTGACGCCGATGGTCTTCTTGCGGCGAGACTCCGGCAGGAGCATCTGCGAGGCGCCCGACTCGTCGATCACGTCGATCGCCTTGTCCGGCAGCTTGCGGTCGTTGATGTAGCGGGCCGACAGTTCCACCGCCGTCTTGATGGCGTCGGAGGTGTAGCGGACGCCGTGATATTCCTCGAAATAGGGCTTGAGGCCCTTGAGGATCTCGATGGCGTCGGGGATCGAGGGCTCGTTGACGTCGATCTTCTGGAAGCGGCGGACGAGCGCCCGGTCCTTCTCGAAGAACTGCCGATATTCCTTGTAGGTCGTCGAGCCGATGCAGCGGATCTGGCCGGAGGCGAGCGCCGGCTTCAAGAGGTTCGACGCGTCCATGGCGCCGCCCGACGTCGCGCCGGCACCGATGACGGTGTGAATCTCGTCGATGAACAGGACGGCGCCGGGATACTCCTCGACCTCCTTGACGACCTGCTTCAGCCGCTCCTCGAAGTCGCCGCGGTAGCGGGTACCGGCGAGCAGCGCACCCATGTCGAGCGCGAAGATCGTCGCGTCGGCGAGCACCTCGGGCACCTCGTCGTTGACGATGCGGCGCGCGAGGCCCTCGGCGATCGCGGTCTTGCCGACGCCGGGATCACCGACGAACAGCGGGTTGTTCTTCTGGCGCCGGCAAAGCACCTGGATGGTGCGCCGGATTTCCTCGTCGCGGCCGATGACGGGGTCGATCTTCCCCTTCTTCGCCTTCTCGTTGAGGTTGACGCAATAGGCCTCGAGAGCGTCGGTCTTGCGCTTCGTCCGTTCGGTACCGTCCACGGTCGCCTGCTCATCGTCTGCCCCGCGCGCCGCCCGCGGCTCGGCCATGCCGACCCGCTTCGCGATGCCGTGGCTGATGTAGTTCACGGCATCGTAGCGGGTCATGTCCTGCTCCTGCAGGAAGTACGCCGCGTGGCTCTCGCGCTCCGCGAAGATGGCGACGAGCACGTTCGCCCCCGTCACCTCCTCGCGGCCCGACGACTGCACATGGATGACGGCGCGCTGAATGACCCGCTGGAAACCGGCGGTCGGCTTGGAATCGTCGCCGGCATCGGTGACGAGGTTGTCGAGTTCGGTGTCGATGTACTCGACGAGGTCGCGTTTCAGTTTCTCGAGGTCGACGTTGCAGGCGCGCATCACTGCGGCCGCGTCCTGGTCCTCGATCAGCGCCAGCAGCAGGTGCTCGAGAGTCGCGTATTCCTGATGCCGCTCGTTCGCGAACGCGAGGGCCTGATGCAGCGCCTTCTCGAGGCTACGGGAGAATGACGGCACGGGTATCCCTCACTTCTTCTCCATGACGCACTGCAGCGGGTGCTGGTGCTTGCGGGCGAAGTCCATCACCTGGGTCACTTTCGTCTCAGCCACCTCGTAGGTATAGACGCCGCACTCCCCCACGCCGTGATGGTGGACGTGCAGCATGATGCGCGTCGCCTCCTCGCGCGTCTTCTGGAAAAATCGCTCCAGCACGTGAACGACGAACTCCATCGGCGTGTAGTCGTCGTTCAGGATGAGGACGCGATACATGTTCGGGCGTTTCGTCTTCGCGCGGGTGCGCGTGACGACGACCGTTCCATTCTCGCCCTCGTCCCGACGATCGTCGCCGGCCGTCATGCTCGGTTCGTGCCGCATCGCCTTCCACGCGACGCCTGCGCGCCGCATCGCTCTTCGCCCAGCGCCCTCGCGCCGACTGTCGCCCGGGGGCGAGCCGACTGCCGCCCCCCATCCGCCGGCCAAACCGATCACCGGCCGTGCAAGCTCATGTAGGTGCCGTCGCCGACATTGTAAGGCGATCCTCCGCATTCGCAACGCGGATGCGCGTGATCGACGCGGCGGGCGGCGCCGCAGGCGTCCGCCGCATCGGATCGGGCCGGCGCGAGCCCCCGCCGGTGCATCCGCGGCGGGCCGACGCGCGGGGGCGCCCGATCCGCCCCCGGCCGGCTGGCGCGGGGCGCTGCAACCGCTGTGCGGGGCCCCGGAAATGCAAAGAGCCCGGCGATGGCCGGGCTCCTTCTGGGCCGCCCGCGGGGGGCGGCAGGCGGTGGAACAGCGCCGAACCGCCGCAGGGGCGGGCGGCGGCGCCGCTCAGCGTCGGCGCGAGCGCCGCGCCGACCGCCGTCATCTCACTTCGCCGTCACCTTCGCGAAGATCGTCTCGTAGGGCTTGTAGGCGTCCTTGGCGAGGTCGACGTACATCTCGCCGAGCTTCGACATCTGCGAGACCATGCCCTCGTAGGAGGACTTCAGGTACTCGGTCTGGACTTCCATCGCCTTGTCGAGCGACTTCACGCCCATCAGCTTCTCGAGAGCGGCGGTCCCGTCCTCGTAGCTCTTCTTGGAATAGTCGGCCACCTCGACCGCGATCGCCTGCATGCCCTTGGAGAGCGTGCCGAACGACTTCATGGCCGTGTCGAGACCATCCTTGTTGAGCTTCTGAATCTCATCCACGCCAGTAACCATTTCTGTTGATTCCTTCTTTGGCAGGGGCGGACCCAGCGACGACGCGAGACCCTGTCGCCAGCACCTGCCACTCCTTATATGCACTGCACAAAAATTGTCAAGTTCATCCCGCATTGCAACAACGTGACGGCGGCCTCGCCGCTTAACCGTCCGCTAACCGCCATTCCATAGCCTCGATTGCGTCACCCCTCGTCCGCGGGCAGGGGGTCCGAACGGGCCGAGCCCAGCCTGCTCCTCCGTCACCCGAGAGCCGAGGTCGATCGCCGATGCCGTTGCGCCCCGCCGTACGCCGCCTGTTCGCAACGATCGCCCGCGCGGGAGCGGTCGCGATCGCCGGGGTGGCCCTGACGGTGCTGGCTGCCGGTCCCACCGCCGACACGGCGCTGGCGGCAAAGAAGAAGACCGCCACCACCAAGGCGAGCCCGGCGGCCGACAGCCGCTACGCGGCGATCGTCGTCGATTCCGCCACCGGCGAGGTGCTGTTCGCCAAGAACGCCGACGCCCGCCGCTACCCGGCGTCGCTCACCAAGATCATGACCCTCTACATCCTCTTCGAGGAGATGCAGAAGGGCCGCTACAACGAGGCCTCGAAGCTCGAGGTGTCGGCCAAGGCGGCGGCGCAGGCGCCCTCCAAGCTCGGCGTCAAGGCCGGCCAGACGATCACCGTCGGCGAGGCGATCCGCGCGCTGGTGACGAAGTCCGCCAACGACGCCGCGATGGTGGTGGCCGAGAACGTCTCCGGCAGCGAGGACGCCTTCGCCAAGCGGATGACCGCGACCGCCCGCCGCATCGGCATGCACGGCACGACCTTCCGCAACCCGAATGGCCTGCCCAACCCGGGCCAGGTGACCACCGCCCGCGACATGGCCACCCTCGGCCTCGCGGTGCAGACCCGCTTTCCCGAGGAGTACAAGTACTTCTCGACGCGCAAGTTCGTCTTCCGCGGCGCCACCTACGGCAACCACAACCGCCTGCTCGGCACCGTCGAGGGCGTCGACGGCATCAAGACCGGCTACATCCGTGCCTCCGGCTTCAACCTCGTCACCTCGGTGAAGCGCGACGGCCGCCAGCTGGTCGCGGTGGTGATGGGCGGAGCCACGGGCCGCTCGCGCGACGCCCACATGGCCGAGCTCGTCCGCACCTGGCTGCCGAAGGCGACGCGCACCCGCGCCACCCAGCCGCTCGTCGCCTCCGTGCGCGGCGGCTGGAAGCTGCCGCAGACCCAGGCCGAAGTGGCCGCCGCCGACCCGATCGCCGAGGCGCCGATGGACCTCGCGCCGGCCACGCCCGCCGTGGTCGCCGCGCCCGCCGCGGTTGCCGCCGCCCCCGCTCGCGAGGTCGTCGTCGCGGTGCGTCTGCCGATGTCGGCGCCGGCCCGTCCGGCGGTGGCCGTCGCCGTCGTCGAGGAGCCGGTGGCGCCGCTCGCCTTCGCCGCCCTGCCCGCGCCGACCCAGGTCGCCGCCGCGGCTCCGGCCGCGCCGGCCCCGAAGGCTGCTCCGATCCAGCTCGGGTCGCCGTCGAACGCCGACGTCGCCGCCGCCAAGGCGCAGCTCACCGCGATGCTGCAGCAGTTCGAGGAGGAGCAGGGCGACGCCGAGACCGTCGACGGCGCCGAGGAGGCCGTCGTCGTCGCCTCGACCGCGCCGATCGCCGTGCCGGAGATCGCCGCGGCGCCGCAGCCGGTGGCCCTGGCCGCGCCGGCGCCGACCACCCGCGGCGGCTGGAAGATCCAGATCGGCGCGCTGCCGAGCCAGAGCGCCGCCTCCGAGCGCCTCGCCGCCGCGCGCGACCAGTTCGCCCGCCTGCTCGCGCAGGCCGAGCCCTACACCGAGGCGGTCGCGGCCGGCTCGACGACGCTCTACCGCGCCCGCTTCGCCGGCTTCGAGACCCAAGCCGACGCCCGCGCGGCGTGCGCCCAGATCAAGAAGCGGGCCTACGACTGCCTGCCGGTTCTCCAGTAACGCGTATCACGGACTGCGACGATGGCCGCCCAACAGACGTTCCTTCGCTTCGTTGATGCGCGCGGCGAGCGCAGCGGACCCGCCCATGTCGGGATGGACGCGCTTCATCAGGTTGCGGTGCGCGGCGCGGACCTCGTCCGCACTCGCGCCCTGCGCAAGCCCCAGGATCTCGTACGCCTCCTGCTCGCTCATGCCGCGCGGGCGCGGCGCGGCGCCTTGCCCCCCTGCCGCACCGTCATCCAGGTGTTCACGCCAGCGGGGCTCCCGGCGGTCGAGATACACTTCCAGGAGCGCCCGGCTCTCCCGGTCGCCGGCCGCACCCGCCCATAGTCCGATCAGCGCCGAGAGTGACAGCGCGTTGAGCGACTGGCCGGCGTAGCGCCCGGAACGGATGGTGCCGCGCACCGTGCCGGCGGCGTGGTCGAGTTCCAGTTCGACGAGGGCGCTCGCCGCCCGCGACGTCTTCGGAGCCGTGCCGGTGCCGCCGCCGGAGCGCCCCCGTCCCCGCGGCCCGCCGAGTCCCCCGAGCCCGCCGAGTCCCCCGAGCCGGCCGAGCCCCCCGATCCCGCCGAAGCCGAGCAGCGACAGGCCGAACAGGCCGATCGGCATGCCGACGGCCCATTTGCCGGTCGCCGCCAGCACGATGGCGACGCCGATCAGCACGACGCCGGCGATGCGCGGCAGCGAGGTGGCGAGCTTCTTCGGATCGGCCTTCACATAGCCGCGGCCGATGGCCCAGAGACCGAGCAAGACGAGGGCGCCGCCGATGAGATAAATCACGGCGACAGCCTGCCGAGCAGCAGCCGGGCGCCCTCGTCGCCGCGCTTCTCGAGCGCAGCCAGCGCCGCCCGGCCACCGGCGGCGTAGGCGGCGACGGCGCGCAGGAGCTTCGCGAGCTCGGCGCCGGCTCCCGCCGTGAAGCGCACGTGGGCGCCGCCGGTGAGGCGGGCGATCTCGGCGAAGGCGACAGAGGCCGTGGCGTCGCTGCCCTCCTGGAAGAGGAAGGCCGGCACGCCGCGCAGCGCCAGTTCGCCGGCGCGGGCGGCGAGCTCGTCGACCGGCTCCTCGCAAGCGTCGCCGACATAGACGAGCGCCCCGACGCGGCTCTCGCGCGCCTCCGTGGCGACGTGGGAGAGCACCTTGCGGATCTGAGTGAAGCCGCCGCGGCAGTCGATCTTCGCCATCAGGCCGCCGAGCACCTGCGGATCGGCCACCCACCGACTCGCCCGGCACTCGTCGAGCCCGCGGAAATAGACGAGCTTCACCGACAGCCCGCCGAGCGCCGCCGCGGCGGAGAACATCTCGGCCTGGATGACGCAGGCACGGTCCCAGGTCGGCTGCCGGCTCATGGTGGCGTCGAGGGCGAAGACGAGACGCCCCTGCCCCTCGCCGCGCGGCGCCATCGTGCGCGCCTTCTCGAGGAAGGCCTCG
>CALRZT010000157.1:0-10630 GCA_943372725.1 Pseudoxanthobacter soli DSM 19599
CCGGCGACGTCCTCGGCGGTGATCTGCTGGGCGCGCTTGTTCGCCGTCCGCTCGCCATAGGCGCGCACGCCCTTCAGCAGCGCCACCCGCAGGCCCTGTTCGTGGGTTCCGCCGTCCGGCGTCGGGATGGTGTTGCAGTAGGACTGAAGGAAGCCATCGTCCTCGACGAAGGCGATCGCCCACTCGACGCCGCCATTGCGGCCTGCCGCGCCCGAGCGGCCGGAGAACACCGCCTCGGTGACGCGCGGCGTGCCGACGAGGCGCTCCCCGAGATAGTCGGCGAGGCCGCCGGGGAAGCGGAACACCGCCTCGGCCGGCACCTTGCCGTCGCCGCCGGCGAGCGCGGGATCGCAGCTCCAGCGGATCTCGACGCCCGCGAACAGGTAAGCTTTCGCCCGCGCCATCGAGACGAGGCGGGCGGCGGAGAAGGCGGCGCCTTCGCCGAAAATCTGCGGGTCGGGGTGGAAGCGCACGGTGGTGCCGCGGCGGTTCATCACCTCGCCGCCCTCGGCGAGCGGGCCGGTCGGCGCGCCGCGAGAGAACGACTGCACATAGCGGCGGCGGTTGCGGATCACCTCCACCTCGAGGCGGTCGGACAGCGCGTTCACCACCGACACGCCGACGCCGTGCAGGCCGCCGGAGGTCTCGTAGACCTTCGAATCGAACTTTCCGCCCGAGTGCAGCGTCGTCATGATCACTTCGAGCGCCGACTTGTCGGGGAAGCGCGGGTGCGGGTCGACCGGGATGCCGCGGCCGTTGTCGGACACCGACAGCGTGCCGTCGGCGGAAAGCGCGACCTCGATGCGGCTCGCGTGGCCCGCCACCGCCTCGTCCATGGCGTTGTCGAGCACCTCGGCGAAGAGGTGGTGGAGGGCGCGGGCGTCGGTGCCGCCGATGTACATGCCTGGCCGCCGCCGCACCGGCTCGAGGCCCTCGAGCACCTCGATGTCGGCCGCCGTATAGGCCGCCTCGGGATCGACCGGGCGCGTCGCCGCCGCCCGCCGCGGCCGCTCCGCCACGGGGCGCACGGGCGCCGGGACCGGCGCCGCCGGACGGGCGGACGGGAGCGCGGCCGGGGTCGAGCCGAACAGGTCGCTCGCGCCGTTGTCGGTATCGTCGTTCGTCATCGCCGCCGTTGTCCGTGCGGTGCGTGCCACCCGTCAATCCCTTCCCGAATCGTCGGGCGATTCTGCCACGGGAGAACCCGGGGTGCGAGCTGTTCGTTCACGACTTGTTCGCAAACGATCGATTCACCACCGCCGGCGAAATCCGGGCCTCCCGGCTCCCCTGTCTGTGGCCGCCGTGCAACATGGTGAGGCGGTCATACGGGCGGAGGTCGGGCAGGGAACCGGTCGCCCCCGTCTCGCCACAAACCGGATCGAACCGTCTTGGCCGTGGTCGCCCGGTGGCCGATCCGACCCCGCGAACGAAGGTCGGCCGAGTGGTGGGTGACAGTACGGCGTACCGGCGCTCCCAGTTCGGACCGGTCGGATCGAGAACAAGAATGGACCTCGCATTGCGCGTTTTGGGCGATCTGGCCGTGGCTTCGGCCTCGGACCCGGTTCCGTCGAACCTCCGCCGCCTGATCTCCCTGCGGCAGCCGTATGATCGCCGGAATGGCCGCTCATGGTTCGCCGCGTCGCGACGGTGGCTGCACCGCGGGGATCTCGCCCCCGCAGCCGGCGTCGCGCAGCCTCCGGCCGCAGCCGTGCGGACGTCCTGCACGTCGGTGAAGGAAACGGGTCCCGTGATGCGTGTCGTCGAGCTCGGCATCGGCTGTCTGGTCCTGGTCGGTGGCCTCGCGCTCGCCGAGCCGGCACGGGCGCTCGACCCCGCAGCCGCGCCGCCGGCGGACGCGTCTCCCGTCGAATTCTTCCGCGAGGGCACCAAGGCTTACTTCGCCGGCGACAAGGCGAAGGCCGTCGACGCCTACGGCTTCGCCGCCGACCTCGGTCACCCGGTCGCGCAGTGGAAGCTCGGCCGCATGTACCAGGACGGCGACGGCGTCGCCGAGAACGACCTGAAGGCCTTCGAGCTGTTCTCCGAGGTCGCCAACGCCCACGCCGACGACGCCCCGCAGTCGCCGCAGGCGCCCTTCGTGGCGAGCGCCTTCGTGCAGCTCGGCAACTACTACCTGAACGGCATCCAGGACTCGGCGATCGAGCCGAACGTCGCCCGTGCCCGCGAGCTCTACACCTACGCCGCCTCCTATTTCGGCGACGCCGACGCCCAGTTCCAGCTTGCCCGCCTCTATCTCGAGGTCGATCCGGCCGAGCGCGACCCGAAGCTCGCCGCCCGCTGGCTGAAGCTCGCCGCCAAGAAGGGCCACCATGGTGCCCAGGCGCTGCTCGGCCAGATGCTCGTCGAGGGCAACGGCGTGAAGCGCAACGTCGTCGCCGGGCTGATGTGGCTCACCGTCGCCCGCAACAACGCGCCGACCGAGGATGACTGGATCCGCCAGGAACAGGAACAGGCGTTCTCGCTCGCCTCCGAGAAGGAGCGCCGCAAGGCCACCGAAATGGCCGAGGCGTGGATCTCCGACAACGGCGGCAACTGAGGCTCCGGCGCCGGGATCAGTCTCCCGGCGGCACGGCCCGGCTCGCGATCACGGTGACGCCCACCCCCGCGGTCGGGCAGGGAGCCTGCAGCGGCGTCCACGACGTGTTGTTGAGCACCCGCTCGCAGCGCGCCAGCCGCAGCCCCTCCGGCGTCTTCATGCAGACGACAGCACCGAGCGCAAAGCTCGTGCCCTCGGCACGGCAGGTGCAGGGAATGGGTCCGTCGGCCGACGCCGCTTGTGACCAGAGCAGCGCGCCGACGCCGAAAAGGCCTAGCGCTCGCATCCGGGCACGATAGCACCAATCGCAATGGTGCGGCAGGCCATCGCGGCTGCCCCGGCGACTCCGGTCTCAGTCCCTGAGCGTCGCGATCACCGGCACGTGGTCGGACGGCTTGTCGCGACCCCGCACGTCTTTGTCGATGACGACCCGCTCCAGCCGGTCGGCCGCCTGCGGCGACAGCATCAGGAAGTCGATGCGGATGCCGTCGTTCTTCTGGAAGGCGCCGGCCTGGTAGTCCCAGAAGGTGTAGAGCCCGCCGTCGTCGCTCGTCGCCCGGAGCGCGTCGGTGTAGCCGAGCGCCGCCAGCCGGCGGAAACGGCCCCGCGTCTCGGGCTGGAACAGCGCGTCGTTCACCCATGCCTCCGGGCGCTTCGCGTCGCGCGGCTCGGGAATGACGTTGTAGTCGCCTGCGAGCACCACCGGCTCCTCCAGCACCAAGAGCGCCTCAGCGTGGGCGAGGAGCCGGTCCATCCAGGCGAGCTTGTAGGGAAACTTCTCGGTGCCGACCGGATTGCCGTTCGGCAGATAGAGGTTGCCCACCCGCACCGCGCCCTTCTCCGTCGGGATCAACGCCTCGATGTAGCGCGCCTGCACGTCGGCATCGTCGCCGGGAAGCCCGCGCCGCTCCACCTCGAATGGCCGCTTCGACAGGATGGCGACGCCGTTGAAGCCCTTCTGGCCGTGGGTGGCGACGTTGTAGCCGAGCGCCTCGATCTCCCCCGTCGGGAAGCCCTCGTCGACCGTCTTGATCTCCTGCAGGCAGACGACGTCGGGCTCGGCCTCCTTCAGCCAGGCCGTGAGCGCCTCGATGCGCGCCCTGACGCCGTTGATGTTGAAGGTGGCGATCCGCATGGGCGGCCTCACAGGACGGGAAGGATGCGGCGCAGGATCGAGGCCGACGACGCCGCCACCTCGTTGACGAACGCCGTGAAGTCGATGCGCGAGTCGCGCCCGGCGAGGTCGGAGAGCGCCCGGATGACGAGCCACTCGGCGCCGAGCGCCTCGCACGCCTGGGCGAGCGCGCCGCTCTCCATCTCCACCGCGAGCCCGCCGAGCTCGCGGTTCAGCCGCTCGCGCACCGCCTCGCCGTGGATGTACTGGTCGCCGGAGAGAATGCGGCCATAGGCGATCACCGGCGGCCGCCCGAGGCCGCCGGCGGCGCGCGACAGGGGCGGCAGCGAGAACCCGTTGAGCGCTCCGCGGACGCGCCCGATGAGCGGCGCCGCCACCGGATAGCCGAAACGCTCGGTCGGATTGAAGAACGGCACGTGGCCGGCCTGGTAGGTGGTCAGGCCGTGATCCTCGAGCACGCCGGCATCGTGCTGCAGCGTCTCCTCGGCGATCACCACGTCGCCGATCGACAGGCCTGGGTCGAGCCCGCCGGCGACGCCGGAGAAAACCACCGTCTTCGCCCCGAAGCGCTCGATCAGCAGCGCCGTCGCCATCGCGGTGTTGACCTTGCCGATGCCGGCGAGCGCCAGCACCACCTCGCGCCCGTCGAGATCTCCACGATCGAATCGCTGCCCGCCGACACTCACCGTCTCATGGTGGGCGAGCGCCGCCGCCAGATGGGCGTGCTCCTGCGGAATGGCGCATTCGATGGCGATGGTCATGGGGCAGGGGGCTCGTTTGCTGCGACGGCGCGACACTAGCGACAACCGCCGGCCGGCAACAGCCCGGGGTTCCGTCCCTCGTCATCCCGGACCAGCGAGGCGAAGCCGAGCGCCGATCCGGGACCCAGCACAAAGTCCGCGCCGGAGGCGCGGCTCAAGCGTCGCGCTCTGCGCGACCACCTTTCCGCTGGGTCCCGGATCGCTTCGCGTTGCTTCGCGTCCGGGATGACGGCGGGGCGGGCACCCGCCGCGTTCCGACGCACTTCGTGCGCCGGCCCTCATCCGGCGCTGCGCGCCACCTTCTCCCGCAGAGCCGGAGAAGGAAGAATATCAAATGCCTACAGCGAAAAACTCACGCCGCATCCGCACGACGACGCCGCGTTCGGATTGCGGATCTGGAAGGACTGCCCCATCAGGTCGTCGACGAAGTCGATGACCGAGCCCGCGAGGTACTGCACCGACATCGGGTCGATCAGCACCAGCGCATCGTCGCGCCCGAGCGCCAGGTCGTCCGGCTCGCGCTCGGTGACGAGGTCGTACTTGTACTGGAAGCACGAGCAGCCGCCGCCCTCGACGGAGACGCGCAGCGCCGTGCCGGGCGCCTCGCTGGCGAGGATCTTGGCGACGCGGCGCACCGCGTTGTCAGAGAGGGCGACGGGAGAAGCCCCGGCGGGGGGAGCGGCCGCCGGGTCGAGCGTGATCGTGCTGGTCATGTGTTTCTCCGCCGGAGGCGGCGTTCAAGGCGCCGGGCCGGTTGAAAACTCTGATGCGTGATAGTTAAGAACGCCGGACCCTCCGGTCAAACGCCGTCGCGGAGATTGCGCCCTGCCTGCCTCCGTCACCGCCTCGCCAGAGGGTGCCCAGAAGGGGAGCGTCACGCCCCGGCTCGCCCCCGGTCGCGCCCGTTTCGCCAGCGACCCCGCCGCCTCCCGCGGCCGCCTCGTCCCGGAGCCGGAGAGCGCGACGCGCACCGCCTTCCAGCGCGACCGCGACCGCATCCTGCATTCGACCGCCTTCCGCCGCCTCACCCACAAGACGCAGGTGTTCGTCTCCCACGAGGGCGACCACTTCCGCACGCGCCTCACCCACACGCTGGAGGTGGCGCAGATCGCCCGCTCGATCGCCCGCGCGCTCGGCCTCGACGAGGACCTCACCGAGGCGGTGGCGCTCGCCCACGATCTCGGCCACACGCCGTTCGGCCACGAGGGCGAGGACGTGCTCGACCGCTGCCTCGCCGACCACGGCGGCTTCGACCACAACGCCCAGAGCCTGCGCATCGTCACCCGGCTCGAGCGCCGCTACGCCGCCTTCGACGGCCTCAACCTGTCGTGGGAGGCGATCGAGGGCATCGCCAAGCACAATGGGCCCCTCGTCGGCGCCGATGGCCGACCCTGCGGGCGCTACGCCCGCCGACCGCTGCCGCCGATCCTGGCGAACCCGCCGGCCGCCTTTTCCGTGCCGCCCGAAGGCTTCGCCTCGGCCGAGGCCCAGGTCGCGGCGATCGCCGACGACATCGCCTACGACGCCCACGACATCGACGACGGCACCCGCGCCGGCCTCGTGCCGGTGGCCGCTCTCGCCGACGTTCCCCTGGTCGGCGACCTCCATGCCGGCGTCCGCCGCCGCCACCCGGGCCTCGATGACGGCCGCCTCGTTGCCGAGGTGGTGCGCGAGGTCGTCGGCGCGCTTGTCGAAGACGTCCTGGCCGAGAGCCGCCGCCGCATCGCCGAGGACGCGCCGCGATCGGCCGATGACGTGCGCGCCGGCACGCGGCCGCTGATCGCCTTCGGGCCGGCCGGGGAGGCCCACGACGAGGCGATCAAGACGTTCCTGTTCAAGTCGCTCTACCGGCACCCGAAGGTGATGGCGATCCGCGCCGAGGCGGGGCGGGTCGTCACCGACCTCTACCGCGCCTTCACGGCCGACCCGACGGCGATGCCACCGGCCTGGTGCGCCGACCTCGCGACCGCGGACGAGGCGACCGTGGCGCGCCGCGCCGCCGACTACATCGCCGGCATGACCGACCGCTTCGCCCTCAGCGAGCACCGCCGCCTGTTTGACGATACGCCGGATTTGCGATAGGCGCCGCGCACCCGCGCCGGTCGGTCGGCGTGGCCGAAAACCCTGAATTCGAGCGGGCCCATGAACCTCCACGCCGACTTCGCCGAGCGCATCCGCACGATCGCCGGCCGCATCCGCCTCGGCACGCCCGAGGCGCTGGCCGCGGCCAAGATCGTCGTCGAGCCGCCGCGCGAGGCCGGCCACGGCGACCTCGCCACCAACGTCGCGATGGTTCTGGCGAAGGCCGCCGGGCGGAAGCCCCGCGAGATCGCCACCGAGGTCGCCGCCCACCTCGTCGACGATCCGGACGTGGCGAGCGCCGAGGTGGCCGGGCCCGGCTTCCTCAACATCCGCCTCGCCGACGCCGTCTGGCCGCGGCTGCTCGCCGCCGTTCTGGAAGAGGGGGCGGACTTCGGCCGCTGCGACGTCGGTACCGGCCGGCCGATCAACGTGGAATACGTCTCGGCGAACCCGACCGGGCCGATGCACGTCGGCCACTGCCGTGGCGCCGTCTTCGGCGACGCGCTCGCCTCGCTGCTGGCGTTTGCCGGCTACGACGTGACGCGCGAGTACTACATCAACGACGCTGGCGCCCAGGTGGACGTGCTCGCCCGCTCCGCCTTCCACCGCTACCGCGAGGCGCTCGGTGAAGATCTCGGCCCGGTGCCCGAGGGCCTCTATCCCGGCGACTACCTCGTCCCCGTGGGCCGGCATCTTGCCGAGCGCTACCGCGACCTCCTGAAGGGCCAGCCGGAAGCCGAGTGGCTGCCGGTCGTCCGCGCCGTCACCATCGACGCGATGATGGTGATGATCCGCGAGGACCTCGCCGCCCTCAACGTCCGCCACGACGTGTTCTTCTCTGAGCGCTCCCTCGTCTCGAACGGGCGCGACCGGGTGAAGGAGGCGATGGCCGCGCTCGCCGACCGCGGCCTGCTCTACGAGGGCCGGCTCGAGCCGCCGAAGGGCCAGCCGATCGAGGACTGGGAGGATCGCGAGCAGACGCTGTTCCGGGCGACCGAGTTCGGCGACGACGTCGACCGGCCGCTGTTGAAGTCGGACGGGTCCTACACCTACTTCGCCAACGACATCGCCTACCACTTCGACAAGATGCTGCGCGGCTTCGACCTGATGGTCGACGTCTGGGGCGCCGATCATGGCGGCTATGTGAAGCGGATGACGGCGGCGGTGAAGGCGCTGTCGGACGGCAAGGGCGATCTCGACGTCAAGCTCTGCCAGCTCGTGAAGCTGTTTCGGGCCGGCGAGCCGGTGCGGATGTCGAAGCGCTCGGGCGACTTCGTGACGCTGCGCGACGTCGTCGAGGAGGTCGGCGTCGACGCGGTGCGCTTCATGATGCTCTACCGCAAGAACGACGCACCGCTCGATTTCGACTTCAAGAAAGTGACCGAACAGTCGAGAGACAATCCGGTTTTCTATGTTCAGTACGCGCACGCCCGGTGCCGCTCGGTGTTCCGCCAGGCGGCCGCCGAAATGCCGGATATCGCCCTCGACCGCGACAGCCTGCGCAAGGCGCCGCTGTCGCGGCTCGCCGATCCCGGCGAGCGGGCGATCATCGCCAAGCTGATGGAGTGGCCCCGCCTCGTCGAGGCGGCGGCGGAGGCGCACGAGCCGCACCGCATCGCCTTCTACCTCTACGACCTCGCGAGCACGCTGCACGGTCATTGGAATCGCGGCAAAGAATCGCCCGACTTACGGTTCATTAACGCCGCCGACAGAGACTCCACTCTGGCTCGACTGGCGCTCGTGGATGCCGTGGCCCAGGTGCTTTCGGTGGGGTTGACCCTGCTCGGAGTGGCCGCGCCGGACGAGATGCGCTGACCCGGGCTGAGAGGCATCGGACCGCCGACTGGCGCGCGAGGGCGCGTCCGGCGGGGCCGGTCAGCATTTGGGAAGCGTTTCGCCGATGTCGGACCCCCGTTCGCCTGTTCGTCGCGTGCCAGCCGCCGCACCTCCCGCCGCCGAGGGTGCGCCCGACGACGATCTGCTGATGGAACTCGCGCGCATCGTCGCCGACACGGTGCCGCAGGAGGCTCCGCCGGCCACGCCCGTGCGGCGCCCGCCGGTGCTGATCGCGCCGCGCCGCCCGGTGACGCCGAACATGCGCCCGCTGCCGTCCGAGCGCGCCGCCGCAGCCGCCCGGGCCGCCGCCGCGGCTGCCGGCGAGCCGCCGCCGGCGGTCGCCCCCGTGGACGACGCCGACGCGCCCGCCGAGACGGATGCCGAGGCGATGCCGGCCGTCGAGGCCGTTGCGCCGGCGCCGGTCGAGGCCGTCGCGGCACCGCGATCCGAGCCCGAGCCGGAACTCGAGCCGGAGATCGACGAATTCGAACGGGCACTGTCGGCCGAACTCGGCGCCGCGCCGTTGCGCACCCCCACGGAAGCGCCGCCGTCCGCACCGATGCCCGCGCCGCGAGCGGCCGAGCCGCCGGCCGCCACGCCGGTCTTCGTCCGGCGTCCGCCAGCGGACACGGCGGCGGTGCCGGCGACGCCTTCGAACGACCCTGCGCCGCGAACGGTCGCGGCGGCACCGCTGCCCCCCATCCCGACCGTCGCGGATTTGGCCGCCGCGCTGTCGCTCGAGCTCGACGTCGCCCCCGAACCCGCCGCCACGAGTACCGGCGCCCCGCCGCCGGCGGATAAGCGCGACGGGCCGCGGCCCGTCGTCCAGTCCGCCGCCAGCGTCTGGCTCGCCCAGCTGCCTGCCCTCGAGCTGCCGCCGGCCGACGAGGACGAGGCCGTCGCTGCGGCCTCCGGGGACGCGGAAGCCGAAGACGAGCGCGCCCGCCGGATCGCCGAGCGGGAACAGCGTCGCGAGCAGCGCCGCGCGGCCCGCGCCCAGCGTCGCGGCGACGAGGAGACCGACGAAACCCCTGAGGCGGCGCCGGTCCAGGCCGCGGCCGCCGTGGCGCCCGCCCTTGCGAAGCCCACGGGGATCGACACCCCCCGGATGACCGGGAAGCCGGTCGGGGTCGACAAGGTTGCCGGAGGCGACAAAGCTTCTGGGTTCGACAGGGCTTCCGGGGTCGAGAAGCCGGTAAGTAGCGAGCGTGCGGCGGCGCGTGCGCCGGCCGACGTCCCTGCGGTCGAGACCACCCGTCCGGCGGCGGCCCGCACCGTCGCCGCGCCGTTCGATTTCGACGCCTTCGAGGCCGAGATCCGCTCCTCGCTCGACGATGGTCCGCTGCCCGAACCCGTCCGCTCGGCGCCGGTCCCCCGGGCCGAGGCGCCACGGGTGGAGGCACCCGCCGCCCCCGCGAAGCCGGCGATCCCGAAGCCGGCGGGCCTCACGCCGGCGACGGTGCCGGGGCGTCCCGGCGAGGCTGCCGCCTCCATGACGGCGCCCGTGGCGGCGCCGCCGCTCGCGGCCGCGGTGGCCGACGAGGCTCCGGCCGCCCCGCGGTCGCCGAGGCCGCCGGTCGGTCCGGACCACGGCTTCGACCTCGACGCCCTCGAATCCGAACCCGCCCTCTCGGAAGACGCCGTGCTGCCGCCGCATTCCGACGCCGAGCAGCGGGCGCTGCGCGCGGCGATGCGGGGCCGCCGCCGCACGCCGGTGGTGGCGATCGCCGCCGCCGCGGCGGTCGTGCTCATCGCCGGTGGCGCCACCGCCTGGTGGCTGACATCGTCGGAGAGCGTCGACGGCCCGCCGCCGCTGATCCAGGCCGAAGGTGATCCGGTGAAGATCGATCCGCCGGTCGCCGACGCCCGCGAGGCCGGCGAGCCGGGCAAGGCTTTCACCGACCGCGTCAGCGAGGCCGGCGATCCCGCCCGCCAGGTCCTCGATCCGGAGGGCCGCCAGACCATCGACCTGCCGATCGCCGGCCGTGAGGCGGGCGACCCGTCGCTGCCGGGCGTCGACACCGACGATCCGCTCGCCCAGCTCGCCGCCGATCCCGATGCGCCCGTCGAGACGGTGGCGCCGGAGCCGGCCGCGGAACTGCAGCCGAAGCGGGTGCGCACCGTCGTCGTCCGGCCGGACGGCACCATCGTGCCGCAGCCGGACCTTTCGGCGTCCGTCACGCCGGCCGTCCAGGCGCCCGCGTCGGCCGGCCTCTCGACCGACCCCGCCACCGCCACCACCGCACCGGGCGGCTTCGA
>CALRZT010000158.1:0-10617 GCA_943372725.1 Pseudoxanthobacter soli DSM 19599
TCGAGGTCGTCGACGTCGTCGAAGACGTGGACCCCGCCGCCGGCCGCCATCGTGTCGACGGCGATGGCGTCGAACCGGTAGCCGGGCGCGAACTTGCCGATGGGCAAGTCGAGCACTTCGCCGCCGCCGACGGTGGCGAGATAGAAGGCGTCGCGGAAGTCGATCCGCGACCCCGGCCTGCCGCGCGACGCCGCCGCCCTGGCGGGATCTGTGCCCTCGTCCAGCGCGATCGAGGCGGCAACGGCGGTGCGGCAGGCATCGAAGATCGAGGCGCTCGGGCCGCCGGAGATGTCGGTGCCGAGGCCGACGTGGACGCCGTCTTCCACCAGCCGGCGCGCCGGCAGCACGGCGTTGGCGAAATAGACGTTCGACAGCGGGCAGTGGGCGATGCCGGAGCCGGCGGCGCGCAGGGTCGCCGCATCGTCGTCGTCGATGAAATTGCCGTGCGCCAGCACCGTGTGGCGCGTCATCAGGCCGAAATCGGCGAGCGCCCGGGTGTCGGTCTTGCCGAGCCGCTCGATGACGGCGCGGTGGGCCCAGTCGCTCTCCGAACAGTGCGTCTGCACGTGGCAGCCGCAGCGGCGGGCAAGCTCCCCGAGGCCCTCGAGCAGCGCGTCGGTGCAGGCCGGGATGAAGCGCGGCGTCACGATCGGCCGGACGCGGCCGGCGGCGTTGCCCGGCAGCCCGCGGATGTGGTGGATCAGGTCCTCGGTCTCGGCGATCGCCGCCGTGGCGGAGGCGTCGCGGTAGTCCGGCGGGCAGAGGGCCGGATCGTCCATCGCCACCTTGCCGACGAAGGCGCGCTGTCCCTTCTCGAGACAGATCTCGGCCAGCACCCGGTTCGCGTCGCGGTGGATGGTACCGAAGTAGACCGCTGTGGTGGTGCCGCCGGCGATCAATGTGTCGACCATTGGACCATAGATCCGCCTGGCGAATTCGGCGTCGCGGTAGCGCGCCTCGAGCGGAAAGGTGCGCTCGGTCAGCCAGCGGTCGAGCGGCAGGTGCAGCGCCTTGCCGAGCTGCGGCCACTGCGGCGCATGGATGTGCAGGTCGACGAGGCCGGGGAGCAGGTACTGGTGCGGACCGAGCCGCTCCAGCGTGCCCGCCGCCCGGGCCGCCGCCGTCCGTGCCGCGTAGTCCGCCGCCGCCGGTGCGGTCACCGCGAGGATGGTGCCGCCGTCGTCGACCTCGACCAGCGCGTCCTCGACGATCTCCACCGCGCCGCGCCGCGGCGTGTGCATGATGGTGGCGCGCCACGCGCGCGCCGTCGCTCCGTCCGGCATGCCGCCCTCTTTCATCGCGCCGGAGCATGCGAGCGGCGAGACGGCGGCGGCAACCCCGGAGCTGCGCGCCACGGGGCTGGATCGGCGGCGACTTCACCCGGATGATGGATTTATTGCGTCCCGCCACGGGCGCGCCAGCGGCCGTCCGCGGCGCTCCCGTGGGATAGTCCGGCCGATCGATCGAAGAGGCTTCATGGCGCTCCGCCCCGTCCCGCGACTGGAACTTTCCGACGTCACCAAGGCCTACGGCTCGCTCGTGGCCGTCGACGGCGTGTCGCTCGCGGTTGCGCCAGGCGAGGTGCACGCGGTGCTCGGCGAGAACGGCGCCGGCAAGTCGACGCTGATGAAGATCCTCTACGGCGTCGTCCAGGCCGACGCGGGCCGTGTTATGTGGAACGGCGAGCCGGTCACGATCGCCACGCCGACGGCCGCACGGCGGCTCGGCATCGGCATGGTGTTCCAGCACTTCTCGCTGTTCCCCTCGCTGACGGTGCTGGAAAACCTCGTCGTCTCGCTGCCGGCCGGCCGGTCGGCGGCAGCGATCGCCGCGGCGGCGACGGCCCTCGCGGGACAGCACGGCCTCGCCGTCGACCTTCGCCGCACCGTCGACACGCTGTCGGTCGGCGAGCGCCAGCGCGTCGAGATCGTCCGCTGCCTGCTGCAGGACCCGCGCCTCATCATCCTCGACGAGCCGACCTCGGTGCTGACGCCGCAGGCGGTGGAGGAGCTGTTCGCCCTGCTGCGCGCCCTCGCCGCCTCGGGCTGCAGCATCCTCTATGTCAGCCACAAGCTGCATGAGGTGCGGGCGCTCTGCGACAGCGCCACGATCCTGCGCCGCGGCCGCGTCGTCGACCGCGTCGACCCGCGCGGCGAGACGGACGCGAGCCTCGCCGAGCGGATGCTCGGCAGCGTCGTCCCGCCGCCACCCCGGCGCGCGGGCGCCGCCGCCGTCCGCGACCGGCTCGTCCTGCGCGGCCTCGACCGCCCGGCGGACACGCCGCACGCGGTTGCCCTGCGCGCCATCGACCTCGCCGTGCGGGCGGGCGAGATCCTCGGCATCGCCGGCATCGACGGCAACGGCCAGAAGCAGCTCGCCGAGGCGATCGCCGGCCAGCGGGCGGCGAGCGCCGGCAGCGTGCTGGTCGAGGGCAAGCCGGTCGACCGCCTCGACGTCGGCGCCCGCACCCGGGCGGGCCTGCGCTACCTCACCGACGACCGCCTGTCGGAAGGCACCGTCGGCACCTTCCCGATCTCGCTCAACCTGCTCCTGAAGCGCATCGGCGCCGCGCCCTACTGGTCCGGCGGCGTCGAGCGTCCCCACGAGATCGCCACCCACGCGGAAGAGCTGGTGAAGCGCTACGACGTGCGCACGCCGAGCATCGAGACGCCGATCGGCAAGCTGTCGGGCGGCAACATCCAGAAGGTGCTGCTCGCCCGCGAACTCGCCGACGGCGCCCGCGTCGTCGTCTTCAACAAGCCGACCTACGGGCTCGACGTGCAGAACATCCGCGCCTCGCGCCGGCGCATCCGCGACATCGCCGGCCAGGGGATCGCCGTGCTCCTGATCTCCACCGAACTCGACGAACTGATCGAGCTCTCCGACCGCATCGCCGTGATGGCGCGCGGCCGCCTCGCCGGCATCGTCGGCAACGACGAGGGGGCGCGCCTGCGCGTCGGCGAACTGATGATCGGAGCGGCGTCGTGAGCGTCGAGACCGCCGACACCGCGCCGCGCGGCGCCGACAATGGCCGGCGCGGCGAGCGCAGCGCCGCGCTGACCCGCATCCTGCTCCTCTCCATCGCGCCGATCCTCGCCGCCCTGGTGATCGCGGGCGGCATCCTGCTGGCGCTCGGCGTCGACCCGCTCGCCTACTACGGCTTCGTGCTGGAGCGCGGGCTGTTCAACGGCCTCGGTCTGCAACAGACGCTGACGCGGATGGCGCCGCTGCTGCTGCTTGCCGCGAGCCTGATCGTCGCCTTCCGCGCCGGCATCTGGAACCTCGGCATCGACGGCCAGTTCCTGCTGGCAGCGGTGGCCGCCGGCGCACTCGCCCCGGCGCTGATCGGCACGCTGCCGGGCTGGCTGACGCTGGTTGTCTGCTTCGTCGCGGCCGCCGCTGTGGGCGCGCTGTGGTCGGTGGTGCCGGCGCTCTTGCGCGCCTACCAGGGCGTCAACGAGATCATCACCTCGCTGATGATGACCTTCCTCGGCGTCTCCCTCGCCAACGTGCTCGTAAAGCTCCTCTTCCTCGATCCGGGCACGACGGTGCCGCAGACCCGCACGCTGCCGGTCGCCGACCGGCTGCCGCGCCTCCTCGACACCACCGTGTCGAGCGGCCTCCTCATCGGCCTCGTGGCGGTGATCGCCGTCCATCTAATGATGACGAAGACGGCGTTCGGGCTGAAGCTCAGGGTGGTCGGCGCCAACCCCCGCGCCGCCGTCCATGCCGGCCTGCCGGTGGCGAAGCTGACGGTGGCGGTGTTCGCGATCTCCGCGGCGCTCGCCGGCCTCGCCGGGGCGGTCGAGATCCTCGGCGTGCACGGCAACGTCCGGGCCGACTGGAACCCCGCCTACGGCCTCGCCGTGGTGCCGCTCGTCTTCCTCGCCCGCCTCAACGGCTTTGCCGCGATCGCCTACGTCTTCGCCTTCTCGGTGCTGTCGATCGGCGGCGAGAGCGCGGCGCGGCGGCTCGGCGTGCCGCACTTTTTCACCCTCGTGCTGATGGCGATCATCCTGATCCTGCTCGCCGTCGTCGAGTACGTCGACCACAAGCGCCGCGCCGCCGGAAAGGCCTGAGGCACCGTCATGCAAGGCCTGTTCACCGACGCCTTCCTCACCTCGCTCGTCTTCGGCGCCATCAGCGCCGGCATTCCGCTGCTCCTCGCCGGCCTCGGCGAACAGGTGTCGGAGAAGGCGGGCGTGCTCAACATCGGCATCGAGGGGATGATGCTCGCCGGCGCCTATGTCGGCTTCGTCGCGGCCTTCTATTCCTCGTCGCTGTGGCTGGGCTTCGCTGGCGGCGCCGCGGGCGGGGCGGCGGTCGCTCTCGTCATGGCGCTCCTCTGCGTGCGCCACGGCCTCAACCAGATCGTCGTCGGCATCGCCCTCACCCTCGGCGTCGAGGGCCTGACGGCGCTGCTGCATCACTTCCAGTTCGGCCGCACCTATCCGCGCCTCGATGCGGCGACCAGCCTGCCGATCCCGGTCCTGGCCGACATCCCGATCCTCGGGCCTGCGCTGTTCGACCGCCACCCGATCGTCTACGTCGCGATCGCGATGGTGGCGGTGATGGCCTTCGTCTACCGCCGCACCAACCTCGGCCTCGACCTGCAGGCGGCGGGCGACAAGCCGGCGGCCCTCGACGTCGCCGGCGTCGACGTGGTGACGACGCGCACGGTGGCGGTGCTCGCAACCGGCGTGATGGCCGGCGTCGGCGGGGCGTTCATGGCCAACATCGGCGCCGGGCTGTTCATCCCGTTCATGACCGGCGGTGCCGGCTTCATCGGCATCGTGCTCGCCATGCTCGCCCGCGGCCGGCCGCTGTGGGTGCTCGCCGGCGCGCTGATCTTCGGCGCCTGCCTGTCGATGACGACCGCCCTGCAGGTGGCCGGCGTCAACATCCCGACCGACGTCATCCAGATGCTGCCGTTCGCGGCGGTGATGGCGGTGCTCGTCATCTTCGGCCGCCGCGCCAGCCTGCCGGCGGCGCTCGGCCTGCCCTACGTGCGCGGTGCCCGCTGAGGCCCGCGAGAGAACATCGACGAAACTGACAAGAGGGAGCAGACCATGGCCGACACGAAAGTCTACCTGCTCGACGGCGGCTCGCTCGTGCTCGACGGTTTCCACGTCTACTGGAACCGCGGGCCCGGCGGCGAGATCCGCTTTCCGGTCTACTCGATCCTGGTCGAGCACGCCGAGGGCCGGTTCCTCATCGATACCGGCTTCGACTACGACCACGTCATGAAGGTGCTCGCCTTCGAGAAGCCGATCCAGACGCCGGACCAGACCATCCCCGGCGCCCTGAAGCTGCTCGGGCTGGAGCCGAAGGACATCGGCGTCGTCGTCAACTCGCACTTCCACTTCGACCACTGCGGCGGCAACAAGTACTTCCCGCACGCCAAGAAGATCTGCCACGCCAAGGAAGTGCCGCAGGCCTGCAATCCCGAGCCCTTCGAGGTGCTGGGCTATTCCGACCTGTCGTTCTCGGCCGAGGCGGCCGAGGCGCGCGGCAAAACCGACCAGCTGCTGCCCGGCACGACGGTGGCGAACTCCCGCTTCGAGGGCATCGAGGGCGACGTGGAGCTCGCCAAGGGCGTGCACCTTCTCTTCACGCCGGGCCACTCGATCGGCCACTACAGTCTGCTCGTCGAGTTCGGCGGCCGCAAGCCGATCCTGTTCACCATCGACGCGGCCTACACCGAGCAGAGCCTCAAGACCTTGAACCAGGCGTCGTTCCACATCGATCCGGTGGCGGGCGTCGCCTCCATGCGCAAGCTGAAGGCGCTCGCCGAGAAGCACGGTGCCGATCTGATGTATTCGCACGACATGGAGAACTTCAAGACCTACAAGACGGGCATCCAGTTCTACGGGTGATGTTCTTCTGACGGTCCAGCCTCGACGGTTCTCCTGTCCTCCATCATGGTCCGGCGCGGCCGGGCCATCCACCGCAGCCGCGACGCGGCAATGCCGGATGGATCGCCCGGTCAGGTCGGGCGATGACGGAGAGGGGAAGCCGCCGGGGCAGCAGGTGGCGGGCGGCGCGACCGCCGGCCGGCGCACGACAACGAAAACGGGGCAGGGCGATGACGAAGACGATCTCGGAGCCGGTGTTCACCCTCACCTCGGGACCGGTGGACGCCTATCCGGCGGTGCTGCGGGCCCTCTCGCGCACCGTCTGGTACGACTACGACCCGGCCTTCCAGGCCTTCTACGAGGCGACCGCGCTGAAGGCGCAAAAGGCCCTGAAGACGCCGGACGTGCCGGTGATCCTGCAGGGCGAGCCGGTGCTCGGCCTCGAGGCCGCCGCCGCCTCGCTGATCGCGGCGGACGACGTGGTGCTGAACCTCGCCTCCGGCGTCTACGGCAAGGGCTTCGGCTACTGGGCGAAGCGCTACTGCAAGGAACTCCTCGAGATCGAGGTGCCCTACAACGAGGCGGTCGATCCGGCCTCGGTCGAGCAGGCCTTCGCGGCGCGGCCCGACATCAAGGTCGTCGCCGTCTGCCACCACGACACGCCGTCTGGCACCATCAACCCGATCGACGCCATCGGTGCGATCGTCGCAAAGCACGGCGCCTACCTGCTGGTCGATGCGGTGTCGTCGTTCGGCGGCATGGACGTCGACCCGGTTGCCTCCTCCTCCGACATCTTCGTCACCGGCCCGAACAAGTGCCTCGGCTGCCCGCCGGGGCTGACGATCATGGGGGTCAGCGCCCGCGCCTGGGAGAAGATGAAGGCCAATCCGCTGGCGCCGCGCGCGTCGATGCTGTCGATCCTCGACTGGGAAAACGCCTGGCGGGCCGACCAGCCGTTCCCGTTCACCCCGTCGGTGTCGGAGATGTATGCCCTCGACGCGGCCCTCGACCTCTATCTCGGCGAGGGGCCGGAGGCCGTCTGGGCGCGCCACGCCGCCACCGCCGCCGCCTGCCGGGCGGGTGTCAAGGCGATGGGCCTCGAGCTCTGGGCCGCCGACGAGGTGATCGCCTCGCCGACGACGACGGCGGTGAAGGTGCCGACGGGCATCGACGAGCCGGCGCTCAGGGCCGCGATGCGCGACCGCTACGGCGTCACCGTCTCCTCCGGCCGCGGCGAGACGCTCGGCAAGCTCGTCCGCATCGGCCACATGGGGCCGACGGCGCAGCCGATGTACGCGGTGATCGCGCTCGCAGCCCTCGGCGGCGCCCTCAGCGCCCTCGGCCACAGGGTCGACGTCGGCGCCGGCGTCGCGGCTGCGATGGCCGCCATCGATTCCGGGCTCTGACCCGCCTCCAACGAACTTACGAACGAACAAGGGGACTTCACATGAGCGGCAAACTCTCCGGCAAGGTGGCGATCGTCACCGGCGCGGCCCAGGGCATCGGCAAGGCGATCGCGGTGCGCCTCGCCGCCGACGGCGCCCGCGTCTGCGTCAGCGACATCAACGAGGCCGGCGCGAAGGCCGTTGCGGCCGAGCTGCCGAACGGCGCCTTCGCCGTCGCCTGCGACGTCTCTGATCCGGCGCAGGTGACGGCGCTCCACGAGGCGGTGATGAAGACGGCGGGCGATCTCGACATCCTCGTCAACAACGCCTCGATCGTGCCCTTCATCGCCTGGGACGAGGTCGACCTCGCCCACTGGCAGAAGATCCTGTCGGTGAACCTCACCGGCGCCTTCCTGATGACGCGGGCGGCGACCGACCTGATGCGCAAGCAGGGCCACGGCGGCCGGGTGGTCAACATCCTGTCGAACACCATCTTCGCCGGCACGCCGAACATGGCGGCCTATGTGGCGGCGAAGGGCGGCGTCTTCGGCCTCACCCGCGCGCTCGCGACCGAACTCGGCAAGCACGCCATCAACGTCAACGCAGTGACGCCCGGCCTGACCGAGACCGAGGGCGTGATGGCGAGCCCGCACGCCCAGGCCTTCGGCTTCGTCGAGATGCTGCAGGCGTTCCCCGGCAAGGGCCAGCCGTCCGACATCGCCGCGGCGGTCTCCTTCCTCGCCTCCGACGATGCGAAGTGGATCACCGGCCAGACGCTCAACGTCGACGCCGGCATGGTCCGCTGGTAACCGCGCACGGCCGGTCCTGAGGGCTCATCCGGCACCAGCTGGGTTGCGCCGCCCTGCCGGTCGCCTATCCCTCACCGGGCCGCCTCGCGCGGCCCGGTGTTTCTGTCTCCTTCGTCCCGCCGTCCGCCGCACCGTTGCCGCGGCAGCGGTCGGAGCAGAAGCGGACGCTCTCCCAGTCGCGCGCCCACTTGCGCCGCCACGTGAACGGCCGGCCGCACGCCGCGCAGGTCTTCTGAGGCAGGTCGCCCTTCGCCGCCACCGGGCCGTTGGCGTTGCGCCGGGCCATCAGCGCCGCGTCCCTGACGCGGCGAGCCACAAGCCTGCGGCGCCTCCGCACACACGCTGAACCACGATGACGCTCTCCCCGTAAGCTCTCGGTCCGCGGGGCCGAGCCGGCCGCGGGCGGAACCGTGACCCCGGCGACCGGAGACCTCGCTTGTCCGCTCCCATCCTCATCTACGGCGGCACCGGGGGCGTCGGATCGGCGCTCGCCCGCCGTCTCGTCGCCGCAGGCCGGCCGGTCCACCTCGCCGCCCGCGACGAGGCGAAGCTCGCCGCTCTCGCCGCCGAGCTCGGCGCCGGCTGGACCGCCGTCGACGTCCTCGATCCCGCGACGATCGCCCCGGCCGTCGCCGCCGCCGGCGGTGTGCTTGCCGGCCTCGCCTACTGCGTCGGCTCGATCACGCTCAAGCCGCTCGCCCGGCTGACGGCGGCGGACGTCGCCCGCGACTTCGCGCTGAACGCCGCCGGGGCCTTCCACGCCGTGCAGGCGGCGGCGGGTGCGCTGAAGGCGGGCGAGGGGACGCCGGGCATCGTGCTGTTCTCCACCGTCGCGGTGGTGCAGGGCTTCGCCGCCCACGCCTCCGTGTCGATGGCGAAGGGGGCGGTCGAGGGGCTGACGCGGGCGCTCGCCGCCGAACTCGCCCCGAAGCTGCGGGTCAACTGCATCGCCCCCTCGCTGACGCGCACGCCGCTGTCGGAGGGCATCGTCGGCAACCCGCAGATGGCGACCGCCATCGCCCAGATGCACCCGCTGCAGCGCCTCGGCGAGGCCGACGACGTGGCGGCGCTCGCCGCCTTCCTGCTGTCGCCGGAGGCCGGCTGGATCACCGGCCAGGTGATCGGCGTCGACGGCGGCCGCGCCAGCCTGCGCACGAAGGGGTAGGCGCGCGAAAATCTTCGGAAGAATCTTCCGACGGATGTCGAAGCGTGGCGGTGTCGCGGCTCATGGTGTCGGGACGGGCGTTCGCCCGCCTCCGAACACCATCCTGGAGGACGATCCGATGCAGTACATGCTGATTTTCCGCGAGAGCGAGGCGCAGTTCGGCGAGCGCAACGATCCGGCCAAGGCGCCCGCCTACTGGGGCGCCTGGATGGCCTATATCGGCGCCCTCAACGAGGCCGGTGTCGTCGTCTCCGGCAGCGGCCTCGAGCCGCCGCACACCGCCGCCACCGTGCGCGTCCGCGACGGCGCCCGCCACGTCCAGGACGGCCCCTACGCCGAAGCCAAGGAGCAGCTCGGCGGCTTTTTCGTCATCGACGTGCCCGGGCTCGACGAGGCCCTGGCCTGGGCGGCGCGCAGCCCCGCGGCGTCCTACGCCTCGACGGAGGTGCGCCCCGTCCTGCCACCGCCGCAGCGGTGAGCGGGTCCGCGCAAACGCGGACGGAAGACCTCGCCGGCGAGGCGCGCGCGGCGGCCGAACAGGCGGCGCGCGTCTCTTACGGGCGGCTGCTCGCCTTCCTCGTCGCCCGCACGCGTGACGTCGCGGCGGCCGAGGATGCGCTGGCCGAGGCCTTCCGCATCGCGCTCGAGACCTGGCCCGAGCGCGGCGTGCCGGAGCGGCCTGAGGCGTGGCTGCTGACGGCCGCGCGCCGACGCCTCGGCCACGACTGGCGCCACCGCGGCGTCGCCGCCGCGGCGGCCGGCACGCTGGCACTGATCGCCGACGAGCGGCAGGAGGCGGAGATGGCGGAGATCCCCGACGACCGGCTGAAGCTCCTGTTCGCCTGCGCCCACCCGGCGATCGAGGCGGGCGTGCGCACGCCCCTGATGCTGCAGACCGTGCTCGGCGTCGATGCGGCCCGCGTCGCCGCCTCCTTCCTCGTCTCGCCGGCGGCGATGGCGCAGCGTCTGGTGCGGGCGAAGGCGAAGCTGCGCGACGGCGGCATCCCCTTCGAGGTGCCCGGCCGCGACGAACTCGCGCCGCGCCTCGAGGCGGTGCTGTCGGCGATCTACGCCGCCTTCGGCACCGGCTGGGACGACGGCGTCAACCCCGCCGCCGGGGTCGCCGCGGCCGGCCTCGCCGACGAGGCGATCTTCCTCGGCCGCCTCGTGGTGGCGCTGCTGCCGGCGGAACCCGAGGCGCGCGGGCTCGTCGCCCTGATGCTCCACTGCGAGGCACGCCGCGCCGCGCGGCGCGATGCGGCGGGCGCCTACGTGCCGCTGTCGGAGCAGGACCCTGCGGACTGGTCGGCGCCGCTCATCCAGGAGGCGGAGGCGCAGCTGATGGTGGCGGCGAACGCCCGCCGGCCCGGCCGCTTCCAGCTGGAGGCGGCGATCCAGTCGCT
>CALRZT010000159.1:0-10605 GCA_943372725.1 Pseudoxanthobacter soli DSM 19599
CGACGCGCGAGACGCACCAGTGGTTCGCCACCAGCAACTGCTCGAGGTCCTCCAGCCCCTGCTCGACGATCGGCCCCGATCCGGACGGGAGGCGGCCGGCGCAGTCGCCGGCGGCCGGCCCGCGCAGCGGTTCGTCGGGGGCGGCGACGAGGTCGCGGAAGGCCGGTTCGAGGACGTCGTCGTCGCCGGTCGCCAGCACCAGGCTGACGATCGACCGCAACTCGTGCAGGTTGCCGGCCCAGCGCGCCGCCGCGAGTGTCGCGACGACGTCGCGGCGATCGGCGATCGGCCGGTCGCCGGCACAGTCCGCCAGCACCGTCTCGATCAGCGCGGCGCGGTCCTGGCGCAGCCGCAGCGGCGGCAGCGCGACGTGGGCCCCGGCGAGGCGGAAGAACAGGTCCGGCCGCACCACCGCCTGCAGCGTCGCGACGGGCTGCTGCGCCGTGCTGACCAGCATCGGGCTGCGGACGCGGCCGTCGGTCTCCCGCCGCTTCAGTTGCCGCAAAAGCGCCTGCTGGGTGGCGTCCGGCAGCTCGCCGATGTCGTCGAGGACCACCGTCGCCGCCGTGCCCAGCGCCTCGGCGATGAGCCGCTCCGTCTCGGCGGCGTCGCGGCCGGCGAGCGCGATCTCGACGAGGGGGCCGCCGCGGCCGTCGGCGTGCAGGGCGCGGGCGAACGTGGTCTTGCCGGTGCCGGTCTCGCCGGTGACGAGCAGCGGCACGCCGCCGTCGCGGGCCCGCCGCGAAAGCCGCATCGCGTCGGCGAGCTGCGGGTCGGAGCCGCAGAAGGCCGCGAGCGGCGTCTCCGCCGGGGCGGTAGCGGGGGCAGCAGCGCGGGCCGGGGCGGCGGCGGCCGCCGCCGCGGCGCGGGCCGTCGGCGCGGGCTCGAACTCGGTGGACCCGACGACGACGGTGCGCCGGCCGCCCCGCGCCGGGGCCATCGGGATCAGGTAGAGGGGCCGTCCGGTGCCGGAGGGAGGCGCGAGGTGGCGCGGTCCGTCGTGCAGCGTGCCGAGCCCGCTCAGCCACGTCGACAGCGCCGCGTCGGCCAGCGCCGCGCCACCTGTGGCGACCTGGCGCGCGTCTCCCTTGCGCCGGCTCGCGGCGGCGAGGGCCCGCCGGCCGGGCGGGGCGGTCGCCGGGCGCTCGTCGGCGAGGAGGCGGCGGGCGGTGTCGGAGATGCCGACCACGGCACCGTCGTGGTCGAGGGCGAGCAGCCCTTCGCGGGCGGGGTCGAGGTTCTCCGAATCCGGGAACAGCCGCAGCACCCAGCGGTCGCGGTGGCGCTCGCGGAACCAGGCGTTGGTGAGCCGGCGCGTCGTCACGTCGACGAGGTGCTCCGCATAGCGCGTCGCGCCGCCCTTGTCGGGGCGGGCGGTCGAGACGTCGAGCACGGCCGCAAACGCCCCGTCGGGATCGAAGACCGGCGCGACGGTGCAGGAGAGGTCGGCGTTCTTGGAGCGGAAATGGTCGGTGCGGTGGACGGTCAGCGGCCGGCCGGTGACGATGCAGGTGCCGACGCCGTTCGTCCCCTCCGTCTCCTCCGTCCACACCGAGCCTAGATAGAGCCCTGCGGTGCGGTGCTCGGCATCGAGCGAGGGGTGGTTGAGGAAGTCGAAGGCGACGCCGTTCAGATCGGTGAACAGCACGCAGTAGCCGATCGGCTCCAGGTGCCGGTAGAGATCCTCCAGGATCGGCCGCGCGATGCGCATCAGCGGCGACATCGGCTCGCGGAAGTCCTTGAGCTCCGACGAGGTGAGGATGCGCGTCCGCTCCGACTTCGACGGATCGAGCCGGTACTGCGAGGCGCAACGCTTCCACGAATCGATGATCAGGGCGCGTGGCGGCAGCGCTGGCGCCCGGCCGCCGTCCAGACACGTCTCAACGTGCCTCGCGTGCGCCGTGGCTGGCGTCGGATGCACCATCTTCCGTCCTCCCGCGCAGTGGCCGCCTCTGCGGGCGGTCCCCCGGCTCTGCGGCCGGAACTCTGCGTGCCCGAACCATAGACCAATCCGTGGTCCCTGACAGCCACCGTCGTTGCACCGCCTGCAACAGGTGTGGCGCACTGCGACAATTGACCGACCTTCGGGCTTGGATGATCGTGGCGTGAATTGAGCGTCCGTCTCGCCGCTCTCCCGCTGTCTTGCTGCAGTGCACGACGCACGGTTGCTTTGCGGGAACTGTCGGGGCGGGCCGCGCGGAGTTGTTCCGGCGAAAGTTTGCGCCGGCACTACGGTCGGCATCGGCCGCCGTCAGCCCCACGACGTGGAGGTGACGGGCGGCCGTAATCGTCCAGGAAGGGAAAGTGCCCACGGGGCCGCTCCTTCGGCCCGCTCACGAAGTCCGCCTGTGAACTCCGCCTGAGAAGTCCCAAGTGGACCGGCCGGGAAAACCCGTGCCGGACGCCGGCGAACCGCCGGCAAGACAAACAATACTGGGGAGAGAAGCGATGTTTCGTCCGATCAAGGGCGCCGTCCGGCGCCGCGTCAGCCGTCGTGAATTCCTGCAGAGGGGCGGTGCGCTGGTCGCGGGCCTGGGCGCCGGTGGCCTCATCGTCGGTGGCGGCTCGACCATCGTCTCGACGCGCGTCCAGGCGCAGTCCTCCGACGACGCCAAGTGGAAGCAGTTCTCTGGCTCCAAGCTCGTGTTCATGTCCGAGAACACGCCGCCGTCCTTCGCCATCCGCGACAACCTCAAATCCTTCTACGACCTCACCGGCATCGACGTCGAAATCCTGACGGACGACCTGCCGGTGGTGCAGCAGAAGGTCGGCATCGACCTGCGCGGCGGCAGCGCCGACTTCCAGCTGAACTATGTCCAGGACAAGCCGATCGGCGCGCCCTTCGCCGAGTTCTATGCCGACATGTCGAAGTTCATCGGCGACGACTCGCTGCCGCAGGACAAGGACGGCTACGGCGCCGAGGCGTGGTTCGACAACTTCCTCGACGCCTGCGGCTACTACTACACCCGCGACCGGCTGGTGGCGCTGCCCTATGACGCCGCGGTGGCGTGCACGTTCTACCGGCAGGATCTCTTCGAGAAAATGACGAAGGACTTCGAGGCGGACTACGGCTACCGGCTGGAGTTCACCAAGGAGACGACCTGGAAGCAGGTCAACGACATCGCCAAGTTCTTCAAGATGATGCACGAGAAGGACAACTCGATCCCGTACGGGTATGCCCAGCATCAGGGCTCGTTCGCGTGGACGACGCAGCTCGACATCCAGCGCATGCTGTTCGCGCACGGCCGCTGGACGGACTTCAACGTCGACGACAAGCTCGGCAGCCGCACCCCCGGCAAGACCAACTGGGGCGATGCACAGTCGGTCCTGATCATGGAGAAGTTCAAGGAACAGGCCGACAACTCGCACCCGGACAACCTGGCGAACGGCACCCTGCAGCTGAACACCGTCTACCAGGCCGGACAGATCGCCATGCAGGTGCAGTATCACGAGTTCGCGGCCTCGGTCGAAGATCCGAAGACCTCGGCGGCGGCGGGTGGCAAGACCGCCTACGCGCCGTGCCCGCGCGGCGAGCCCTCGTGGATCGTCAACGGCGGCGAGGCGGTGAACGGCACCAACTGCGGCATCGGCGGCATCGGCATCAACGCCAACGCCTCCGAGGACCTGCAGAAGGCGGCGTACATCTTCGCCAGCTGGGCGGTGTCGACCAACAACCAGTTCGCGGTGCTGAAGGGCCTCGGCGGCACGCCGACCCGCAAGTCCGTGCTGGAGATCCCGGAGGTCGGCGCGGCGCGCGAGCGGCCGACGGCGATGCCGAATGCGCTCACCTTCGACGCCGTCTACGACTACGGCATCCTGGACCCGAACTTCGTGCTCGGCCCGAAGATTCCGAAGTCCAACGAGTACCACCAGATCCTGGCGTCCGAACTGCAGAAGTGCCTCGCCGGCGAGACTTCGCCGGAGGAGTCCTGCAAGGCGATCCAGACGCAGCTCGACGAGCTGAACGAGGCCTGAGCTCCCAGGAGCCGACCGCCGGCCGGGGCCGCCTTCGTGGCGGCCCCGGACTGACGCCTTTCCTGTGCCGGACGCCGCCATGCAGCAGACGCTCACGACAGATTTCCGCCCGCCCGCCGTCGCGCCGGCCACCCGCAACGTCGCGCCGTCGCAGCGCTACTACGTCTATCTGCTGGCGCCGGCGATCCTGCTGCTCGCGGCGATCTCGCTCTATCCGTTCTTCTGGCTCATCTACATGAGCCTGCATCAGGTCTCGATGTCGCCGAACCAGCCCGACGTCTGGGTGGGTCTCGCCAACTACGCCAAGCTCCTGTCCGACAAGCGCTATCTCGAGGGCTGGAAGCTGCTGGTCGTCTACAGCGCCACGTGCATGATCCTGCAGGTCGGCCTCGGGCTGCTGCTCGCGCTGGTCCTGAACAACTCGCGCTGGGAGAAGCCGCTCGTCACCGTCTTCCTGATGCCGATGATGATGGCCCCGGTGATTGCCGGCCTCGTCTGGTTCTACCTCTATAACGGCACCTTCGGCTGGTACAACTGGGTGCTGCAGAGCCTCGGCATCCTCTCGGGAACGTCGATCCTCGGCAGCACGTCGACCGCGATGATCGGCATCGTCGTCGTCGACACCTGGCAGTGGACGCCACTCATCACGCTGATCGCGCTCGCCGGCCTGAAGCGTGTTCCCCAAGACCAGCTCGAGGCGCACATGGTCGACGGCGCCGGCGCGGTGCGCAATTTCTTCGCCATCGTGCTGCCGAACCTCTACCCGTTCCTGCTGATCGCCGTGCTGCTGCGCTTCATGGACAACTTCCGCTTCATCGACGCGATCCTGCGGCTGACCGGTGGCGGGCCGGCGAATTCAACCAAGGTGCTGCCGGTCTACCTGTTCGAGGTGTCGTTCACGAACTTCAACCTCGGCTACGGCGCCGCCATCGCCTTCACGCTGCTCGTCGTCACCATCGTCATCGGCATGGTGCTGGTCAGCGCCTTCACGCAGCCCAGCCTGCAGCAGAAGCACTGAGGATCGGACCATGGCCTCGCGGGATATCGTCACCTACCGCACGCCGGCCTCCGTACTCGCCGGCGTCGCCTCGGCCGTCTTCGTCGTCGTCTTTCTGATCTGGACGATCCTGCCGATCTTCATCATGTTTGTCTCCTCGATCAAGGACCTTCTCGAAGCTTTCAAGCTTCCGGCGGTGGGAGACTGGTCCGGCATCGGCGTGTTCTTCGACTTCACGCCGACTTTCAAGCACTATGTCGACCTGTTCACCCAGGAGAAGTTCGGCACCTACTTCTTCAACAGCGTCGCGAGCGCCCTCGGTTCGGCGGCGATCTCGGTGGTGCTGGGCTCGATGGCGGCCTACGCGCTGTCGCGGGCGGAGTTCCGCGGCAAGAAGGATCTGTTCTTCTGGATCATCTCGACCCGCATGGCGCCGGTGGTGGCGGTGATGGTGCCGCTGTTCGCGATCTTCCGCTATGGCGGCCTGGTCGGCTCCACGCCGGGCCTCATCATCGCCTACACCACCTTCAACCTGCCGTTCGCGATCTGGATCCTGAAGGGCTTCTTCGACAACGTGCCCTATGAGATCGAGGAAGCCTCGATGGTCGACGGCAGCACGCGGCTGCAGGCCTTCAAGGCGATCATCCCGCTGGTCTCGCCGGGCATCGGCGCGTTCCTGGTGCTGTGCGTGCTGTTCGCCTGGAACGACTTCCTGTTCGCCTCGATCATCGGGTCCGGCGGGGCGAAGACCTTGCCGGTCGCGACGAGCGGACTGGTGCAGCCGCAGAACATCCAGTGGGGCAAGATCATGGCCGCCGGCGTCGTGACGACGCTGCCGATGATGCTGCTCGGGCTCGTCATCCGCCGCTATCTCGTCACCGGCCTCACCATGGGCGCCGTGCGCGGCTGAGCAAGAACAAGACGTCCCCCGGGGCGGAACGACAAGGGAGGTCTACGGACCGATGACGAAGGTGATAGTGTCCGAGGTCTGGAAGATGTACGGCAAGGTTCCGGCCGTCCGCGACCTGTCGTTCTCCTGCGAGAGCGGAGAGTTTCTCTGCGTACTCGGTCCGTCGGGCTGCGGAAAGTCGTCGACGCTCAGGATGCTGGCGGGCCTCGAGCACATCTCGGCCGGTGAGATCACCTTCGATGGCAAGCGGATCAACGAGCTGCCGCCGAAGGATCGCGACATCGCGATGGTGTTCGAGAACTACGCCCTCTATCCGCACAAGACGGTGCGCGACAACATGGCGAACGCGCTGAAGCTGCGCGGCATGCCGGGCGCGGAGATCGCCCAGCGGGTCGAGCGGGCGGCAGCGATGCTGCAGATCGGACAGCTGCTCGACCGGCGCCCGATGGAGCTTTCGGGCGGCCAGAAACAGCGCGTCGCCATCGGACGCGCCATCGTCCGCTCGCCGAAGGTGTTCCTGTTCGACGAGCCGATCGGCCATCTCGACGCCAAGCTGCGCGGCCACATGCGCGGCGAGCTGAAGCGCCTGCAGCGGGAACTCGCGACGACGACGATCTACGTCACCCACGACCAGCTCGAAGCCCTGTCGATGGCCGACCGCATCGCCGTCATGAACGAGGGCGTGCTGCAGCAGATCGGCACGCCGCAGGACATCTACAACCACCCGGCGAACGAGTGGGTGGCGAGCTTCGTCGGCGAGCCGCCGATGAACTTCCTCGACGCCGAGGTGGTGACGGCGGGGTCGGAGACCGATCTCGAGGTGCGCAGTGGCGCCCTGTGCGTGCGCCTGTCCGACGCCCACCGCCATCGCCTCAACGGCACCCGCGGCGGGCTGCGCCTCGGCATCCGGCCGGAGGCGGTGCAGGTGGCCGCCGCCGCTCCGGCCGCGGGCTGGACGTCGGGCTCGATCTACGCGGTGGAGCCGCTCGGCGGCGATACGCTCGTCGAGGTCGCCTTCCAGGGCGGCCGTGTACTCGCCAAGACGGGGGCGGATTTCCGTGGCGAGATGGATGCGCCGATCTTCGTCACCGTCGACAGCAGCAAGGTGCACCTGTTCGACGCGACGAACGGCCGGGCGCTGACGTGAGGGCGCCGGCCCGCAACAGGTGTGGCGGGGCGGCCTCTCTTGACGATGTCGGGTCGCCGGATCAGCCTCGGCGACGAACGGACGAAGGTCGCCCATGGCGGCGGCCGGATGTCTGAAGACCGTGACGGCACCGCCCCGGCGGGTGTCGCAGCACGGCGGTTCACGGGACCCTAGTTGGAGGAAACCATGTCAAGCGCACTGCAGCTTCCGCGCGAGACGCTTCTCGCCGCCTATACGCGGATGCGGACCATCCGCGAGTTCGAAGACCGGGTGCATGACGAGTTCTCGGCCGGCAACATCCCCGGCTTCGTGCACCTCTACGCCGGCGAGGAGGCCTCGGGCGTCGGCGTCTGCATGCACCTCACCGACCGCGACGCCATCGCCTCGACGCACCGTGGCCATGGCCACTGCATCGCCAAGGGCTGCGACGTCGACGGCATGATGAAGGAGATCTTCGGCCGCAAGGACGGGCTGTGCGGCGGCAAGGGCGGCTCGATGCACATCGCCGACCTGTCGAAGGGCATGCTCGGCGCGAACGGCATCGTCGGTGCCGGCGGCCCGCTCGCCTGCGGCGCGGCCCTCACCTCGAAGCTCCTGAAGACCGGCGGCGTCTCGGTCTGCTTCTACGGCGACGGCGCCTCCAACCAGGGCGCCATCCTGGAGAGCTACAACCTCGCCAAGATCTGGAACCTGCCGGTGCTGTTCGTCGCCGAGGACAACGGCTACGCGGAATCGACCGCCTCCTCGTGGTCGGTCGGCGGCAGCCAGACGGGGCGCGCCACCGGCTTCGGCCTGCCCTCCCGCGAGGTCGACGGCTTCGACTTCTTCGCCGTCTACGAGACGGCCGGCGAGATGATCGACCGCGCCCGCGCCGGCGGCGGCCCGTCGCTGATGCACGTCCGCCTCGGCCGCCACTACGGCCACTTCGAGGGCGACGCGATGACCTACCGCGCGCCGGACGAGATCGCCAACCTGCGCCAGAACCACGATCCGCTGAAGATCTTCAAGCAGCGCGTCGTCGAAGCCTCGCTGATCTCGCCGGAAGAATTCGATGCCGTCGACAAGAAGGTCGTCGACGACATCGCCATGACGATGGTGAACGCCAAGGCGGCGCCGATGCCGACCGAGGCGGATTTGCTCACCGACGTCTATCTGCGCTACTGAGGGGGAGGCGAACCATGTCCAAGAAAAGCTATCGCCAGGCCGTCAACGAGGCGCTCCGTCAGGAGATGGAGCGTGATCCGCGGGTCATCCTGATGGGCGAGGACGTCGCCGGCGGCACCGGCGCCCCCGGCCAGCAGGACGCCTGGGGCGGCCCGCTCGGGGTGACGAAGGGCCTCTACACGCAGTTCGGCCCGGACCGCATCCTCGACACCCACCTCGCCGAGATCTCCTTCATCGGCGCCGCCGCCGGCGCGGCCGCGACCGGTCTCCGACCGGTGGCCGAGCTGATGTTCGTCGACTTCATGGGGGTCTGCTTCGACCAGATCCTCAACCAGGCGGCGAAGTTCCGCTACATGTTCGGTGGCAAGGCGGTCACGCCGCTCGTCATCCGCACCATGTACGGTGGCGGCTTCCGCGCCGCCTCGCAGCATTCGCAGTGCCTCTACTCGCTGTTCACCCACATTCCCGGGCTGAAGGTGGTGGTGCCGTCGAACGCCTACGAGGCGAAGGGGTTGCTCATCCAGTCGATCCGCGACGACGACCCGGTGATCTTCTTCGAGCACAAGGTTCTCTACGACGAGGAGATGGAGGTTCCGGACGAGCCCTACACCATCCCCTTCGGCGAGGCGAACGTGACGCGCGAAGGCGAGGACTGCACGATCGTGGCGATCGGGCGGATGGTCGGCTTCGCCAACCAGGCGGCCGACAACCTCGCCAAGCAGGGCATCACCTGCACGGTCGTCGACCCGCGCACCACCTCGCCGCTCGATCTCGACACGATCATCGAGACGACGGAGGAGACGGGTCGGCTGGTCGTTGTCGACGAGTCGCACCCGCGCTGCTCGATGGCGAGCGACATCGCCTCGCTGGTGGCTGAGCGGTCGTTCCACAAGCTGAAGGCGGCGCCGCGGATGGTGACGGCCCCGCACGCGCCGGTGCCGTTCTCGCCGGCGCTGGAGGACCTCTACGTGCCGAGCCCGGCGAAGATCGAAGCCGCCGTGCGCGAGCTCGTCGGCCAGCCGACGCGGGTCGCCGCGGAGTAGGCGACGCAAGCGCGACGCCCGTCCCTCCCCTGCCAGGGGGAGGGACAGACCGCCGAAGGCGATCAGGGTGGGGCCTGTGGGTCCCGCGCTCGATGGTTGTCGTCGTCACGCTGGATTGACAGGCCCCCACCTGCCGGCCTGCGGCCGGCTGTCCCTCCCCCTGGCAGGGGGAGGACGAGCGGCTCACCCGCCGCGCCAACTTCCAATTTTCCGGAGACCGCCGATGTCCATCGAACCGATCGTCATGCCGAAGTGGGGCCTCGCCATGCAGGAGGGGACCCTGTCGAAATGGAACATCGCGGAGGGTGACAAGATCGCCCGCGGCCAGGAAATCGCCGACATCGAGACGACGAAGATCGCCAACTCGTTCGAGAGCCCGGTCGAGGGCCTCGTCCGCCGCCGCGTCATCGCCGAAGGCGACGTCGTGCCGGTCGGCGCGCTGCTCGCCGTCGTCGCGGACAAGAGTGTCGGCGACGCGGAGATCGACGCCTTCGTGACGCAGTTCCAGGAGAGCATGGCCTCGGCCGCCTCCGAGACCGTCGCCGCGCCGCAGCCCGAGGTGATCGAGACCGCCGCAGGCCGCATCCGCTACCTGAAGCTCGGCGAGGGCGAGGGCACGCCGGTCGTCCTCATCCACGGCTTCGGCTCCGACCATGCCGCCTGGCTGTTCAATCACGAGGCGCTCGCCGAGGGCCGCACCGTCTACGCCCTCGACCTGCCCGGCCACGGCGGCTCGGAGAAGGCGGTGAAGGACGGCTCCGTCGCCGGCCTCGCCGCGGCGGTGGTCGCCTTCCTCGACGCGGTCGACATAAACAAGGCCCATCTCGCCGGCCATTCGCTCGGTGGCGCCATCGCGGCCCACATCGCCGCCACCCACCCCGACCGCGTCGCCTCGCTGTCGCTGGTGGCGCCGGCGGGCATCGCCGGCACCATCAACCAGGGCTTCATCGACGGCTTCCTGGGCGAGTCCCGCGCGCGCAAGCTCCGGCCGGTGATCGAACTCCTCGTCGCCGACCCCTCGATGGTGACGGCCGACATGGTCGAGGACGTGCTGAAGTTCAAGCGCCTCGACGGCGCCAGCGAGGCGCTGACGGCGATCGCGGCGGCGAACTTCTCCGGCGGCAAGCAGAGCGCCAGCCTGCGGGATGCGCTTGCGGGCGCCAAGGTGCCGGTGCAGGTGATCGTCGGCGAGAGCGACCAGATCCTGCCGGCGTCCGGCGCCGACGGCCTGCCGGCCTCGGTGACGGTGCACCGGCTCGCCGCCGTCGGTCACCTGCCGCACATGGAGAAGTCGGCCGAGGTCAACCGCCTCGTCGCGGCGATCCTGCGCGACTGACCGTCTGCCACATGCTCAAACGGGAAGGGGCGA
>CALRZT010000160.1:0-10515 GCA_943372725.1 Pseudoxanthobacter soli DSM 19599
GTCCACCGCCGCCGCACGCGCTCGGGCATCCTGATCGTCGACCAGCGCGCCCAGGAGGCGGCGCGGCAGCCGCCCTGGGCGGTGCCGGCGAAGCTCGAGGAGAGCCACGACATCGAGCCGGTCGGCTCCGGTTTCCGCGCGCTGTCGCATCGCGCCTGGTTCCAGCTGCGCTTCGACACCCCGCTGCTGCCGGGGTGGTACCGGGTCGAGGCGCGCATCCAGACCGATCCGATGGTGCGGCCGCGCGTGCGCTTCGACTTCGGCGACGGGCCGGAGGGGCTGCCGATCCGCCTCGCGCGCGACCATCCGCCGATGTTCTCGGCCTTCTGCCGGGTGCCGCGGCCGCTGCAGTCGCTGCGCTTCGAGCCCTGCGACCACCCGACGGGCTTCGTCATCGACACCTTCGCCGTCCGCAAGATCCCGTTCTGGAAGGTGGCGCGCCGGGCGATCGGCTCGGCGATCAAGCATCTGCGCGCCGATCCCGTCCGCTTTCGCCGGTTCGTGCGTGATGCCGCGCTGTCCGTCGTGCAGCCGAAGCGGGTCGAGAACTTCTCGAGCGCCTCCAGCCTCTACTGGGCCTCGAGCAACCGCGACATCCGCTACAATCTCTGGCAGGCGAGCTTCGACTACGACGCCCACCGCCACCGCGCCGCGATCACGGAGCGCGCCGCGGCGCTGACCGCGCGGCCGCGCTTCACGCTGCTGATGCCGCTCTCGACCGGCCGCCTGCCCCTCGTGGAGGCCGCCATCGAGGCCGTCACCGAGCAGATCTGGCCCGACTGGGAGCTCTCGATCGCCCTCGATCGCGACATCGATCCCGAGGTGGCGACGCTCTGCGACACCTGGAGCGCCCGCGATCGTCGCATCCTGGTGCGCCGGGTTCCCGCCGGCTCGGGCGTGTCGACGGCGGCGAACGCCGCCCTCGCCGCCGCCACCGGCACCCACGTCGCGGTGATCGGCGAGACGGAGCGGCTCCGGCCGCATGCGCTGGCGGAGTTCGCCTTCGCACTCGAGACGCGGCCGGACGCCGAGGTGATCTACGCCGACGAGGATACCCTCGACGAGGACGGGGGCCGCAGCGACCCGCATTTCAAGCCGGACTGGAGCGAGGACCTGTTCCGCTCCTGGAATTACCTCGGCCGGCCGACGGTCCTCAACGTGGCGACGGTGCGGGCGGCGGGCGGCTTCCGGCGCGCGGTCGAGGCGGCGCAGGAATTCGACCTGCTGCTGCGGATCATGGAACGCATCGACCCGCACGCGATCGTCCACCTGCCGAAGGTGCTGTGCCACCGCTACGCCGGCCTGCGACCGGAAACGCCGGGCTCGACGATGAGCGAGGCGTTCGGCGCCGGGCGCGCCGCGCTGGAGGACCATCTGCAGCGCGCCGGCATCCAGGGCTCGGTCCTGGCGGTGCCGGAGTTCCCGTCGTACCGCGTCCGGCGGGCCGTCGCGGCGCCGGCGCCGCTCGTCACCCTGATCGTGCCGACGCGCGACCGCCCCGACCTGCTGCGCCCGTTCCTGACGTCGCTGTTCGAACTGACCGACTACCCGAACTTCCGCCTCGTGCTGATCGACAACGGCACCGTCGACACCGAGGCGCTGGCGCTGCTGTCGGCGGCGGCGGCCCGCGACAACGTCACCGTGGTGCGCGACGAATCGCCGTTCAACTACTCGCGCCTCAACAATCGCGCCGTCGCCCTGGCGGAGAGCCCGCTGATCGGCCTCCTCAACAACGACATCAAGATCACCCATGCCGACTGGCTGACGGAGATGGTGAGCCACGCACTCCGGCCGGACGTCGGCTGCGTCGGCGCCAAGCTGTTCTACCCCGATGGGCGCATCCAGCACGCCGGGGTCGGGCTCGGCATCAGCGGCGTCGCCGGCCACGTCCACCACCTCTTCCCGCGCGACTCGACGGGCTACTTCGGCCGGCTGTCGGTGGTGCACGACCTGTCGGCCGTCACCGGCGCGGTGATGGTGATGCGCAAGTCCGTCTACGAGGAAGCCGGCGGCCTGGACGAGACCAACCTGACCGTCGCCTACAACGACATCGACCTCTGCCTGAAGATCCGCCAGCGAGGCTACCGCATCCTCTGGACGCCGTTCGCCCGCCTGATCCACTACGAATCGGCCTCGCGCGGCCTCGACATGGCGCCGGAGAAGCGCACGCGCTACGAGATGGAGGTCGCCTACATGCGCGCCGCCTGGGGCGTGACGCTGATGAGCGATCCCTTCTATTCCTCGAATTTCGACCTCAACCGCCCCGACTTCATGCCGGCGACGTGAGCGGCCACGCATGCCTCCCGTCCCCGGCCGCCGCATCGTCTTCCTCCACCTCTTCAAGTGCGGCGGCACCACCGTGATCGAGCGGCTGCGGTCGCGCCTCGGCGCGAGCGCGGTCCTGCACGTCAAGGACGTCCACGCTCTCGACGCCGCGCTCGGGCGGGGCGAGGCAGCGCTCTCGGGTCGCCGCGCCGTCGTCGGCCACCTCAGCTTGCCGCTCCTCGAGGACCATTTCGCCGACTGGGCGTGGGTGACGGTGCTGCGCGATCCCGTCGACCGCATGCTGTCGCAGTATCACCACTTTCGTCGGGAAGCTGTCACCCTCGGAACGTCGGCCGAGGACGCAGACGGCGACCACAGCTTCCGCGTTCGCTTCTGCGCCGAGAACGACCTCCTGGCGTTCGCGACGAGCGAGGACCCGCGGTTGACCGTCTATACGCGCAACTACATGACGCGGAAGCTCGCCGGCGTCACCCGCCGTCGCCGTTCGCAACTCGGCGAGAAGGCGCGCCTCAACGCCATCGCCAACCTGCCGCGCTTCGCCGCCGTCGGCACCACCGACACGCTCGACGACGCATTCCTGCCGGCGGTGGACGCCCTCGTCGGGCGCCGTGCGCGGCTCGTCGACCGGCTGCGCCCGCGGGCCAACGTCTCGGCCACGCGTCAGGGCCGCCGCCCGCCGCTGGACCCGGTCGCCCTCGACGCCATCCTCGAGCACAACGCTTCCGACGTCGCCCTCTACGCGGCGGCGCGGTGGTTCGACCCGGCGGGGCTATCCGCCTCCATCCGGCCGGATGCGGCCGATACGCGCGCCGGTGAACCGTCATGAGCCTCGTCACGACCGCCCCACCGATCGAGACGACGACGGCGCCCGGACCGCTGGCCTTCCCCGGCTACCGCGGCAACGAGGGGATCGGCGCCGCCCTGGCGACGCAATTCCGCGTCATCTGGGCGCTGACCCTGCGCGACTTCCGCACCAAGATCCTCGGCCACAAGCTCGGCGCGTTCATGGCGCTCGCCGAGCCGTTCTTCTTCGTGCTGTCGGTCTCGTTCGCGGTTTCCTTCATCGACAAGCAGGCGAAGATCGGCACCAGTTTCATTCTCTTCTTCGCCACCGGCGTCATTCCGTTCAACTCCTATCGTCGCGTCGCCAAGGAAGTCCGCGCCTCCATCAAGCGCTACAAGAAGTGCCTGTACATTCCGATCGTGCGACCGATCGACCCGTTCATCGCAGCGGCGATCATTCAGCTACTGCTCTACATCGTGATCTACGCGATTTTCTTCCTCGGCTACTACCTAGTCAATGGATACGGGCTGCCGCACGACGTCGGCGCAACATTCTTCCCGCTCATCATCTGCGCCATGCTCGGACTCGGCAGCGGCCTGATCAACACTGCGATCTGCTCGTACTTTCCCCCGTGGGACAAGTTCTTCGCCATCTTGATGATGCCGCTCTTCCTGATTTCCGGCGTCCTGCACCCGCTGCACACGTTCCCGAGCTACATCCAGGACATTCTCTACTGGAATCCCCTGGCTCACGCCGTGGTCGCCTCGCGCAACGGCTACTACGACATCTACGAATACCCGTTCTATGATCCCTACTACTTCGTCGGCTTCTCGGTGACGACGCTGTTCATCGGCCTGGTGGCGGAGCGCTTTGCGCGTCGGCGCATCCTGGAGACGTCGTGACGGGCACCAGCCGCGGTGGCAACGAAGTCTGCACCACGTCGGAAACTCCCTTGCCTCCGGGAGCGTTGCCGGTCCGCACGGGCTTGCGGGGCGCGCCGACGTTTCGCTAGTGCTGACAGCGTGCGAGGGGCTGATCGCACCAACGATGGCTGCAGGGAGGCTGGGGAGTGAGCAAGGCGCCGATACGAAAGGCCGTGGTCCCGGTCGCCGGCCTCGGAACGCGTTTCCTGCCGGCGACGAAGTCGATGCCGAAGGAGATGCTGACGGTCGTCGACCGCCCGGTCATCCAGTATGTCTTCGACGAGGCGCGGGCCGCCGGCATCGAGCACATCGTCTTCGTCACCGGCCGCAACAAGGCGGTCATCGAGGACCATTTCGACATCGCCTACGAGCTCGAGGACACGCTGCGGGAGCGCAACAAGAAGGACGCGCTCGCCATCCTCGAAGCCGCCCGGCCGCTCGCCGGGCAGACGAGCTTCACCCGCCAACAGGCGCCGCTCGGCCTCGGACACGCCGTCTGGTGCGCGCGCGAGATCATCGGCCGAGAGCCGTTCGCCCTGCTGTTGCCGGACGTGCTGATCAAGGCCGAGCGAGGCTGCCTGTCGCAGATGATGGACGTCTATGCCGAGCGCGGCGGCAACGTCATCGCCGTCGAGCCGGTCCCGGAGGACCAGACGCATCAATACGGCGTCTGCAAGATCGCCCCGGGCGGAGACCGCGTCTACGACGTCATCGGCGTGGTCGAGAAGCCGCCGCGCGGCACGGCGCCGTCGAACCTCATCATCACCGGCCGCTACCTGCTGCAGCCGGAGATCTTCGACCTCCTGGAGACCCAGGAGGCCGGCGCCGGTGGCGAGATCCAGCTCACCGACGCCATGCTCCAGCTGATGCGGACGCAGTCCCTGACAGCCCTGGAGTTCACCGGCCGCACCTATGACTGCGGCTCGAAGATCGGTTTCCTGATGGCCAATCTGGCCTATGCGGCGGAACACCCGGAGTTCGGCGACGCGTTCCGGGCGGCCGCCGCCGCGCACCTCGCCGCACTCTGATACCCCGACGGCGCGGTCGATGGACAGGCCGAGAGGCTTGCTCCATCCTCCGCTCCGCCGGACCCTCAACCCCTGCCGCCCCCTGCCTGCACCGGAATTCCCCCATGCCGCGATCCTCGCCCCTCCCCCGTCGTGCTTCCGGGGTCGCCAGCCGCGCCACCCGGACCGTCGCGATCGCAGCCGGTGCCCATGTGGCCGTCGTGGCTCTGGCGCTCGCTCTGGCCGGCGGCACGGCCATGGCCCAGGACCCGGAGTTTCCCGGCCCCGACAGCCCGGAGTGCACCTGGGCGGGGGAGCGGATCCTCAGCCTGCTGTGGCGCGACGACATCCGCACCGCGACCGACTTCATCGATCTCTACGACCGCTTCGACTGCCCGTCCGAGCACATCCCCGCCGCCTTCCGCTGCCTCGTGAAGGTGGGTGTCAGCCCCGAACAGGGCGATCCGGGCCTGCCCACCCGGGCGAACGCCTGCTGGGCCAATCCGGCCCTCGATCCCGCCTCGCTGCAGCCGGCTGCCGCCCCGACTGCGGACGGCGCGGCCGCGCCGCCGGCCGGCGAAACGCCCGCCCAGCCGACCGAGGCCCCGCCCGCCGCCGGGCAGCCACCCGCGGCGCAGTGACGCGGTTCGAGTCCACCTCTCGCATCGCAGCATCCATGCTACGAGATTAGGCAAGGGTCCGCAGCGGGCACCGGGTCGTCGCTTCCCACGACGACACCGGAAACGTCGGTGGCGCCCGAAAACTTCCAATATCTCCAGGCTTCTTCTGTTTGTGCGGATCGGCTCTTTCTCCAGGGCCGGTCCGACGGCGGCAGGAACCGAAGCCGCGTGAATACGTTCTCTCAGCCTCGAGATCTCGGGGAGCGGTGGGTCGATGGGCTTCGTCGGTAAGTTGCGGCGCACGATGCCGGTTGCATTCGTGGCGGTGCTGTTGGCCGTCATGGTCCACGGCGCGATCTGGCTCATCAATGGCGAGGAGGTCACCCCTCCCGACGTCTCGGGCAAGCTGGAGAGCCTGTCGTTCGCGCCGTATGACGCGTCGCAAAATCCCGAGGACGGCGACGTCGTCACGCCGGAGCAGATCCGCGCCGACATGGCGGTGGTCGCTCCCTATGTGAAGCGCATCCGGACCTACGCCTCGACCGGCGGCCTGGAGCACGTCCCCGAGATCGCCGCCGAATTCGGCATCAAGGTGACGATGGGCGCCTGGATCGATCTCGACGAGGAGCGCAACGCCCGCGAGATCAAGGCCGCCCTCGACCTCGCTCACAAGTATCCGAGCACGGTCGAGGCGATCGTGGTCGGCAACGAGACGGTGCTGCGCGGCGAGAAGACCGGCGCCGAGATGGCGGAACTGCTGCGCAAGGTCCGCAGCGAGAGCCCGGTGCCGATCACCACCGGCGACATCTGGTCGACCTGGCTCGAGAACCCCGAGATGGCCGGCGCGGTCGACTTCGTCGCCGCCCACATGCTGGGCTACTGGGAAGGCGTGCCGCGCGAGAGCGTCGTCCAGCACGCCGTCGAGGCCTACAACCGGCTGCGCACCGCCTTCCCGGGCAAGCACATCGTCGTCGCCGAATTCGGCTGGCCCTCCGGCGGCTACAACATGAAGGCGGCGGAGCCGGGTCCGGTCGCGCAGGCGGAGATCCTGCGCGCCTTCGTCAGCCGCGCCCGCGACCTCGGCATCGACTACAACATCGTCGAGGCCTTCGATCAGCGCTGGAAGGTGAACGAAGGCTCCGTCGGTGCGTACTGGGGCCTCTTCGACGCCGACCGCAACCTCAAGTTCGATCTCGCCGGTACCATCACGGAGCCGAACAAGGAGCGCATCGCCGGTGCTGCGCTCCTCGTCGGCACGCTGCTGTCGCTGTTCGTCTTCCTCCTGAAGCGGCCGACCTTCCTGCAGGCGATGGTGATGGCGGCGGCGGCACAGTCGGTCGGGGCGTGGCTCGCCATCACGATCGCCCATCCGCTCTCCCACTACCTCGTGGTCGGCAGCGCCGTCATGTGGGTCGCCGGGCTGATCCTGCTCGTACCGCTCGTCCTCCTGTCGCTGGCGCGCATCGAGGAGATCGCCGCGGTGGCCCTCGGTCGCCAGCCGGCCCGGCTCATTCCCGAGGCGACGCCGCTGCCGGACCCGCAGCCGCGCACCGTTCCGCTCGTCCCCGATGTCGCGACGGTGTCCGCGCCTTATCTGCCGAAGGTGTCGATCCACATCCCCGCCTATCGCGAGCCGGCGGAGATGCTGAAGCAGACGCTCGATTCCGTCGCGGCGCTCGACTACCCGAACTTCGAGTGCGTGGTCGTCGTCAACAACACCCCCGATCCCGCGATGGTGCTGCCGGTCGAGGCGCACTGCCGCGCTCTCGGGCCGCGCTTCAAGTTCATCAACGCCGAGCGCGTCGAGGGCTTCAAGGCCGGGGCCCTGCGCCTCGCGCTCGGCGAGACGGCCGAGGACGCGGAGATCGTTGCCCTTCTCGATGCAGACTATGTCGTGCAGCCGGACTGGCTGAAGGACCTCGTTCCGCATTTTAGCGACCCGCGGGTCGGGCTCATCCAGGCCCCGCAGGATCACCGCGACGACGCCCGCAGCGTCTTCCATCGCGTGCTCAACGCCGAATACGCCGGCTTCTTCGACATCGGCATGGTGCAGCGCAACGAGTCGAATGCCATCATCGTCCACGGCACGATGTGCCTGATCCGCCGCGCTGCCCTCGACGAGGCCGGCGGCTGGTCGAGCGACACCATCACCGAGGACACCGATCTCGGCCTGTCGATCCTCGAGCGCGGCTGGACGGCGCACTACACCCGGCGCCGCTACGGCCACGGCTTGCTGCCGGACGATTACCAGTCGTTCAAGACGCAGCGCCATCGCTGGGCCTATGGCGGCCTGCAGATTTGCCGCAAGCACTGGCGCCGGCTGCTGCCGAACCGCTCCCGCCTCGCCGGCCCGCAGCGCGTGGAGTACCTGATCGGCTGGATGAACTGGCTTGGAGCCGAGACGCTCGGCGTCGCCGCCGCCCTCCTCAACCTGATGTGGGTGCCCGTCGTCGCCTTCGCCGGCATCGCGCTGCCCGACTCCGTCCTGACGCTGCCGGTGGTCATCGTCTTCCTAGTCAACATCCTGCACTTCTCGCTGCTCTACCGGCTGCGGGTGCGGATGCCGATGCGCTACGCCATTGGCGCGGCGATCGCCGCGATGAGCCTCCAGCTCACCATCGCCCGTGCCGTGACGCTCGGGCTGTTCAAGGACACGCTGCCGTTCCTGCGCACCGCCAAGGGCGCAAAGAAGAGTGCCGTCGGTGCCTTCCCGGCGCGGTGGGAGGCGATCATCGGCTCCCTGCTGGTCGCCGGCGCGATCCTGCTGTGGCTCACCAACCGGGACGAGGTCCGCGAGATCTACGTCTTCGCCATCGTCCTGGTGGTTCAGGCGCTGCCGTTCCTGGCGACGGTGGGCATGGCGCTGCTCGAGCGGCGGTGCCTGCGCGAGCAGGTCGCCAGCGAGGCGGCATCGTCGGCGATCCCGGCGGCCGCTGTCGTCGCGGAGTCCGGGGCCAACGCGTGACCTCGGTCGACGCGTGACCGTTGGTCGATGCGTGACCGTTGGTCGATGCGTGACCGTTGCGAGGCCTGACGGAGGACGACGCCAGATCGCGGCGCCGCCTCAGCGCGCCGCTCCGGCTTCCGGGACTGCACCGCTGTAGTCCCTGCCGATGAACAGGCGCAGCCGGGCCGCTTCGCCACCGACGGGGCCGACGTCCACGGTCCCGGCCGGCTCGAGCGTGGCGAACAGATCGGCGTACTGGACCAGCGGGTCGCGCCGGCTGCCCGGCGGCAGCACGATCAGCACGTCGGAACCCCTGAAGTCCTGCGCCGGGTGGACGACGCCATACTGGCGCGCGTCTGCGCACAGGCAGAACACCGGCAAGGCGCCACCCAGCGCATAGTCGACCTTGCCCGCGGCGTGCCACTGCGGCGCCGCCACGGCGAGATCCGGGCGCCCGAGCAAGCCGCGGCGGCGCAGGTCGTCCCGGAGCGCCGTCCAGTCGACCGCCTGCAGGGCCGGCTGCTCGCGCGCCAGGGCCGGCACCAGCCGCGACAGCACCCCCGTCCGCACCTCGAGCGAGACCACCGCCAGGCCGGCGAGAACGAGGCTCGCGGTGGCGATCGCCGTCGGACGCAGCCAGCGAGCGTCGCGGTAGCGGTCCAGGAGATCGCCCAGCGCCGGAAACAGCATGAGGTAGCCGGGCGCCGCCCAGTGGAACAGCGGCAGCTTCTCCGACCACAGCGCGACGATGGAGAACAGCGCGATCGCCGGCAACGCCAGGCAGAGCAGGAACCAGCTCACGGGGTCTCTTCGCCCGCGCCGCATCAGGCCGACGAGGGCGAAGGCGAGCCCCGCGAAGATCCACGGCAGCAGGAACACGGCCGCACCGGCGAGGACCGCGAGCGGGCCCCACGGACGGAACGTCTCGACAGCCGCCCTCCCCCCCTGGAAACCGAGCGAGGCCGCGCCGTACTCGAGGGTCCACACGATCAGCGGCAGGGCGACGACCAGAGCGAAGCCGAGGGCGAACCAGGGGTCGGGCCGCAGCAGCCAGTGGCGGTGGCGCGGCGAAGTCAGCAGGAACAGCGGCAAGCCCGCCAGCGTCAGCACCGCGCTGTACTTCGACATCACCGCGAGGCCCGCACACACGCCCGCGACCAGCCACCATCCGAGCGGGTGCGCCGAGCGGCCGAGCACCGCATGTGCGCTCGCCAGCGCAAAGCCTGCCAGGGCGAAGTCGAGCGGGCCGTCCGGCAGCACCCACGTCGCGCTGGTGACGCCGAGCATCGGGGCGAGCGTCAGGGCCGCCGCCGCCCAGACGCCGGCCCGCGGGCGGTAGAGGAGCGCCGTCAGCCGGTAGACGAACCAGGTGGTGAAGGCGAACAGCACCACGAACGGCAGGCGGACGACGACCGGCGCCTCGCTGAAGGCAGCCAGTGCCGCGCCGCGGGAGAGCCACCACGACAGCGGCGGGTGGTCGAAGTAGCTCCACCCGAGCGTCCGCCCGGCGGCAACCATGTAGCTCTCGTCGATGCCGAGGCCGATCGTCCCTGCGAAGGCGAGCCGCACCGCGGTGGCGACGAGGATGATCGCCAGGACCGCCCGGTTGGCGGCGCGCCACTCCGCCCGGTCGTCACCGGTGGACCGGACGGCCGATCCGCCGGCGGGGGTCCCTGCCTGGCCGCTCATGCTCATGACATCCGATCGTCCGGGGAGCGGCTGCAGAGGCTCGCCTCGGCCTCTCGCCGAGGCCGCCGTCGCGTGATAGCCGTCGCTTTGCGGCGACGTCAACGCCACGCCGCCGCCGCTTCGGGACCTCGGGGGGAGACATGATCCTGATTGCGCAGATCTCCGACCTGCACCTTCGTCCACGCGGGCTGCCTGCGCTGGGCTTCGTCGACACCAACGCCCTTGCCCGCCGCGCCATCGCCACGCTTCTCGCGCTCCG
>CALRZT010000161.1:0-10514 GCA_943372725.1 Pseudoxanthobacter soli DSM 19599
TGATCGCCGTCGCCGTCTGCGAGTAGTTCGCCGCCATGCGGCCCGACGGCGGCCACGAGTAGATCATCGCCACCTTGCCGGTGAGGAAGGCGGCCCACAGCGACACGGCATCGAGCTCGTTGTTGCCGGGGATCGAGGCGTTGTTCGCCGCGATCATGTTCTGTAGCGTCTTGATTCCGGCGGGCGAGGCCAGCTGCGCCTTCATGTTGTCGTCGAACAGCTGGCCGCCGTTGGCACGGAACTGCTGCAGGAAGTCGAACTGGTTGCCCGGGCTGCCCGCCTTGCGGAAGTGACCGGCGCCGTAGACGTTCGGCGCCATCTGGTCGGTAATGAACTGCGCGATCTGGGCGTAGTCCTCCCAGGTCGTCGGCGGCGCGAGCTTCTTGTCGAACTTCGCCTCGTAGGCCGCCATCAGCTTCGGGTCTTCGAAGATGTCCTTGCGGTAGTAGAGGGCGAACATGTCGCCGTCGTCGAAGAAGCCCCAGATCTTGCCCTTGTAGGTCGGCAGGGCGCGGTAGAGCGGGTGGTAGTCCTCGAGGTCGGCCGGGTTCATGTACTCCTTGATGTAGTCGTCGAGCGGGGCGATGACGCCGCCGTCGGCGAGCGAAGGGGTCCAGGCCGGCGAAATGTCGAGGACGTCGAAGGCGCCCGAGCCGGCGATGTGCTCGGCCACCGCCTTCGAATACTGGTCCGGGTTGGAGAGCTCGACGACATTCGACTTGATGCCGGTGAGCTGTTCCCACATCGGGCCGGAGAAGTTGCGCGGGTCGAGCGCCTGCAGGCCGGCCTCGTACGTCATCGAGAGCGTGACGCCGGAATACTGCTTGGCCGCCTGCACGGCGCGGTAGGCGGAGCCGTCCGTCGGCCCCTCGGTGGAGGCCGCGAGCGCCAGCGCCTGCGCCTTGCCGAGCGGCGTCGACGGGTCGGCGAGCTCGAGCTTGGCCTGGGCGAGCGCCCAGTCGGTCATCGCGCCGAGCATCGGGCCGCTGAGCGCCAGCATGCCCGTCATCTGGCCGAAGCGGGTGATGAAGGTGCGCCGCGTCGGTTCCCCGCGCAGCAGAGCATCGACCTCCTGTGCGAGGCCGGCTTCGAAGTCACGCCTTTCGCGATCGTTCATGGTCCTCACTCCTCCCTAAAGGGCCGCACGGTCGGACGGCGCGGACGGGTCTGTCCGGGCGTTCTCGCCGGCGGTCTCCGGTGGCTCGCGGCGCGGGCGCCCCGGCGAGCCGTCGCTTTGCCGAAAGTGGGGCCGCCGCCCGGCAACCCGGTCTGAAGGCACTCCCTTGTTGACGGGGCGGTTGCCCTCCGCCCTCTCGAACTAGTCGCCGAAACGGCCGTGGAAATCGGCGAGCCGCCGCTTCCACGCTGCGGTCTCGAGCACGGCGCGATTGACGACGCCGCGCGGCACGCGGCCGTGCTGCACCTCGAGCACCGCCTTGACGTCGGCGGCGCCGTTGCCGGCGAAACACTGGTCGGTCCAGCACAGCGCGTGCGGCGCCAGGATGACGTTGTCGAGCTTGAGGATCGGATCGTCCGCGTCCGGCGGCTCCTGCTCGAGCACGTCGAGCCCGGCCCCGGCGATGCGGCGCTCCTGCAGCACCTTCGTCAGCGCCTTCTGGTCGACGATCGGCCCGCGCGCCGTGTTGATGAGGTAGGCCGTTGGCTTCATCAGGGCGAGCCGCTCGGCGTTGACGAGGTGGTGCGTCTCCGGCGTCAGTGGGCAGCTCACCGACAAAACGTCCGATTGCCGGAAGACCTCCTCGAGGCTGACGAGCTCGATGCCGAGTTCGGCCGCAACCGCCTTGTCCGCGAAGGGGTCGTGGGCGATGAAGCGCATGTCGAGCGGCTTGGCGATGCGGAAGAACTCCGCGCCGATGTTGCCGATGCCGACCGAGCCGAGCGTCCGGCCGACCAGGCCGACGCCCATGTGCTCGGAGCGCTGGGCAAAGCCCGTCGGCCCTTCCCGCGTCAGCCGGTCCTTCACCATCATCTTGCCGGTCAGCGCCAGCATCAGCGCCAGGATCGACACCGCCACGGGCCGCCGCACGCCGTCCGGCGTGATAACGAGGGCGATGCCGGCCTCCGTGCAGGCCGGCACGTCGACGGTGTCGTAGCCGACGCCGAAGCGGGCGATGACGGCGAGGCGGCCGCTCTTCGGCACGCTGTCGCGGCCGAAGCGATGGGTGAGCAGGATGAGGGCGTCGAAGTCCTCGAGCTGCTCGGCGCGCAGCGGGTTCGCGACGTCGAGGAACTCTACCTCGACGTTCGGCGCGGCGCGCAGCGGCGCGAGGTCGAAGTCCGGGTAGGTCGGCGAGCCGTCGGGCTTCTTGAAGTCGCCGGACAGCGCGACGCGGAACGGTCCGCTCATGGGCGCGCCTTCCGCGTGGCGGGGGACTTGGACGGAGCTTTGGCGGGTGCCTTGGCAACCGGCTTCGCCGCAGGCTTGGCGGACACCTTGGCCGGGGCCTTCGCGCTCGCCTTCGTGGCGGCCGCCTTGTGTGCCGCCGCACTTCCCTTCGTGCCTTCGCGCAGCTTACCGATCGCCTCGGCCAGCGCGTTGTGCAGCACCCAGACGTCGCCGGAGTAGCAGATGAAGTCGAAGCCGACGTCGTAGAGCTCGATGCCGACCTCGACCGTCGGCACCAGCCGGCCCATCGCCTTGCCGTGCTTGCGGGCGGCCTTCACGGTCCGGTCGATCGCCGCCTTGAAGTCCGGGTGCTCGAACTCGCCGGGGATGCCGAGGCCGACCGAGAGGTCGAAGTGGCCGACCCACAGGCAGTCGACACCGTCGACCGCCGCGATCTCCTCGCAGTTCTTCACCCCGTCGGCCGTCTCGATCTGGCAGAACAGCGTCGTGCGGGCGTTGGTGGCGGTGAACTTGTCGGCGACCGCGCCGGGCCGGTAGCGGTCGTGCGCCACCTGCAGGGCGACGCCGCGGCCACCTTGCGGGTGGTACTTCATCGAGTGGACGATCTGGCGGGCCTCCTCGGCGGAGCCCACCATCGGCACCATCAGCCCCTCGGCGCCCATGTCCATGGCGCGGGCGATGTGGTGGTACTCCTTCGACGGCACCCGCACGATCACCGGCACCTGCGCCGCCTCGAAATAGCGGATGGCGCTCTTCACCGTCTCGAAGCCGAAGCCGGAGTGCTCGAGGTCGAACAGCACGAAGTCGCAGCCGGCCGACTTCAGGATGTGGCCGATCCCCGGCGTCGCGAACTCGACAATGAAGTGCCCGAACTTCGGCGCCCGCGTGCCGGCCATCGCCTTCAGGCCCGGACCCACCGAACTCTCGCCCGCCATGCATTCTCTCCCTGTCGTGTTCCGCCCGGGCTCTTCGGCCGGGTCGAAGGTGTCTGAAGCTATGCGCCGCCCTCGCAGACGAGGGCGCACTCAGTGACGGCCTTGGCCGCGACCAGCGCCGCGCTGGCGGCGTCGAAGCGGGCGAAGTGGTCGGTGCGCGTGTGCGCCTCGAAGGCCGCCCGGTCGTCGTAGATCTCGTAGAGCAGCACGCGGTCGGGCTCGCCGGCCGGCTCCAGCACGTCGAAGCGCCGGCAGCCGGGCTCGGTGCGGCAGGACTCGCGGGCGTTCTCGTCGATCAGGCGGCGGAAGGCCGCGCGCTCGCCCGGCACCACCTGGAAGTCGACGAGGATGACGTAGCCGCTCATCGCCGCTTCTCCACCACCGCGTTGTAGCGCCGGGTGACGTAGTCGAGGTGAGCGCGCATCGCAGCCTCCGCCCGGTCGGCGTCATGCGCCGCCACCGCCTCGAAGATCGCCCGGTGCGCCTCGTAGGCGACCGTGTCCTCGCCGGGCGCGAGCGTCGTCTGGCGCTGTTCCAGCAGCCACTCGGCGAGTGCGGCGTGGATCGCCGTGAACATCGGATTGCGGGGGATGACCGCCAGCACGTAGTGGAAGTCGACGTCGGTGCGCTCGAAGCGCTTGAGGTCGCCGAGCGAGGCGCAGTTCTCCTCGAGGGCCGCCCGGAACCGCGCGAGGTCGTCGGCGCTGGCGTGCTCCGCCGCGTGGCGGGCGAGGCCGACCTCGAAGAAGACGCGCAGGCTCTGGAAGTTCTGCACCCCACCCGGCGCGGCCAGCATGTGGCGGGCGGTCACCGCCAGCGCATCCACCACGAACGCCGGCGTCGGCAGCGTCACGATCGCCCGCGTGCCGGAGCGGATGTCGATCAGCCCCATCTTCTGCAGGTGGAACAGCGCCTCGCGGATCGCCGGGCGGCCGACGCCGAAGGTCTCCATCAGCGTGCGCTGCGAGGGCAGCGCGTCGCCAGCGGCGTAGTGGCCCTCGGCGATCATCCGCTCCAGCCGGGCGGCGACCTCCTCGTAGAGCTTGCGCTGGCGCACCGCCGTGTCGAGCATTGGTATACCTGTCATACCAGTTGCGCGGACGCTACGCCCGCGCCGGGCGCTCGTAAAGAGTGATTCGGTGCTGCAGTCGCGAAGGCGCCGACGGCCGGTCCCACGCAGAAACTGGACCCGATCGAACCGCCGGCGTATGACCATCTGACAATATGATGGGAGGCGCCCGATGCTCGAGCTCTACAACTTCGCGCAGTCGACCTGCAGCCTGAAGGTCCGCCTCGCTATGCACGAGAAGGGCATCGACTGGGTCGACCGGGTGCTCGTCTCGAAGAACCAGGACCATCTCTCGGACTGGTACCTGAAGCTCAATCCGAACGGCGTCGTCCCGACCTTGATCCACAACGGCACGCCGGTGATCGAATCCTCGGTGATCGTGCAGTACCTGGACGAGATCTACCCGCCCGTGCCGCTGACGCCGCCGACGCCGCTCGCCCGCGCCGAGATGCGCGCCTTCCTCGCCTTCGTCGATGCGGTGCCGACGCCGGCGGTGCGCTTCCCGTCGTTCCAGTATGGCGGCCTGATCCGCAAGTTCCTGGCGATGACCGACGCGGAGTTCGCCGAGAGCGTCGCGCTCCGGCCGCTGAAGGGCGAGTTCTACAAGCGCATGGGCCGCACCGGCTTCCCCCGCGAGGACATCGACAAGGCGCTCGCCGACATCGTCAAGACCGCCGGCCGAATGGACCTTCTGCTCGAGAAGAACGGCGGTCCGTTTCTGATGGGCGAGCAGCTGACGCTCGCCGACGTCGCGGTGGCGCCGCTGATCGACCGCATGGAAGACCTCGGCTTCGCCTACCTGTGGGAGAGCCGGTATCCGCGCGTGGCGACGTGGCTCGCCGATCTGCAGGCGCGGCCGGCCTACGCCCAGGCCTACTATCCCGGCAGCCGCCTCTCCGACCAGTTCCCGGACCTCGGCCTCGGCCGCGGCACCGACGCGCGCGAGCGTCAGCCGGAACTCGCCGCCGCGGCCGAGTAGCCCGCTACCGGGTCGTCCCGCCTCACAGCGGCGGGCGCAGGTGCTCCCACGGGCGCGCCGCCTCGAAGGCGGCGGCGGCCTTGAGCACGCCGAGGTCGTCGAAGCGGCGGCCGACGATCTGCAGCCCGACCGGCCGGCCGTCCGCCGTCATCCCGCAGGGCACCGAGGCCGCCGGCGCGCCGGTGAAGTTGAAGGGGTAGGAGAACTCCGCCCACTCCATCCAGTCCCAGCGATGCTGCGCCCAGCCGTCCGGCGCGAGCTGCCCGACCGGGAATGCCGCCACCGAGGCGGTCGGGGTGACGAGGAAGTCCCAGTCCTCGAACCAGCGGCCGATCTGCGAGCACCACGCGTACTTGCGCTCGCGCTGCAGCTGGTAGTCCGACGCCGTCACCGCCTGGCCGTCCTCGATGCAGGCGACGAGGTGCTGGTCCATGCGGTCGCGAAACTCCGGCAGGAAGCGGCCGAAGCTCGAGAAGTGCGCCTTCCAGAAGAAGCGGGCGAGGTCGACGCCGCCGGCGCCCCACGGCGTGCCCGGCTCCTCGACGATGGCGCCGGCCTCGGTGAAGGCCGAAAGCCCTGCCCGCACCAGCGCCGCCACCTCGGGATCAACGCGGACGTGGCCGAGATCGGGGCTGAAGGCGATGCGCTTGCCGGCGATCCCCTCGCCGAGGCGACCGACATAGTCCGCCGGCGGGGCATCGAGGCAGGTGTGGTCCTCCGGGTGCGCACCGGCCATGACGGACAGCATCAGCGCCACGTCGCGGACGCTGCGCGCCATCGGGCCGCCGTGCGAGGCGAGATCGTGCAGTCCCACCGGCACCATCGGGATGCGCCCGTAGCTCGGCTTCAGGCCGGCGAGCCCGCAGAAGTGCGCGGGAACGCGGATCGAGCCCGCCGCGTCGGTGCCCTGGTGCAGCGGCCCGCAGCCAGCGGCGGCGGCAGCAGCCGCACCGGCCGAGGAGCCGCCGGGCGTGAAGCCGTGCTTCCACGGATTGTGGGTGTCACCGGTCAGCGGGCTGCGGCCGAGGCCGATCCAGCCGCACTCCGGCGTCGTCGTCTTGCCGACGACGATGGCGCCGGCCGCCTTCAGCCGCTGCACGAAGGGGGCGGTCGTCTTCGCGATCTCGCCGACGAAGATGTGCGAGCCGCGCAGCGTCGGCACACCCTCGATGCCGGCGAGATCCTTGATCGTCACGGTGACGCCGTGCAGCGGCCCGAGCGGTTCGCCGGCCTTCACCGCCGCCTCCGCCCGCTTCGCCTCCGCCCGCGCCGCCTCGGCCGTGACGACCACGAAGGCATTGATCGCCGGCTCGACCTGTTCGATGCGCGACAGCACCGCCTCGACGCTCTCCACCGGCGAGACCTTGCCGGCGCGGATCAGCGGCGCCAGCCGGTGCGCCGGCATGTGGGCGAGGTCGTCCGTCGTGTCGCCGTTAGCCATCACCCACCCTCTTGTCCCCGCCACCGACACGACATCCGCCCCCGGTTGCGACGTGAACCGACGACCGCACTGTGGACTGCGAAACGCTGTTGCTTCGAAGATGCCGTCCCGCCCATGCCACCCGGAATGTGGGGACTCGAGTCACTCCGGATCGATCGAGAGCTTAGAGCGGATTCGAAACGTTGGGGAAGAATGGGCGGACCCTTCCCCCGCCGCGCGCGGTCGCTCCGTTGGATTCCTGGAAGCGTGGGCGGCGGAAAAGCGGACGAACCGGCACATGGCGCGACAGTCCGGCGAAGCCGGGGTGATCGTCGGTCGGGGCAAGGATCACGCCGTAAGGCGTCGCCTCAGGCCGGCGTCCCTGCCGCAGGAGGTAGGGGCCTCCCATCGGTGGCGGAGCAGTACGCCGCGGAGCAAAGTTCGAAACGCCGGCGCCCCCTGATCCCCCTTGTCTGTCTCTTTGCGCTCCCTTACACATCCGCCCCGTTGGCGACGTGGCGGAATGGTTACGCAGCGGACTGCAAATCCGTGTATGCCGGTTCGATTCCGGCCGTCGCCTCCAAACGCTCCACCGTCCCCCATTCCCTCGCCCTCCCCGGCACGATCCGCCGTGCGCAATCGCCGCGGCCGGTGACTGGAGCTTGCGTCGGACTGGCGCGTTTTCTCCGCAGCGACCACGCCGGCTTGCGCGGCGCCCGCTTCGGACGGATGATCCCGCCTCACCGACGATGGCCGAGGCGGACCGGACCACCTCACCGTCGGCGCCCCGCCTCGAGAGCCGCCAGCGCGCATCTTCCCCCTTTCAAAAGACCCACATCCGGGCCGGCAAACGCCGGCTGAACCGGGGTGCGGCCAGGAGTTCGCCATGCGCCGACCGTCCGCCCACCCCGCCGCCGCGATGCTCGAGGCCTTCGAATTCGCCTTCCAGGTGCAGTCGGTGATGGCCCTGCGGCTCCTGCGCATCTCGGCGGGCGGCAGCGATGCGGCGGTGGAGACGCAGCGCATGATCGCCGAGAAGGCCGAGGCGGTCTGGCGCTCGCAGCTCGCCGCCGGCCTCGCCATCGCCAGCGGGCGCGACAGCGAGGCGGTGGCCGCCGCCGCGTTCCGCCCCTACCGGCGGGCGGTGAAGGCCAACCACCGTCGCCTCACCTCCGGCTGATTCGGCCGGCTGACGCCTGCCCGTTCGATCGGGACATTCCCTGTCTTGAATGACGAGCGGGGGCGGGTGGGCCGTGCCCACGCCGCCCCCGACCGGAAGAGTGCGGCCGGCTGCAGGCTTGCGCCGCGCCAGGCCGGGCCGGAGACGCCTTGGGAGGGGCGTCGATAGCCGATTCCCATCAAACCATAGAATTGTCCGATCACAACCATTTTGATCGTCAATTCGGAGTGATTTTTTTTTGCACGGGCGGAAGCGCTGAACGCCAGCGCTCCATCGGCGCGGAACGCCGGCCGCCGCGCGGCGTTGACTGTGGCGCGGCGCGATTGCGGGCCGACCGGCACCGAGCGGCCGCACGGGAGAGCCCCGATGACATCGACCAGCACCCCCCCGCGACCCGATCCGGCCGACGATCGGCCCCAGCCCGGCGACGCCGGTACCCCACAGCGGCCGACGCCGCGCGGTGGCTCGGCCGCCGCCGAGGGCGACGGTCGCGACAGCGCCCTTCTCGCCGATGTTCCGACGACCCGCCGCCACCGCGGCGACGATGCGCACGGCGAGGACGAGGCGAAGCAGGCCGACGGCGCCCGCGACGCCGACGAGGTCAAGCACCAGGCGGCAGATCGCGGCATCTCGGCCGCGATTTCCGGCCTCGACATCGTGCCGAGCGAAGACCGCTGAGGCGCGCCGGGAGCGCGCCACGCCTGCCGCGAATTCGACAGCAAGGCGCGGAGTGCGGCGCGGCGCTGGACGCGGCATGGTGATGGTGTCCGGCGCCCCCGCGCCGCCGCTGCCAGGAGATGCCCCGTGCCGCCCTCCCCGTCTGCCTCGTTCGCGGCGGCCTCAGCCGCGCCGCCGTCCGCGCAGTCCTATGCCTCCGACGAGGCGCGGCTCGCCGCGGTGCGCGGCCGCGATGGCGGGGCCGACGGGCAGTTCGTCTATTCCGTCGCCACCACGGGCGTCTACTGCCGTCCGTCCTGCGCCGCCCGGCCGGCGCGCCGCGAGAACATCGCCTTCCACCCCGACGGCGCCGCGGCGCGCGCCGCCGGGTTCCGGCCCTGCAAGCGCTGCCGGCCGGACGAACCACCCCTCGCCGCCCGCCACGCCGCCGCCGTCGCCGTCGCCTGCCGGGCGCTCGACGAGGGCGAGGAGGTGCCGCCCCTCGCCGTTCTCGCGAAGACGGCGGGGATGTCGCCCTACCACTTCCACCGCGTCTTCAAGGCTGCGACCGGCGTGACGCCGAAGGCCTATGCGAGCGCCCGCCGCGCCGCCCGCCTGCGCGCCGGCCTCGAAGGCGGCGAGCGCGTCACCGACGCGATCTTCGACGCCGGCTACGGCTCGAGCAGCCGCTTCTACGAGCACGCCGGCGAGCGCCTCGGCATGACGCCAGCGGCCTTTCGCGACGGCGGCCGCGACGCCGTGTTGCGCTTCGCCGTCGGGCGCTGCTCGCTCGGCGCCATCATCGTGGCGGCGAGCGAGCGCGGCATCGCTGCGATCGAACTCGGCGACGATCCGCAACAACTCGTCGAAGGCCTGCAGGACCGCTTCCCGAAGGCGACGCTGATCGGCGGTGACGCCGGTTTCGAGACGCTGGTGGCGCGCGTCGTCGGGATCGTCGAGGCGCCCGAAAAAGGGCTCGATCTGCCGCTCGACGTGCGCGGCACCGCCTTCCAGGAGCGCGTTTGGCGGGCGCTGCGCGCCATTCCGGCGGGTCGCACCGCCACCTATACCGAGGTGGCCGCGACGATCGGGATGCCGAAGGCGGTCCGCGCCGTCGCGCAGGCCTGCGCCGCCAATCCGACGGCGGTCGCCATCCCCTGCCACCGCGTCGTCCGCACCGACGGCAGTCTCTCCGGCTACCGCTGGGGGATCGACCGCAAGCGCGCCCTGCTCGAGCGCGAGGGGGCCCGATGACGCTGCTCACCGCCCACCAGCCGGCGATGCGCCCGCCGCTCGCCGACCGCATCGACGGTCTCGCCTGGCCGGCCATCACCGCCGGCCTCGACGCCCACGGCGCCGCCGCCACCGGTCCGCTGCTGGTGCCGGACGAGTGCACCGTCCTCGCCGCCCTCTACGACGACGACAGCCGCTTCCGCAGCAAGGTCGTCATGGCCCGCCACGGCTTCGGCCGTGGCGAGTACCAGTATTTCGCCCGGCCGCTGCCACCGGCCGTCGCGGCCCTGCGCGAGCGGCTCTACGAGCGGCTCGTGCCGATCGCGAACGGCTGGAACGAGCGGCTCGGCAACCCGGTGCGCTATCCCGACGCCCACGCCGACTTCGTCGCGCGCTGCCACGACGCCGGCCAGACGCGCCCGACGCCGCTGCTGCTGCGCTACGGCGCCGGTGACTTCAACTGCCTGCACCAGGACCTCTATGGCGAGCACGTCTTTCCGCTGCAGGTGGCGTTCCTGCTGTCGGAGCCGGGACGCGACTTCACCGGCGGCGAGTTCGTGCTGACCGAGCAGCGGCCGCGACAGCAGTCCCGCGCCGAGGTGGTGCCGCTCGGCCACGGCGAGGGCGTCGTCTTCGCGGTGTCGCACCGGCCGGCGTCCGGTGCGCGTGGCGA
>CALRZT010000162.1:0-10495 GCA_943372725.1 Pseudoxanthobacter soli DSM 19599
GGCGAGCCCGGCGCGGATGGCGTCGGCGCCGAGGCCGAGGCGGTGGGCGACCGCGATCGCCGCGGTGGCGTTGGAAACGTTGTGGCGGCCGAGCAGCGGCAGCGCGAGGTTCTCGATCGCCGTCTCCGTGCCGGCGGCGCGGTCGCGCACCAGCACCGAGAAGCGCGACATCTTCGGCTCCATCGTCAGATCGAGGAAGCGCACGTCGGCCTGCGGGTTGGCGCCGTAGGTGATGATGCGGCGGTCGTCGATGCGGCCGACGAGGGCCTGCACCTCCGGGTGGTCGAGGCACATCACCGCGAAGCCGTAGAACGGCACGTTCTCGACGAACTGCTCGAAGGCGTCGCGCACCTTGTCGAAGGAGCCGTAGTGGTCGAGGTGCTCCGGGTCGATGTTCGTCACGATGGCGATGTCGGCCGGCAGCTTGACGAAGGTGCCGTCGGATTCGTCCGCCTCGACCACCATCCAGTCACCGGCGCCGAGGCGGGCGTTGGTGCCGTAGGCGTTGATGATGCCGCCGTTGATGACGGTCGGGTCCATGCCGCCGGCGTCGAGCAGCGCCGCCACCAGCGAGGTCGTCGTCGTCTTGCCGTGCGTGCCGCCGATGGCGATGGCGTGCTTGAAGCGCATCAGCTCGGCGAGCATCTCGGCGCGCCGTACGATCGGAAGGAAGCGCGCCCGCGCCGCAACCAGCTCGGGATTGTCGTGCTTCACCGCCGAGGAGACGACGATCACCTCGGCCTGGCCGATGTTTTCCGCCGCGTGGCCGATCGCGACCTGGATGCCGTTCTCGCGCAGGCGGGTAACGTTGGCGCCCTCGGCGACGTCGGAGCCCTGCACACGGTAGCCGAGATTGTGCAGCACCTCGGCGATGCCGCTCATGCCGATGCCGCCGATGCCGACGAAGTGCACCGGTCCGATATCCTGGGGCATCTTCATGGGCTTAGTGTCCTTGGCTGTGGATCGGTCGGCGGGCAGCGACGGCCTCGACGAGGTCGGCGAGGCGCTCGACCGCATCGGGGCGACCCACCGTCCGGGCGGCGCTGGCTGCGGCCGACAGTCGTGCGGGATCGGCGAGGAGAGTGGTCAGCTCGGCGGCGAGCCGCTTGGGAGTCAGCTCCGCCTGCGGGAACGCCCAGGCGCCGCCGGCCTTGGCGATGACGGCGGCATTCGCCGCCTGGTCCTGGTCGCGGGCGTGCGGCAGCGGCACCAGGAGCGACGGCCGGCCAATGGCGGCGAGCTCGGCCACCGTGGAGGCGCCGGAGCGGGCGACGACCAGGTGCGCGTGGGCCATGCGCGCCGGCAGGTCGGTGAAGAACGGCGCGAGCTCGGCATCGACACCGATCTCCGCATAGGCCGCGCGGGTGCGCGCCAGATCCTCGTCGCGCGTCTGCTGGACGATCGACAGCCGCGCCCGGAGCGCCGGGTTGAGGGCGGCGATCGCCGGCGGCACGAGGTCGGCGAAGACGCGCGCGCCCTGGCTGCCGCCAAACACCAGCAGGCGGAGCGTGCCGCCCGGCTGCGGCGGGTCGTAGGGGATGGAGGCTGCCGCCACCACCGGCGGGCGCACCGGGTTGCCGGTGTGGACGGCGATGCCCGCGTGCGCGCCGAGACCGCCGGGGTTCGGGAAGCCGGTGGCGATGGCGGTCGCGAAGCGGGCGAGCAGGCGGTTGCCGAGCCCCATCACGGCGTTCTGCTCGTGCAGCAGGATCGGCACGCCGCAGAGCCTCGCCGCCACCAGCGGCGGCACGGTCGGATAGCCACCGAAGCCGATCGCGGCCGCGGGCTTCAGCCGGCGGACGATCGGCAGCGCCTGCAGCGTGCCGCGGCCGAGCGTCAGCGCCGTGCCGGCGAGCGCCACAGGCGAGCGGCCGTTGACGGTGGCGGCGGCGATGAGGTGCACCTTGCGCGCCGGGAAGTCGTGGCCGTAGCGGTCGGCGCGCTCGTCGGTGGCGAGTTCGACGACATGGCCGCGCGCCTTGAGCGCGTGCGCCAGCGCTTCCGCCGGGAAGAGGTGCCCGCCGGTTCCGCCCGCCGCGATCAGGATGGCGCCCGGCGCCGTCGTCATGCCGTGCGTTCCCGCATCACCAGCGGCCGCTTCGGCAGCACCGCGTCGATGCGCGGCCGCCGCCGGGTCAGCGCCAGCACGAAGCCCATGCCGAGCGCCACCGCGATCAGCGACGAGCCGCCGTAGGAGATGAACGGCAGCGTCATGCCCTTCGCCGGCATCAGGTGTAGGTTCACAGCCATGTTGATGCAGGCCTGCACCCCGAACAGCACCAGCAGCCCGGAGGTGGCGAGCCGCACGAACATGTCGTGCTCGCGTTCGGCGTGGCGGAGGCCGCGGATGACGACGAAGGCGAAGGCGAGCACGATCAGCCCGCAGGCGAGGATGCCGAACTCCTCGGCCGTGACGGCGAAGACGAAGTCGGTGTGGCTGTCCGGCAGGATCAGCTTCACCGTTCCCTCGCCCGGGCCGCGCCCGAGCCAGCCGCCGGAGACGAAGGACTCGATCGCCGTCTCGACCTGGAAGTTGTCGTGGGCGTCAGGGTTGAGGAAGCGGTTGATGCGGCCGGCGACGTGCGGCAGCAGGAAGTAGGCGCCGATCAGGCCCGCGGCCCCGAGGCCGGCGAGGAAGACGGTGAGGAACCACGACAGTCCGGCGAGGAAGAACAGCGCCCCCCAGACGATCGCCACCAGCATCGCCTGGCCGAAGTCGGGCTGCGCCACGAGAGGCGCCAGCACCATGGCGAGCAGCAGCGCTGCGAGCGGCTTGCCCGGCACCTCCGGCCGCTTCGCCCCTTCCGCGAACAGCGCCGCCACCAGGATGACGAAGGCCGGCTTCAAAAACTCCGACGGCTGCAGCGAGATGCCGAGAAAGGAGATCCAGCGCGTCGAGCCCTTCACCTCGGCCCCGAAGAACAGCGTCGCGACGGTGAGCAGGAAGGCGAACAGGAAGACGCCGACGGCGGTGAGCCGCACCTGTGCGGGCGACAACAGCGAAATGCCGAGCAGCACCAGCACCGCCGGCACCGCGAAGAATGCCTGCCGCTGCACGAAGTGATAGCTGTCGATGTTGAGCCGCTCGGCCACCGGCGGGCTCGCCGCGAACGAAAGCACGATGCCGCCGGCCATCAGCACCAGCACGGCCAGCAGCAGGTAGCGGTCGACGGTCCACCACCACTCGGCGAACAGTCCGCGGTCGGCGCGTGTCACCATCAGGCGTGTCCTCCGAAGCGGATGCCGGGAAGCTTGCGGACGAGGTCGCGGAACGCGTCGCCGCGCGCCTCGAAGTTGGCGAACTGGTCGTAGGAGGCGCAGGCCGGCGAGAGCAGCACCACCGGCTCCTCCGCACCGTCGGCGGCGGCGGCCGCCGCCGCGTGCGCCACCGCGGTCTCGAGCGTGCCGGCGATCTCGTACGGGACATCGGTGCCGAGCGTCCCGGCGAACTCCGCCGCCGCCTCGCCGATCAGGTAGGCGCGGGCGACGCGGCCGAACAGCGGCCGCAGCGGCTCGATGCCGCCCGCCTTCGGCTTGCCGCCGGCGATCCAGTGGACGCGCGGGAAGCTCGCCAGTGCCTTCTCGGTGGAATCGGCGTTGGTGGCCTTGCTGTCATTGACGAAGACGACGCGGCCCTGCCGGCCGACCTCTTCCAGCCGGTGCGGCAGCCCGCCGAACGACGGCAGCGCCGCGGCGATCGTCGCCGCATCGACGCCGAGCGACCGCACGGCGGCGATCGCCGCGGCGGCGTTCTGGGCATTGTGGGCGCCGCGCAGCGTGCCGATGCCGGCGAGCGACCAGCGCGCCAGTTCCGCCCCATCCTGCCACTCCACCACGGCCGCACCGTCGGCCGCGAACGAGCGGCCGCGGCCGCCGAGCGGCCGCTCCGCCGAGATCGCGATGGTCGCTGTTCCGGGGTCGCGGCCGGCGCGCAGGAGGTTTGCGAGGAAGCGCCCCTCCGGCTCGTCGACGCCGACGATCGCCACCTTCGGCCGCCCCACCTCGAACAGCCTGCGCTTCGCCGCGAAGTAGCCGCCGTGGCCGCCGTGGCGGTCGTGATGGTCGGGCGTCAGGTTGAGGAAGACGCCGATGTCCGGCGCGAGCAGCCGTGCCTGGTCGAGTTGGAAGGAGGAGAGTTCCAGCACGACGACGTCGCCTGGCCCCGGCGGGTCGAGGTCGAACACCGGCCGGCCGATGTTGCCGCCCATCTGCACCGCGCGGCCGGCCTTCTCGAGGAGGTGCCGGGTCAGCGCCGTCGTCGTCGACTTGCCGTTCGTACCGGTGATGGCGACGACGGCCGCGCCGGAATGGGCGATCGTCTCGAAGAACAGCCCGATCTCGTTGTCGACCGGCACGCCCTCGCCCCAGGCGCGGCGGATCACCGGATGCGGCTCGGGATAGAGGTGGGCGACGCCCGGGCTCGCCACCAGCAGGTCGACATCCGGCCAGTCGCCACCGGCGAGGTCCGCCGCCTCGACGCCGGGACGGATTTCCCGCTCCACGGCGGCTGCGCTGTCGTCGGTCACCACCGCCGTCGCCCCGCCCGCCACCAGCGCGGCGACGACGGCGCGCCCGGCCTTGCCGAGGCCGAGCACGGCGACACGGCGACCGGCATAGCGGGGGAGCGGGATCATCGGCGGCTCACCGGAGCTTCAGGGTGCTGAGCCCGATCAGGGCGAGCACGACGGCGATGATCCAGAAGCGGATGACGACCTGCGGCTCGGTCCAGCCGAGCTTCTCGAAGTGGTGGTGGATCGGCGCCATCTTGAAGACGCGCTTGCCGGTGAGCTTGAACGAGGCGACCTGGATGATCACCGAGACCGCCTCGAGCACGAACAGGCCGCCGATGATGGCGAGCACGATCTCGTGCTTGGTCGCCACCGCCACCGTGCCGAGCATGCCGCCGAGCGCCAGCGAGCCGGTGTCGCCCATGAAGATCGCCGCCGGCGGCGCGTTGAACCACAGGAAGCCGATGCCGGCGCCGATGACCGCGCCGCACAGCACCGCGAGTTCGCCCGCCCCGACGACGTTGTGGATCTGGAGGTAGTCGGCGAACACCGCGTTGCCGGCGAGGTAGGCGATGACGCCGAAGGAGCCGGCCGCGATCATCACCGGCACGATCGCCAGGCCGTCGAGGCCGTCGGTGAGGTTCACCGCGTTGCCGGCGCCGACGATCACGAACAGCGCGAAGGCGACGTAGAACCAGCCGAGGTTCAGCACCAGCTCCTTGACGAACGGGAAGGTCAACGTGGTGGCGAACGGCGCCACGCCCACCGAGGCGATGGCGAAGGCCGCCGAGCCCGCGATGGCGATCTCGATCAGGAGCCGCACCCGGCCGGAGAAGCCCTTGTGGGTCTGCTTCGTCACCTTCAGGTAGTCGTCGTAGAAGCCGACGAGGCCGAAGCCGATGGTGACGAGCAGCACGATCCATACGTAGGGGCTGGTGAGATCCGCCCACAGCAGCGCCGAGACGATGAGGGCGGCGAGGATCATCAGCCCGCCCATCGTCGGCGTGCCACGCTTGGTCAGGAGGTGGCTCTCCGGCCCGTCGGCGCGGATCGGCTGGCCCTTGCCCTGGCGCATCCGGAGCGCATTGATCGCCCACGGCCCGGTGATGAAGACGAACACGAGCGCCGTCATCATCGCCCCGCCGGTGCGGAAGGTGATGTAGCGGAAGACGTTCAGCCAGGAGACCTGGCCCGAGAACTCCGCGAGATAGGTGAGCATCCGCCGACTACCCCCGCTTCGCCGCGTCGGCCGCCGATGCGAACCGCGCCTTGAGGCCGGCCACGATCGGCGCCATGCGGCTGCCGTTGGAGCCCTTCACCATGATCGCGTCGCCCGGCCGGACGTCCGACAGGATCGCTGATTCGAGCCCCGAAGAGGCGTCCGCATAGACGCCCCGACGGGCCTCGGGCAACGCCTCGAAGAGGGACCGCATCAGCGGGCCGCAGCAGTGGACGACGTCGATGCCCTCGCGGACGAGATCCTCGGCGAGGCCGGCGTGCAGGTCGGCCGCGGCGTCGCCGAGTTCCAGCATGTCGCCGAGCACCGCGATGCGCCGCCCCTCCCCCGTCACCGGGGCGAGGCGCAGCACGGCGAAGGCGGCGCGCATCGAAGTCGGGTTGGCGTTGTAGGCCTCGTCGATGAGGAGCGCTGTTCCCGCGCCCACCGTCAGCAGATTGCGCGCGCCGCGGCCGGCGGGGGCGCCGAAGCCGGCAAGGGCCGCAGCCGCCGCCGATACGTCGGCACCGAGTTCGGCCGCCGCAGCCAGCACGGCGAGGCTGTTCATGACGAGGTGCTTGCCGGCCGCGCCGATCTTGTAGGCGATCGGCTTCGACAGCATCTCGGCCGTCACCGAGGAACCCTCGGCGCCGAGGTCGGCGTGGATCAGGCGGATGTCGGCGCCCGGCAGTTCGCCGAAGCCGAGGATGCGATGGACGCCGGCGTCCCGCGCCGCGGTGGCGAGGCGGGCGAAATAGCGGTTGTCGCGGTTGAGGATCGCCGTGCCGCCCGGCTCGATCCCGACGAGGATCTCCGCCTTGGCGTCCGCGATCGCCTCCTCGGAGGGGAAGTTCGCCGCATGGACGGCGCTGACCGTGGTGATGATGGCGGCGTGCGGGCGCACGAGCTTCGTCAGCGGCGTGATCTCGCCGGGCGCGTTCATGCCGATCTCGAACACCCCGAAGGCGGTGTCGGCCGGCATGCGGGCGAGGGACAGGGGCACGCCCCAGTGGTTGTTGAAGGAGGCGACGGAGGCGTGCACCGAGCCGCTCGGGGCGAGCGCCACCCGCAGCATCTCCTTCGTGCCAGTCTTGCCGACGCTGCCGGTGACGGCGACGATGCGCGCGGCGCTGCGCGCCCGCGCCGCGGCGGCGAGCCGGCCGAGCGCCGCCAGCACGTCGTCGACGACGACGTAGCGGCCGTCCTCGGGCAGCGCGGCGAGCCGGTTTTCGGCTACCACCGCGCAGGCCGCGCCGCGCGACAGCGCCGCGCCGACATAGTCGTGGCCATCGACGCGCTCGCCGAGGATGGCGAAGAACGCCTCACCCGCCGTGATCGTCCGGCTGTCGATGGAGATCCCGCCAATCTCCGTCAGCACCGGGCCGACGATCCGTCCGCCCGTGGCCTCCGCGAGCGCTTCGGTGGTCCACAGCGGCGTGCTCATGCGGCGGTCTCCCCGAGCGCTTCGCGCACGACGGCATGGTCGGAGAACGGCAGCGTCACGTCGCCGACGATCTGGCCGGGCTCGTGGCCCTTGCCGGCAACCACCAGCACGTCGCCGGCCTTCAGCATGCCGACCGCCTCGACGATCGCCGCGCGGCGGTCGCCGATCTCCAGCGCCCCCGGTGCGGCGGCGAGGATCGCGGCGCGGATCGCCGCCGGCGGCTCGCTGCGCGGATTGTCGTCGGTGACGATGGCCACGTCGGCGAGGCGCGAGGCGACGGCGCCCATCAGCGGGCGCTTGCCGCGGTCGCGGTCGCCGCCGGCCCCGAACACGACGATCAGCCGGCCATCGGTGAGCGGGCGCAGGGTCTCCAGCACCGCCTCGAGCGCATCGGGCTTGTGGGCGTAGTCGACGAACACCGGTGCGCCGTCGCCCGTGCGGCCGACGAGGTCGAGCCGTCCGGGCGCACCCTCGAGGTCGGCGAGGGCCGCCAGCGCCTGCGCCGCCGGCACACCGGCCGCCACGGCCAGCCCCGCCGAGACGAGGGCGTTGGAAACCTGGAAGTCGCCGAGCAGCGGCAGCCGCACGATGTGCCGTCCGCCTTCGGCTTCGACGACGAGCCGTTGTCCGACCGCGTCCGGCAACACGTCGACGAGCTTCAGCGTGGTGCCGAGCGAGCCGACGGTGATCAGCGGCAGACCGCGCCGGCGGGCGGCGGCGACGACGGCGGCGGCCTTCGGCGCCGACGGGTCGACCACCACCGGCGCGCCGTCCGGCAGCAGAGTCTCGAAAAGCCGGAGCTTCGCCGCGAGGTAGCTCTCCACCGTCGGGTGGTAGTCCATGTGGTCGCGGCCGAGGTTGGTGAAGGCGGCGGCGGCGAAGCGGACACCGTCGAGGCGGCGCTGGTCGAGGCCGTGGCTGGAGGCCTCCAGGACCGCGTGCTGGATGCCCTCGCGCGCCAGCGCGGCGAGGTCCCGGTGCAGCACCACCGGGTCGGGTGTCGTCAGGCTGCCATAGCGCGTGCCGGCGGCTGTGACGATGCCGAGCGTGCCGAGGCTCGCCGCCGGCCGGCCTGCCGCCTCGAGGATCTGCCGGGTGAAGGCCGCAACCGAGGTCTTGCCGGCCGTGCCGGTGACGGCGAGCACCGTCTCCGGCTGCGGCGCGTAGAGGGCGGCGGCCATCAGGGCGAGGCGGCGCCGCGGGTCGGCATCGCGCAGCACCGGCACGCCAAGCCCCTCCGGCACCTCGGCGACTCGGTCGAGCAGCACCGCCACCGCACCGGCCGCCACGGCATCGGCGACGAAGCGCGCGCCGTCGGCCTTCGAGCCGGCGAGACCGGCAAACACATAGCCCGGCTTCACGGCGCGGCTGTCGGCGGTCAGGCCGGTGACGGCAACGCCCGCGTCGGCGGCCGTCACCAGGTCGGGTGCGAGGTCGGAGAGCATCGGCGGCATCGGATCGCGACGTTCGAGGAAATGGCTACGCAAGCGAAATACAGGTCGGCGAGCGGCGCGGGCGCCGCGGTCAGTAGGAGACGAGCAGCGGCCCGGCGGCCGGATCGCGGAAGCGCGGCTCGACGCCGAGCAGCGGACCGGCGCGGCGGATGATCGCCGACACGGTCGGCGCGGCGTTCATGCCGGCGGTGCGACCGCCGCCGGTCTTCGGATCGGGCTTCGGCTCGTCGACGACGACGAGGACGAGGTAGCGCGGCTTGTCCATCGGGAAGGCGGCGAGGAAGGAGTTGAGGTTCTTCTCCTTGGAGTAGCGCCCGCCCACGACCTTCTCGGCGGTGCCCGTCTTGCCACCGACATAGTAGCCCTTCACCTCGGCGCGCCGGCCGGAGCCCTTCTCGACGTTCATGCGGAACATCGTGCGCATCGACTGGCTGGTCTCCTCGGAGACGACGCGCGTGGTCACCTGGTCGGCCTCGGCGCGGGTGCGGGCGAAGAAGGTCGGCGGGATGTAGCGGCCGCCGTTGACGAGCGCGGCGCCGGCCGCCGCCGTCTGCATCGGGCTGACCGACAGGCCGTGGCCGAAGGAGGTCGTCACCGCGGTGATCTCCTTCCACTGGTGCGGCACGATCGGCGCGCCGATCTCCGGGATATCGGTCTTGAGCTTCCCGAGGAAACCGAAGTCGCGGAAGAACTGCTGCTGGCGCGTCGGACCGAGCTGCAGGGCGAGCCGGCCGGTGCCGATGTTGGAGGAGTAGATGAACACCTCCGGAATGGTCAGCACCCGCCCCTTGCCGTGGAAGTCGCGGATGGTGTGGCGGCCGATGGAGATCGGTCGCGAAGCATCGACGGTCGAGGTGAACGTCGCGACGCCGGACTCGAGCGCGCTCGCGATGGTGAACATCTTGAAGACGGAGCCCATCTCGAACACGCCCGCGGTGGCGCGGTTCATGCGGTCCTTTTCCAGGGCTTGGCTCGGGATGTTCGGGTCGACCTCCGGCAGCGAGTGCATCGCCACCACCTCGCCGGTGTCGACGTCGAGGACGATGCCGATGGCGGCGATCGCACGGTAGCGTTCCATGGCGCGGGCGAGCTCGTCGCGGACGACGTGCTGGACGCGCAGGTCGATCGACAGCCGCACCGGTTCGAGGTTGCGCGTCTGGGCGAAGCCGAGCGCATGCAGGTCGGACAGCCCGCGCCCGTCGATCGTCCGCTCGACGCCGGCGATGCCCTGGTTGTCGATGTTGACGAGGCCCATGATGTGGCCGGCGACGGCACCGCCCGGATAGAAGCGCTGCTTCTCGACGAGGAAGCCGACGCCCGGCAGGCCGAGATCGTGGATCGGCCGCTCGAGGCTCGGCGAGAGCTCGCGCTTCAGCCAGACGAAGCCCGCCTTGGAGGCGAGCTTGTGGCGGGTGTCGGCGTTGCCGAGGTCCGGCAGGATGGTGGAGAGCAGCTCCACCGCCTCGTCGGCGTCGACCACCTTGCGCGGCTCGGCGAACAGCGACACCGAGCGGATGTCGGTGGCGAGGATTTCGCCGTTGCGGTCGAGGATGTCGGGGCGCGTCGCCGCCACCGCATCCTGGGCCGACCGCCACGCCGCCGAGGGCGGCAGGTCGGTGAAGCCGAGATAGACGAGCCGGCCGCCGATCACCACGAACAGGAGCGTGAAGCACAGCATGGCGAGCCGGACGCGGCCGCCGCCGCCCTCGTCACGGCGCACGACGGGAAGCCGGCGCGAGCGCAGACGCGACCACAGGCTCATTGCGCCACCTCCGGGCTGAACGTCGTCTCGTTGACCTCGTCGGCAGGCACGTCCGACGGCATGTCGGCCGCGGTTTCGGCCGCCTCGCCGAGCGGCATCGTCGCCGCAGGA
>CALRZT010000163.1:0-10451 GCA_943372725.1 Pseudoxanthobacter soli DSM 19599
GCCCTACGAGGAGGTGCCGCACCAGGAGATCAAACTGCCGGAGCGGGTGTTCAACCCCGACTACGAGCGCCGGACGCTGCCGCCGGAGCTCTACGTGCCGTCGCGGTACTGAAGGCGCAGCGGCGGGGCGCGAGGCCCCTCCCCGCGCCCGGAGCCGCGCCTGCGGCCGGCCGGCCGGGCCGCCCCGAGCGGGACAGCGCGGGCCGCCGGGCGGCAGCGGCCGCGGCCTCCCTCAGCCGCGGCGGGCGGCGTCGATCGCCGCCACGTCGATCTTGCCCATCTCCATCATCGCCGCGAAGGCACGCTTCGCCTCCTCACCGCCGGCGGCGAGGGCGTCGGTGAGCGTGCGCGGCGTGATCTGCCAGGAGAGGCCCCACTTGTCCTTGCACCAGCCGCAGGCGCTTTCCTCACCGCCATTGTCGACGATGGCGTTCCACAGCCGGTCGGTCTCGGCCTGGTCGTCGGTGGCGATCTGGAAGGAGAAGGCCTCGGAGTGCCTGAACATCGGCCCGCCGTTGAGGCCGAGGCAGGGGATGCCGGCCACCGTGAAGGTGACGGTGAGCACGTCGCCCGCCTTGCCGGAGGGGTAGTCCGAGGGGGCGTGGAAGACCTCGCCCATGGCGCTGTCGGGGAAGGTGGCGGTGTAGAAGCGGGCGGCCTCCTCGGCGTCGGTTTCGAACCAGAGGCAGACGATGTTCTTCGGCACGGGCATGGCGGAACCTTTCGGGCGGGGGTCACGGGCGGCGGCGGGCAGGGCGCACGCCGGCAGAGTGGAGGCGCCGGGACGGGCGTCCTAGTCGGGGATCTCGGGGCCGACGAGCCCGGCGAGGTTCCTGAGCGACTCCTGCCAGCCGAGGTAACAGGCCTCCGGGGGAATGGCGTCGGGGATGCCAGCCTGGACGATCGTGAGCTCGGTGCCGACGGAGACGGCCTTCAGCGTCACCGTCACCTCGATCTCGCCGGGCGGGCCGGGCGCGTCGAAGGCGTCGGTGTAGCGCAGCCGCTCGTTCTCGACGAGCTCGAGGTAGCGGCCGCCGAAGGCGTGGCTGTTGCCGGTCGTGAAGTTGCGGAAGCTCATCCGGTGGGTGCCGCCGACGGTCGGCTCCAGATGGTGCACCGTGCAGGTGAAGCCGTCGGGCGGCAGCCACTTCGAAAGCGCATCGGCCTCGAGGAAGGCGCGGTAGACCTTCTCCGGCTTCGCCGTCAGGACGCGGTGCAGGGTGACTGTGCCGGGCATGGGTCTCGTCCTCCGGGAGAGCGATCTGCCCCGAGGACGGACGAGCGGCGGCGGCGCCGACACCGGCGACGAATTTTTACCCGAGGCGCGCGGCCCGGCGGCCGGGGGGACGCCGGGGTGCGTCGGCGCTGCCGGCCGCCCAGCCCTCAGAAGTGGAAGGCGAGGCTGACGGTCGGGCCGTGCATGGTGGTGTTGTAGCGGAAGTTGTTGCCGTTCGAGCGGTTCTGGTAGTCCTCGTAGAGGTAGCGGTAGCCGATCGCCGAGGAGATCGACGGCGTCCACATGTAGCCGACGCCGAGATAGCCGCTGCTCGACAGCTCCGAGCCGACGCCGAAGCCGCCGATGTCGGCGATGGCGTTGACGAACCATTTCTCGTCGATCGCCCAGTGGGCGGCGAAGCCGATCGTCGGGTCGACCCAGCTCTGGGTGCCGCTCGCCTTGCGCGACGGCAGGATCGTCGGGCGCAGCCGCGCGTCGACCGACAGGTTGACGTAGCGCACGCCGCCGGTGACGGCGACCTCGAGGTTCGGGACGTGGAGCGGCAGGACGTAGCCGACCGCGCCGCTGGCGACGACCTCGGTGAGCTCGGCACTGAGCCGGCTGCGCCCGAAGCGGCCGACCGTCTCCTTGTGCGACAGGCGCGCGAGCACGAGATCGGCGAGAAACAGCCAGTTGCCGTTGCTGGCGGCGAACGAGCCCATGACGGCGCCGTCGAGGTTCTGCAGCACGTCCGACAGCGAGGCGTCGACCGGCACAGTCGGCAGGTTGCGGATGCCGAGGTCGCCGTTGACGGCTGTCGCCCAGCCATAGAGCGTCGCCTGGAAGCGCCAGTCCGAGGCCGGCGGGGCGGCTTCGTCCCCGGCCGGCGGTGGCGCCGCCGGGTCGGCGGCGAGGGCCGGGCCGCCGCCGGCGGCGATCGCGAGGGCGGCCGCGACCGCCAACGCCGGGAGCCGTGACGCCGCGCGGGCGGATTGCGGCGACGAGCGCCGCCGATCGTTGCGGTTCGCCATCGTTCCCGCCACCTCAGCCGACCTTGGTGACGGCCGGGATCGGCCACGACCCGTTGAGGATCGAGGGGGCGTTCTCGTCCGGCCAGTAGAGCCGCAGCATCAGGTTGAAGCGGTCCTTCGGCGCCGGCAGCCAGTTCGCCTCCTTGTCCGCCCCGGGGCTCTCGTTCTGGATGTAGAGAACGAGCGACCCGTCCGTCCCGTAGACCGGGTTGGTCCTGAGGCTCATGGCATAGCGGTTGATCGGGTTGGCGACGAAGAACATGTTCGCGTCGTACATGGTGAGCGACCAGAAACCCTTCACCGGAGGCAGCTGGCCGGCCGGGAAGCGCAGTTCGTACCTGTTCGCGCCGGTGTAGTCGCGGCCGTCGGGGTCCTTCAGCGAGGTCGGATAGACGGCGTCCTGCGGCCGGTTGGCGCCGAGGCCGATGGCGGTGATCAGCGCCCGCTGCAGGTAGTCGGTGCCATAGAGCCCGGTCCGGGTGGTGTAGCCCCAGCCGTTGATGTCCTGGACGTCGCCGTGGCTGTCCTTGAAGTGCAGCATGATGCGGTCGTAGGAGAGCTGCGGCAGCCGCTTCTCCCAGCGCGCATCGATCGCCTTGGGGTCGAAGCTCTGGCCGGGCACGAGGCCGATCGCCTGGAAGCGCGCGATCGCCGCGGCGTCCTTCGGCGCCGGCGGGTTCTTCTTCAGGAGCTCGGCGAGGAGGGTGAAGTATTCCGTCGCCGACAGGGCGTTCACCTGGTCGCGCACCGGCGTCTTCATGTCGATGGCGGGATCGACCGTGCCCGCGGGGGGCGTGTAGTCCTTGCCGAGGGCACTCAGCGGGAACAGCCTGAACGCGTCCTGGAGGGCATGCACCGCGGCGTAGTCCTCGGGCGTGCCCGTGCAGTAGATGCGGCCGAGCATCCAGACGATATCCGTCGGCGACTTCAGCTGCACCATGCCGTCCGGCACCGTGCCGGACCAGCCGGGGCCGGTGACGAGATAGGTCGCAGCGCCCGTGCCGGTGGTGCGCGACCCGGGCACCTGGAACACCTCCGTCCAGCCGTCGAGGAAGGGCAGCAGGAAGTAGCGTCCCTTCATGTCCGGCACGCTGACCACCCAGGGCTCGTCGCCGACGTCCAGGAAGGCGGTGGTGTAGAGCGTGTCGGCGTTCGGCGCGGTGACGTCGCGGAAGGCGGCGTCCGGATAGGTGCGCAGCTTGTTCAGCGTGCCCATCGGCGCGCGGGAGCCCGCCGGCGCGGCGACATTGGTGATCACCCGCCGGGTCATCTCCATGGTGACGAGCGGATAGCCGTAGACATAGGCGTCCGAGGCGATGGCGAAGTCTTCCGTTCCCTCGACGAGGTCGTGGATCGGTCCATCCCACGCGAAAGTGGGATCAGCCGCCATGCCGGCGGCAAGGGCGGTGGCGCCGAGCAGTACGGCGCGACGGGTCGGATACATGCAGTCACTCCCCCAACTCAAATCTCGTGCAGGCGAACATTTTCACCCGGCCTGGCCGGCCAGAAGCGACCTCGCCGCCGCCCCGTGGGCGGGCGAGCGGGCCGGTTTTCTGCCGCAGACGACGCGATTACACTCTAGACTGAGCGGACAAGCAGCCATGACTGGCCGCCCGCGCGCCCTCTACTCGGACCGAACGCTTTCCCCCACGGCGAACGCACGGCAGCAAAATGATACCCCACCACTTTACTGTCGCAATCGCCGCAAAGCATCGTCTTGCGCAGGCTCAGAGGCATAACTTAAGAAAAAGGCCGCCGCTTGCTTTTTGAGGACAGGGGCCGGGAATTTTGACCAGTGTTCCGCTCCAGCGCGTCGGCCCGGTCGCCGCGTTGCCCGGCCTGCTCGGCGAGCTCGGCGTGAGCCTCGAGGAGGCCTGCGCCGGCAGCGGTATCGCACCGGACGACCTCGCTCCCGAGGTGCGACTTCCCTATCCCGCGCTGATCGGGCTGCTCGAGCGGTCGGCGACGCTGGCGCGCTGCCCGCAGCTCGGCCTGCTGCTCGGAGCGCGCTGCGACCACCTCAGCCTCGGAGCCATCGGCGAGATGATGGCCGCGGCCCCGACGCTCGGCGACGCCTTCAGCGACTATGTCGGGCTGCAGATCGGCTATTCGCGCGGCGCGACGGTCTACCTTCAGCGCAGCGGCGAGGACTTCGTGCTCGGCTATGGTCTCTATGATTCGAGGACCGGCCCGAGCCGGCAAATCCACGACCTCGTCGCCGCCCTCGGCTGCAACATGGTTCGGGCCCTGACCGGCGGACGGGGACAGGTGCTGCGCGTGCTGGCGTGCATCAGCCCGCCGGAGAGCCTCGCGGCGCATCGCAGCGTCCTGAAGGCGACGGTGCACTTCGACCAGGAACAGACGGCGGTCGTGATCTCGGCGCGGGACATGGCGCTCCCCCTGCCGGGGCACGATCCGGTACGCCGGCTGCAGCTGCGCACCGCGATCCGGCAGAAGCTGCGCGGCGAACTCGAGGACGTGGCGGCGAATGTCCGCCACGTCCTGCGGCCGCGCCTGATGCTCGGCGAGGCGAATCGGGAGGCCGTCGCCCGCGAACTCGGCCTCTCGGCCCGCACCCTGGCGCGCCATCTCGCCCGCGCCGGCACCAGCTTCGAGGCGATCAAGGACGAGGTCCGCTTTACGATCGCCCGCGAGTTGCTGGCGCTGACCCGCCTGCCGATCAGCCGGATCGGCGGGGCGCTGGCCTATTCGACCAACAGTGCCTTCGATCATGCGTTCACGCGCTGGGCTGGAACGACCCCGTCGCAATGGCGGTCGGCGCACGCCTCCGCCTGACGGCCCCACCTTCGGCAGCGACACCTCGGCGCTCCGGCGATCCCGGCCGCCTCCGGTCCGGGACCAGCCGAGCGGCATCGGACGACCGAAACCGTCGAGCGAACGCGCCGGCGCCCCTCACACCCCCGCAGCGTTGATCGCAGCGGCGCGCTGGAAGGCGGGGCGGGCCTCGCAGCGGTCGATGTAGGCCTCGAAGTTCGGACGGCTCTCGACGAACTTGAACAGGCGGACGCCGAAGTGGAGGTCCGTGCCGACCATCACGTCGGCGGCGGTGAAGCGGTCGCCGAGCAGCCACGGGCCGGTCGAGAGCGCCTGGTCGAGCACGTCCATCACCGCGTCGTAACCGCCCCAGCCGGCAAGCGACGGCCGGTCGATCGTCCAGCCCATCGCCTTCTGCATGTAGGCGGGCTCGACGCAGCCGGCGGAGAAGAACAGCCATTGCAGCCAGCGCCCGCGGTCAGGGTCGCCGATCGGCGGGGCGAGGCCGCTGTCGGGCGCGAGGTCGGCGACGTAGGCACAGAGCGCGGCTGATTCCGCAACCTTCGCCTCGCCGTTCGTCAGCGCCGGCACCTTGCCCATCGGGTTCACCGCCAGGAAGGCCGGCTGCTTGTGCTCGCCGGCCGCCAGGTCGAGCTTCACCCGCTCATAGGGCAGCCCGGCTTCCTCCAGCAGCCACAGGGCCCGGGTGGAGCGGGTGTTGGGGGACCAGTAGAGCTTCACGGTCGAGCCTCCACGACAGCTGAGATGCTGCGAACATATCGGGAACACAAAACGCTGTCGAGGGCTGGTGCTCGCGAGAGCCCATCGCGTGGCCCGCTGCGTCAGGCGGCGGCGCCGGCCCGTGTGGCCGGCCTCCGTCCTCGCGCTCAGCCTTCGCGCAGGGCGTGGCGTGCGTTCTTGATGAGGGGCTCGACGAGGTAGTCGAGCACCGTCTTCTCGCCGGTGGCGATGAAGGCCTCGACGGGCATGCCGGCCTGGAGCTGCTTGTCGCCGAGGCGGCCGAGCTCGCCCTTGTCGAGGGCGAGGCGCGCCGTGTAGTAGCTCGCGCCGGTCTGCGGGTCCTTGCTCAGGTCCGGCGACACCCAGACGACGTGGCCGTGCAGGATCGGCGTGGTGCGCTGGTCGAGCGCCGCCACCACCAGCGTCGCCGCCTGTCCGACATTGAGCTGGTCGACGTCGGTGGCGCCGACGCGCACCTCGATCAGCAGGTCGTCCTCGTCCGGCACGATCGTCATCAGCGTCTCGCCGGGGCCGACGACGCCGCCAAGGGTGTGCACCGTCGCCTCGTGGACGCGGCCGGAGCGCGGGGCACGGATCTCGGTGCGCGCGAGCTCGTCGACGGCGGCGACCTCCTGCTCCATCAGCGGCGCGATCTCCGCCTGGGCGGTGCGGATCGCCTGGGTCACCTTCTCCATGAAATCCGACGTCACCTGGATGACCTGGAGCTCGGTCTCGGTGATGCGCCCGCGCGTCGTGGCTATCTGCGAGACCAGCGCACCGAGCTCGCCCTCAAGCCGGGCCTTGTCGCGCTTCAGGGCGATCACCCGCGTGACCGGCACGTGGCCCTTGGCGAGCAGGTCCTCGAGGCCGATCAGCTCGCCCTCGATCAGCTCGATCTCCTGCTCCTTCGCGACCTTCTGCGCCTCGAGCCCGGCGATCTGCTCGCGCAGCTGCAGGATGCGCTCGTCGAGCTGGCTCGTCTGGCCCTGAAGCGCCGCCCGCCGCGCCTGAAACAGGATGCGCTCGCCGTCAAGCACCTTGGCGACGGCCGGGTCGTCCGCCCTCGCTTCGAGCGCCGGCGGATAGGTAACGGCGTCCGCACCGGCGCGCTCGGCCTCCAGCCTGGCGAGCTGGGCTTCGAACTCGACAAGACGGGCGCGGACGATGGCGAGGTTCGCCCGCGTCGTCGTGTCGTCGAGGGTGACGATCACCTGGCCGGCCTCGACGTGGTCGCCGTTCGCCACGGAAATCGTCTTCACGATGCCGCCGGTCTTGTGCTGCACCTTCTTGTTGTCGCTCTCGGCGATCAGCGTGCCGGGCGCGATCACCGCCGATGCCAGCCGGGCGACGGCCGCCCACGCACCGCCGCCGCCGACGAGCAGCACCAGCGCCACCACCCCGACGGTGACGGCGCGGCGGATCTCCGACTTCGCCGGCTTGCGGGGCGGCACGACGGCGGTCGCCGGCAGCGCCGTGCGCGCGGGCACCGGCGGCGTCGGGGCGGTGGTCGCTGGAACCTCAGCCATGGGCGCCTCCGATCTGCTTGCGCTCCTCGCCTGCCGCCACCGGCTCGGAGGCGGCGTCCACCGGGCGGCGGCGGAGTTCGGCCAGAACCGTCGCCTTCGGACCGTAGGCGACGACGCCGCCCTTCGACAGCACGAGCAGGTCGTCGACCGACTGGATGGTACTCATGCGGTGGGTGATGATGACCGCGACGCCACCGCGCGCCTTGACGACCTCCACCGCCCGCCCGAGGGCGCTGTCGCCGGCGCCGTCGAGATTGGAGTTCGGCTCGTCCAGCACCACCAGGAACGGCTCGCCATAGAGGGCGCGGGCGAGGCCGACCTGCTGGCGCTGACCGCCGGAGAGCACCTGGCCGGATTCGCCGAGGCGCGTGTTGTAGCCGTCGGGCAGCGTCAGGATGAGCTCGTGCACGCCCGCCGCCTGCGCCGCCGCGACGACGCGCTCCGGCGTGCGGTCGGGATCGAAGCGGCCGATGTTCTCCTCCACCGTGCCGTCGAAGAGCTCGACGTCCTGGGGCAGGTAGCCGATGTGGCGGCCGAGTTCGTCCGGCGCCCACTGGTCGATCGGCGCCCCGTCGAGGGCGACCTTGCCGGCCGCGACGGGCCAGACGCCGACCAGCGCCCGCGCGAGCGAGGTCTTGCCGCAGCCCATCGGGCCGATGACGCCAAGCGCCTTGCCGGCATCGAGCTTCAGGCCAATGCCCTTCAGCACCGGCCGCGTCGCCCCCGGCGGCACCACCGCGACGCCCTCGGCGGTCAGCGCCGAAACCGGCGCCGGCAGCGACATCCGCTCCGGCGTCGTGATCGCCTTCAGGGCGCCGTTGAGGCGCTGGTACGCCTCCTTCGCCTGCACGAGGTTGCGCCAGTTGCCGACGATCTGCTCGATCGGCTGCAGCCCGCGCGACATGATGATCGAGCCGGCGACGATGGCGCCGGCGGAGATCTGCTCGTGGATGGCGAGCCAGCCGCCGACGGCGAGCGCGCCGGACTGCAGGGTCAGCCGGAACACCCGCGAGATCACCGAATAGCGGTTGACGGTGTCGGTGAGCGCGCCCGAGGCGGCGAGGTAGGCATCGTTGGTGCGCCCCCACAGGCCGGCGAAGCGGCCGAGCATGCCCATGCCGGTGAGCACCTCGACGTTGCGCCGCCCGGCTTCCGCCAGCGCCGCCCGTTTCTGGCCGAGTTCCGAGACCGTCTTCGAGCCGCTGCGCGAGGCCGCCTCGGTGGCGGCGGTGAGGCCGATCAGCACCAGGGCGCCGGCGATGCCGAGCACGCCCAGCATCCAGTGGAAGAGGAACAGCACGCCCATGTAGACGGGCAGCCACGGCAGGTCGAAGAAGGCGATGATGCCGGTGCCGGCGCTCGCCTGGCGCAGCTGGTCGAGGTCGCGCAGCGGCCGGATCGCCTCGCCGGTCGGCCCGAGCTTGAGGGCCGCGCCGACCTGGGCGTCGAAGGCGGCGCGGCCGATCTCCTCGTCGAAGCGGTGGCCGACGCGCACCAGCACGCGGTGCCGGACCGCCTCCAGCACGCCCATGAAGGCGAACAGCACGACGACGAGCACGAACAGCGCGATCAGCGTCGGCGTCGACCGGCTGGACATCACCCGGTCGTAGACCTGCAGCATGAACATCGGGCCGGTCAGCATCAGCAGGTTGACGACGAGGCTGAACAGCCCGACCGCCCACAGGGCGCCGCGACAGCTCGCGATCACCCTGCGGATCGGCGTCCGCATGTCGTCCTCATCCGACCTGACCCGCATCGTCCTCACCGGCCCACTGTCCCGAACGCCGATCAGGCGGGGACAGTCTCGCCCGCCGGCAGCACTTCCTGAATGGTCTCGAAGCCCTCGAACTCGGGATGCCCGAGATAGAGCCCGCCGCTCGCTCCGATGTTGCGGTGAGCTTTGGCGAAGGCCTCCGAGCGTGTCCAGTCCTCGAAGGCCTGCCGCGACGACCATAGCGTATGCGAGGAGTAAAGTGTGTGGTCGTCCTTGCTCGGTCCACGCAGCATGTGGAAGCCGAGGAAGCCGGGCTCGCGGTTGATGTGGATGTCGCGCGACAGCCAGACGGTCTCGAACTCCGCCTCGGCGCCCTTGGTCACCTTGAAGCGGTTCATGGCGATGAACACTTGCTCTTCTCCTCACGCACGCCCGACGACCGTCGTCAGAGCTTGATTCCGACGGCCAGACGCGCGTTGAACCCCGGGCTCGCACTGAGGTCGAGGTACTGCGTGTACTGGCGGTTGAAGATGTTGTCCAAGTTCAGGTTGGCCGAGATGCGCTCGGTCACCTGGTAGCTCGCGAACAGGTCGACGGTGGTGTAGCCGGGCGATTCAGGCCAGCCCGACGGCGAGCCGTTCTTGCCCGCCACCATCGAGACGCGCGTGCCGGCGACGAGGCGGGCGTCGAAGGCGCGGCCGCCCAGCGTCGCGATCAGCCGGTCGGGCGGCACCGAGGCGAGCGCCTCGCCGGTGTTCTGGTCGACGCCGCGGACGATCTGGCCCGAGAGCCCGGCGAAGGCGAAGCCGACGTCGTAGACTGCCTCCAGCTCGCCGCCCCACAGCACCGCCTTGGCGACGTTCTGGTACTGGTAGTAGTAGCCCGGCGTTGGCGGCGGCGGCGGCGGGTCGATCTGCACCGACTTCAGGTCGATGTAGTCGTCGACCTGATTGTAGTAGGCGACCGCCTTCACCCGCACGCGGTCGCCGTCGCGCATCACGTCATCGAAGCGCAGGTTGACGCCGCCCTCGAATTCGTGCGCCACCTCGGGCTTCAGGTTCGGGTTCGGCCGGAACTCGAACTCGACGCCCGGATGAATGCCGTTGATCAGCGTCTCGGTGATCGCCGGCGCGCGGTAGGCCTCGGCATAGGTGCCGAACACGGTGATCCACGGCACCGGCGTCACGCCGATCGTCAGTTTCGGCGAGGCACGGCCGCCGGAGTTGTCGACCTTGCCGCCGGTGAGTTCGTAGCCGTCGAGGCGGACGGCGCTGATCACCTCGAGCCATTCCCAGGTCGCCTGGTCCTGGACGAAACCGCCATAGACCGAGCGCCGGCCATTCGGCGTGTACTTGTTCGACGAGTTCTCGTCGTCGGTGTTGTCGACCTGGTCGAAGAAGCCGTCGACGCCGTAGGTGAGCGCGTGGCCGACCGCGCCGGTCGCGAAC
>CALRZT010000164.1:0-10378 GCA_943372725.1 Pseudoxanthobacter soli DSM 19599
CGACGGCGCCGGAAGAGGTGGTGCTGCGTCTCCTCGCCCGCGCCATGGCCGAGATCGGCGGCGAGCCCTACGGGCCGCGCCTCGAGCGGCTCGAGCGCCTGCACGCCGAGCTTCTGGCATCCTCGGCGGGGGATGGTGGGCGCTTCCGCCGGACGCTCGGCGGTGCCGTGGTGGAGCGGCGCGGCGAGCGGCTGTGGGTGCACCGCGAGGCCGGCCGGCGCGGCCTCCCGTCGCTGCGGCTGACACCGGGCGGCACGCTCGCCTGGGACGGCCGCTTCCACGCCACGCTGTCGGCGTCGGCACCCTCGGCCGTCACCATCGCGGCGCTGGGACCGGGGGCGAAGGGCGCCGTCGGACGGGCGGCGGCGCGGTGGCCAGCAGCTGCGCTGGCGACGGTTCCGGCCGCCTTCGCCGACGGCGCGGTGGTCGCCGTGCCGGCCTTCGGGGTGTTCGCCGACGAGGCCTGGCGGGCGGCCGTGCGCATCGATCCGGCCGGGCGTTAGGCATGCGTCACCCTTTCCGCAGGCTCCGCACAAGCCCTCAACTTGGCAGAGGCCTTCGCGAGACCTATCTTGCAGAGCGACAAGCGTCGGGGCGCGGGGGCCGAGGGCCCGTCCGACCCGGGGTGAAGGGTCCCTTATGAACAACATGTTCCGCAACCTCGCCCTGTGGGTCATCATCGGGCTCCTGCTGATTGCGCTGTTCCAGCTCTTCCAGAGCCCGACGAGCCGCACCGCCGCGCAGGAAATCCCGTTCTCGCAGTTCCTGAGCGACGTCGAGAGCGACAACGTCCGCTCGGTGGTGATCACCGACCAGAACATTACGGGCCAGTACGCCCGCAGTGGCGGCGGCACGTTCCAGACGTTCGCGCCGCGCGATGCCGGCTATATCGACAAGCTCGAAGCCAAGGGCGTGCAGATCACCGCGAAGCCGGCCGGCGAGAACTTCTCGCTGTTCAACATGCTGATCTCGTGGTTCCCGATGCTGCTGATCCTCGGCATCTGGCTGTTCGTGATGCGCCAGATGCAGGGCTCCGGCGGCAAGGCCATGGGCTTCGGCAAGTCGAAGGCGAAGCTCCTCACCGAGGCGCACGGCCGGGTGACGTTCGAGGACGTCGCCGGCGTCGACGAGGCGAAGGAGGATCTCCAGGAGATCGTCGACTTCCTGCGCGACCCGCAGAAGTTCCAGCGCCTCGGCGGCCGCATCCCGCGCGGCGTGCTGCTGGTCGGCCCTCCCGGCACCGGCAAGACGCTGCTCGCGCGTGCCATCGCCGGTGAAGCGAACGTGCCGTTCTTCACGATCTCGGGATCGGACTTCGTCGAGATGTTCGTCGGCGTCGGCGCGAGCCGCGTCCGCGACATGTTCGAGCAGGCGAAGAAGAACGCCCCCTGCATCATCTTCATCGACGAGATCGACGCGGTCGGCCGCCATCGCGGCGCCGGCCTCGGCGGCGGCAACGACGAGCGCGAGCAGACGCTGAACCAGCTGCTCGTCGAGATGGACGGCTTCGAGGCGAACGAGGGCATCATCCTCATTGCCGCCACCAACCGTCCGGACGTGCTCGACCCGGCGCTGCTGCGTCCGGGCCGCTTCGACCGCCAGATCGTCGTGCCGAACCCCGACGTCGTCGGGCGCGAGAAGATCCTCAAGGTGCACGTCCGCAAGGTGCCGCTGGCGCCGGACGTCAACCTCAAGATCCTCGCCCGCGGCACGCCGGGCTTCTCGGGCGCCGACCTGATGAACCTCGTCAACGAGGCGGCCCTGATGGCGGCCCGGCGCGGCAAGCGCCTCGTCACCATGGCCGACTTCGAGGACGCCAAGGACAAGGTGATGATGGGCGCCGAGCGGCGCACCCTCGTCATGACCGAGGACGAGAAGCGGCTGACCGCCTACCACGAGGGCGGCCACGCCGTGACGGCCCTGCACGTCACCGCCACCGACCCGGTGCACAAGGCGACGATCATCCCGCGCGGCCGTGCCCTCGGCATGGTCATGCAGCTGCCGGAGCGCGACAAGCTGTCGATGAGCTACGAGCAGATGATCTCGCGGCTCACCATCCTGATGGGCGGCCGCGTCGCCGAGGAACAGGTGTTCGGCAAGCAGAAGGTGACGTCTGGCGCCTCCTCCGACATCGAGCAGGCGACCAAGCTCGCCCGCGCGATGGTGACGCGCTGGGGCTTCTCCGACCAGCTCGGCACGGTCGCCTATGGCGAGAACCAGGACGAGGTGTTCCTCGGCATGTCGGTGTCGCGCCAGCAGAACATCTCGGAGGCGACGGCCCAGAAGATCGACGCGGAGGTGAAGCGCCTCGTCGAGGAGGGCTACGCCGAGGCGACGCGCATCCTCACGGATCACCGCGACGAGCTCGAGATCCTGGCGAAGGGCCTGCTCGAGTACGAGACGCTGTCGGGCGACGAGATCAAGAACCTGCTCGCCGGCAAGCCGCCGATCCGCGACACGGGCGACGATTCCGGTCCGCCGCGCCACTCGGTGGTGCCGACCACCGGCACCGGCAAGGCGCGCGGCAAGGGCGAGGGCGACGTCGGCCTGGAGCCGCAGCCGCAGGCCTGAGACTGCGGCCGGTCTCTTCGCCGGCTTGAAGACACAGAAGGCCGCGGCGTCCCGGGACGCCGCGGCCTTCGGCTTTTCAGAACCCCGGCGGTGCGCCCTCGGGACCTATTCCGCGCCGCGCAGATAGGGCTCGACCGGGCCCTGCAGCTTGATCGTCAGCGGGCGGCCCTTGCGGTCGCGGGCGGTGCCGGCGGAGACGCGGATCCAGCCCTCGCTGACGCAGTATTCCTCGACGTTGGTCTTCTCGACGCCCTTGAACTTGATGCCGACGCCGCGCGTCAGCAGGTCCTCGTCGTAGTAGGGGCTCGACGGGTCGGTGGAGAGACGGTCCGGCAGCGCCGGCGCGGCGGCCACGGCTTCGGCGGGCTCGCTCCCGGGAACGTCGGGGGTTTCGGGATCGGTCATGGCGGTCCTTCCGGCGCTGCGGCTTGTGTCGGCGGCCACTGGTAGCCATTCGCGCGCGGCGTGCCAACCCTCGCCGGCACCGGCGGGACCTCCGCCACCGGCAGAGGAGCGGCGGGGACAGACGGGTCGCGGCGCTTGCCCCGCCCGCCCGCCTCGCCTATGTCGGGTGGTGCCGACGGGAGGACGAGAGATGGCCGGAACCTTCGCGACCGAGCTCGCCGGGCGCGGCGTGGTGCGGGTCGCCGGGCCGGACGCGGCGCACTTCCTCAACAACCTCGTCACCTCCGAGGTGGCCCATCTCGCCGACGGCGAGGCCGCCTATGCGGCCCTTCTCACGCCGCAGGGCAAGATGCTGTTCGACTTCCTCGCCGTGCGCGAGGCGGACGGCTACCGCCTCGACACCGCCGCCGAGAACGCCGCCGCCCTCGCCCAGCGGCTCGGGTTCTACAAGTTGCGCGCCAAGGTGACGGTGGCGGACCTCTCCACGGACGAGGCGGTGATCGCCTTCTGGGGCGGCGAGCCGCCGGCGACGCTGCCAGGCGTCGCCTACACCGATCCGCGGCTGCCAGCGCTCGGCAAGCGGGTGATCGTGGCGCGCGGCTCGGTCGCCGGCGTGCTCGCCCTGCCGGGGCTGACGCGCACCGACGCGACCGCCTACCACGCCCACCGCGTCGCTCTCGGCGTGCCCGAGGGCGGGCGCGACTTCGCCTTCGGCGACGCCTTCCCGCACGACGCCGACATGGACGCGCTCGCCGGCATCGACTTCGCCAAGGGCTGCTATGTCGGCCAGGAGGTGGTGTCGCGGATGCAGCATCGCGGCACGGCGCGGCGCCGCATCGTCATGGCGAGCGCCGACGGCGCGCTGCCATCGGCGGGCACGGCGCTGACCGCCGGCGACCGGCCGGTCGGCACGCTCGGCACCGTGGCGGGCTCCGCCGGGCTGGCGCTCGTCCGCCTCGACCGCGCCAAGGCGGCGATCGATGCCGGCCTGCCGATCGTGGCGGACGGCACGGCGGTCAGGCTCACCATCCCGCCCTGGGCGAGCTTCGGCTGGCCGGCGACGGCTGCCGCCGAGGACGGCTGAGCCATGCCCGACCGCCCCGGGGCGCCGCCGCGCGCCTGGCAGCGCATGCTGTCGGGCCGGCGGCTCGACCTGCTCGATCCCTCCCCGCTCGATGTCGAGATCGCCGACATCGCCCATGGCCTCGCCCGCGTCGCCCGCTGGAACGGCCAGACGGCGGGCGCGCACGCCTTTTCGGTGGCGCAGCACTCGCTGTTGGTCGAGGAGATCGCGAGCGCGCAGGCGCCGCGCCTGAGCGCCGACGAGCGGCTGATCGTGCTCCTGCACGACGCGCCGGAATATGTCGTCGGCGACCTGATCTCGCCGTTCAAGGCGGTGCTCGGCGGCGACTACAAGGCCGTGGAGGCGCGATTGCTCTCGGCCATCCACCGCCGCTTCGGCTTGCCGCCGGTGACGCCGCCGGCGCTGCATGCGGCGGTGAAGAAGGCCGACAGGGCGGCGGCCTACCTGGAGGCGACGCGGCTCGCCGGCTTCGCCACGAGCGAGGCCCGCCGCTTTTTCGGCACGCCGCCGGCCGGGGCCGACGCCATGACGCTGGAGCCGTGGCCGGCCGAACGCGCGGCCGAGAGCTTTCTCGCCCGCTTCCGCGCCCTATCTGCCGGGCGCGGGGAGAGGTTGCCGGACGCGGTCGGCTCCCCTCCGGCCAAGAACGGTCCGTCGCAAGGAGCGCCCCGATGATCTACGTCTGTTCGCTGAGCCGCCTCGCCGAGACGGTAGAGCGGTCCGGCGCCCGCCACGTCGTCACGCTGATCAACGAGGGCACGCCGGTGGAACGCCCGGCGGTGGTGACGCTCGACAACCACCTGCGCATCGGCATCAACGACATCGTCGAGGCGGCCGACGGGCTGGTGCTCGCCGGCTCGCCGCACGTCGAGACGCTGCTCGGCTTCGTGCAGCGCTGGGACCGGGCGACGCCGCTGGTCATCCACTGCTATGCCGGCATCAGCCGCTCGACGGCCGCGGCCTTCGTCACCGCCTGCGCGCTCGCCCCGCACCGCGACGAGCGCACGGTCGCCGAGGCGCTCCGGCGGGCCTCGCCGACGGCGACGCCGAATGCCCGGCTGGTGCGGCTCGCCGACGACCACCTCCGCCGCGAGGGCCGGATGGTGCGGGCGATCGACGGCATCGGCCGCGGCGCCTTCGCCGCCGAGGGCGAGCCGTTCGTGCTGGCGCTCGACTGAGGCCATCGGGCCCGGACCTGCGGCGCGGGTCCGACCCGCCGGAAGGAGAGTGCGGTGTCGGGATCGACGTCCAGCCTTCGCGGCCCGCTTCTGGGGCTCGGCGCCGCGGCCCTGTTCGGGGCGAGCACGCCGTTCGCCAAGCTTTTGCTCGACGGCGGCCTCGGGCCGTGGCTGCTGGCGGGGCTGCTCTACCTCGGCGCCGGGCTCGGACTGGGCCTGATCCATCTCGCCGGCCGCCTGCGCGCGGGGCCTGTCGGCGAGGCGCCGCTCCGGCGCGCCGACCTGCCGTGGCTGGCGCTGGTGGTGCTGACCGGCGGCGTCATCGGTCCCGTCCTGCTGATGGTCGGCCTCACCACCACCACCGCCTCGAGTGCGGCGCTGCTGCTCAATCTCGAAGGGCTGGCGACGATGGCGATCGCCTGGCTGGTGTTCCGCGAGAGCGTCGACCGCCGGCTGCTGGTGGGCGCGGCGGCCATCCTCGCCGGCGCCCTGCTGCTGTCGTGGCCCGGCGGGGGCGGCGGCGGCTCGGACGGCGGGGTCGGTCTCGGGGCGCTGGCGATCGTCGGCGCGTGCCTCGCCTGGGGCATCGACAACAACCTGACGCGCAAGCTCAGCAGCGCCGATCCGGTCGCGATCACCATGGTCAAGGGGCTGGCGGCGGGGACCACCAACACGGCGCTCGCCTTCGCGCTCGGCGCCTCGCTGCCGCCGGTGGAGACGATCGCCGGTGCGGCGGCGGTCGGCTTCCTCGGCTACGGGGTGAGCCTGGTGCTGTTCGTGCTGGCGCTGCGCCACGTCGGCACGGCCCGCAGCGGTGCCTATTTCTCGACGGCGCCGTTCATCGGCGCAGCGCTTGCGGTGCCACTGCTCGGCGACGCGGTGACGCCGCTGCTCGTCGCCGCCGCCGTGCTGATGGCCATCGGCGTCTACCTCCACCTGACGGAGCGACACGAGCACGAGCACAGCCACGAGGAGATGGCGCACGAGCATCGCCACGTCCACGACGAGCACCATCGCCACGACCACGGTCCCGACGATCCCCCGGGCGAGGCGCACAGCCATCCGCACCGGCACCGGGCGCTGCGCCATCGCCACGCCCACTATCCCGACCTGCACCACCGCCACACCCACTGAGCCGCGGGTGTCCCGCCCACCAACGGAAAGGCCCGCCCCGGCAATCCGGGACGGGCCTTCAGGCAATCGGATGGTGCGCAATCGTCGGCGAACAGAAAAACGGCGGATCGGAACGGACGGGGGTCTCGAAAGTCACCGAAGCGTCGAAAGTCGAGAGGCGTGAAAGCTGCGGGGGCGTCGAAAGTCACTGGGCCTTGGGAGCGAACGAGGTCACCCTAGGCGGCGACGGCCCGGCCGGCTGTGACGGGCGACACAGGCGAGACGCTTTGAGGAGCAGGACCTTCGTGACGACACCGCAGCAGGCGCCGCCGCCGATGCTCGACCCCGAGACGGTCGCCACCACCACGGGCCTCGAGCAGCTTCGGGCGATCGCCGACGGGCGGATCGCCTCGCCGGCGATGGCGGTGACGCTCGGCTACCGCCTGACCGAGGTGGAGCATGGGCGCGCCGTGTTCACCGGCACGCCGAGCGAGGCGGTGCTGAACCCGATGGGGGCGGTTCACGGCGGCTGGGCGGCGACGCTGCTCGATTCCGCGCTCGCCTGCGCCGTCCACTCGACGCTGGCGCCGGGCCAGACCTACACGACGGTGGAGATGAAGCTGAACTACACCCGCGCCATTCGCGCGGGGATGCGGCTCGTCTGCGAGGGCCGCGTCGTCCACCGCGGCAGCCGGCTCGCCACCGCCGAGGGGACGCTGAAGGACGAGGCCGGCAAGCTCTACGCCCACGGGACGGAGACGTGCATGATCTTCGCCGCGACGGAGGGCCACCCGGCGCGGGGGTGAGGCCTCGCGCCGTGCTCTCACCGCACCGTCATTGGCGGCACCGGCGATCGCGCCTAGACTGCCCGCTTCCAACACGGTGGGGTTGCTGCAGTCCCTGAAGGGAACCGACCCCGAGGAGGAAGTCTCATGCGCGGACTCTGCATCGCAACCGTCAGTGCCGCTCTCGCAGCTGGGATCGCCAGCGTGGGCGCCGAGCCCGTCCTCGTCCCGTCGTCCGCACCCGCCGAGGTGATCGGCAAGGCGGCCGCCGGCGAGCCGAAGCCCTATCGCGCCGAACTCATCAGCGATTGCGGCGGTGCCAGCGTGTGCGCCCTGGATTTCGGCAAGAAGCAGAAGGCGCGGACGCTCTCGCTGGTGAACTGCGCGGCGGGTGTTGCGAACGGTGTCGCCGTCCTGGGCGAAGCCCGGCTCAGCGATCCCGAGTCGGTGGTGGGCTACATGGGCCAGCTATCGAAAGCCACCGACGGCGCGAATGAGTACTCCGTCTACGAATATCCTCACCGGGCCGTGGTGGCGGGCGGCCGGAGGCTGACAGTGGTCGTCAGCGCCTCCGCTCCGATGTTCGCCCTGCGCTGCATCGTCGACGGCACGATCGAGTAGGGCGAAGCCCTCAGCCGCCGACCTCGACGACGATCCTGCCGCGGACCTTGCCTGCGAGAATGTCCGGTGCGGTCTCGATGACCGCGTCGAGCGGCAGCGTCGTCGTCATGGCGGCGAGCTTTGCGCGGTCGAGGTCGGTGGCGAGGCGGTCCCACGCCTCGCGGCGGCGCGTCACCGGCGCCATGACGGAATCGATGCCGATGAGCGACACGCCGCGCAGGATGAACGGCGCCACCGACGACGGCAGGTCCATGCCGCCGGCGAGGCCGCAGGCGGCCACCGCGCCGCCGTAGCGGGTGGAGGCGAGCACGTTTGCCAGCGTGTGGCTGCCGACCGAATCGATGCCGCCCGCCCAGCGCTCCTTGCCGAGCGGGCGCGCCGGCTGGGAGAGTTCGGCGCGGTCGATGACCTCGGTGGCGCCGAGGCCCTTCAGATAATCCGCCTCCTCGGTCCGGCCAGTCGAGGCGATTACCGTGAAGCCGAGGCCGGCGAGGAGCGCGATCGCCACCGAGCCGACGCCGCCGGCCGCCCCCGTTACCACCACCGGCCCGCTCGCCGGCGTCAGGCCGGTGCGCTCGAGCGCCAGCACGGCGAGCATCGCCGTGTAGCCGGCGGTGCCGATCGCCATCGTCTCGGCGGCGGTGAGGCCCTCGGGGGCAGCGAGCAGCCATTCCTTGCGGACGCGGGCGCGGCCGGCATAGCCGCCCATGTGCGTCTCGCCGACGCCCCAGCCGTTGAGGATGACCGGGTCGCGCTTCTGGAACGAGGAGCACGCCGAGGTGACGATGGTACCGGCGAGGTCGATGCCGGGGATCATCGGGAAGCGGCGCACCACCGGCGCCTTGCCGGTGACGGCGAGACCGTCCTTGTAGTTGATGGTGGAGTGGCTGACGGCGACGGTGACGTCTCCCTCCATCAGGTCGTCGAGGCCGAGTTCGACGAGCTCCGCCGGCCGCTGCTGCTTCGTCGCCTCGTCGCGGGTGACGAGGATCGCCTTGAAACGCTCCACCGGCTGGCCCTCCCGATTGTTCCCTCGCCGCCGATTTGGCGCGGCCGGGGCGTCACGCGCAAGCCTCTCGGGCGAGGCGAGGCGTCAGGCGGTGCGCAGGCGGGCGACGGGCGCCTCGCTGATCGGCCAGTGGACGAGGGCAGCGAAGACGCCGAGGCCGATCGAGATGTACCAGACCACGTCGTAGGAGCCGGTCTGATCGTAGAGACGGCCGCCGAGCCAGACGCCGAGGAAGGCGCCGATCTGGTGGGAGAAGAACACGAAGCCGAACAGGGTGGCCATGTAGCGCGGGCCGAACATCACGGCGACGAGGCCGGAGGTGAGCGGCACCGTCGACAGCCAGAGCAGGCCCATCGCGGCGGCGAAGACGAGCACGCTCGCCGGCGACACGGGAACCAGGATGAACAGCAGGATCACCACCGAGCGGGCGAGATAGATGAAGGCGAGCGACTTCTGCTTCGGCAGCCGCTGGCCGAGGAAGCCCGCCCCGAGTGAGCCGACGATGTTGAAGAGGCCGATGAGGGCGATCGCCCAGGCTCCCCAGCCCGGGGCGAGGCCCATGTCGGCGATGAACGGCGGCAGGTGGGTGGTGATGAAGGCAACGTGGAAGCCGCAGACGAAGAAGCCGATGACGAGCAGCACGTAGGAGCCGTGGCCGAAGGCCTCGCGCATCGCCTGCGGGATCGACTGCGCCGGCCCGGTGTGGACGGCGCCGCGGCCGCGCAGGGCGGTGGCGAGCGGGATGATCGCCAGCATGCCGACGCCGAGGATGACCAGCGCCGTGTCCCAGCCGAAGTTGTTGATGAGGGCGAGGCCGAGCGGGGCGAACAGGAACTGGCCGAGCGAACCGGCGGCGGTGCCGATGCCGATGGCGATCGAGCGCTTCTCCGGCGTCACGGCGCGGCCGAAGGCGGCGAGCACGATCGAGAACGACGCGGCGGCGAGGCCGAGGCCGAGGAAGACGCCGAGGAAGAGCTGCAGCATCAGCCCGGACGTGACGGAGGCGGTGCCGATCAGGCCGATGGCGTAGAGGATGGCGCCGGCGACGAGCACGCGGCCGGTGCCGTAGCGGTCGGCGACCATGCCGGCGATCGGCTGGCCGGCGCCCCACAAGAGGTTCTGGATGGCGATGGCGAGCGCCGCCACCTCGCGCGACCAGCCGCGCGCCTCGATCATCGGTGTGAAGAACAGTCCGAGCGCCGAACGCGGGCCGAACGAGAGGATGGCGATCAGGCAGCCGGCGCCGATGATGAAGGGGATCGCCTGCGCGGCGACGGCGACGGGGGTCGCGTGCGGGCCGGCGGTGGCCGGCTTCGACGGGGACGTGGGCATCGGGAGCCTTTCTCAGAGGCGACGCGGGGCGAGGCGGTGGCTGTCCCGACGACAACGCTACTCTGATTGGTCACCAATCTCACATCAATTGTCTTGATGAAATGATCGTGGCGGCACGGTGGTCTTCCACACCCCGTCCGCCACCTTCTTTCGCAACACGTCCGCCGGCGCGGGCCGCGCGAGCAGATAGCCCTGCCCGCTCGAGCAGCGCATGGCCCGCAGCCTCGCCGCCTGTTTCTCGGTCTCGACCCCCTCCGCGACGACCGCCATGCCGAGGCGA
>CALRZT010000165.1:0-10340 GCA_943372725.1 Pseudoxanthobacter soli DSM 19599
CCGCGCTCGCCCTGCGCCGCGCGGCGGTGCCGTTCGGCCACGGGGCGGAGCACGACATCGGGCCGGGTTTGCGGCTCTACGACAGCTACCACTGCAGCCGCTACAACACGAACACCGGCGTCCTGACGCCAGCGATGTTCGCGGCGGTCTTCGCCCGCGTCGCTGCGCGCCTGCGCGCGTCGGAATGAAGGCCCGAGAGGAGTGAAGGTCCGGGAGAAGTGAAGGCCCGGGACTAAACGGCCCGCGAGGCTCGGACGGCCGCGGCGCCACCCGTCCTCGGCGGGACGGGCGGCGGCGCGGCGCGTCAGTTGCCGTTGCCGAGACGGTCCAGCCGGTACCAGGCGTCGGCGACGTTCTTCGTCGCGGCGGTGACGCCCTGGACGATCTTGAGGAACTTCAGGAGGTCCACCGACGGGCTGTTGGCGATGTAGATGAGGTCCTTGTCCTGGATCTCGATGAAGCGTGCCAGGAAGAAGGACGACGGATTGTTGAGATCGAGGCGGTAGACGACCGGCACCCGGAAGCCCGGGCGGATGAGCTTGCTGTCGGGGCGCAGCTTCTCGGCGGTGGCCGAAGTCTCGTAGCGGAACAGGAAGACGCCGCCGGGGTCGGCGGTGTTGTCGTCGAGGCCGCCGGCACGCGCGAGCGCCTCCGCGAGGGTGACGGCGCGGGCATCGAACTTGAAGAGCTCGGTGGCGCGGGCGGCACCGAACACCGTGAAGGTGCGCGGGAAGTTCGCCACCATGATGGTGTCGTCGGCCTTCAGGTAGACGTTGTTCTGCGGGATCTCGAACAGATCGTCGAGGAGGACCGCCCCCGTCTGGCCGCCGCGCTTCAGCATCACCAGGGTGTCGTAGGTCGGGAACTTCGACCCGCCGGCCTGGGCGACGAGATCGAGAACGCGCGTGCCGTTCGGGGTGATCGGGAAGCGGCCGGGCGAGCCGACGTCGCCGAAGACGACGACGCTGTTCGTCAGGTTGGAGGAGACGACCACCTGCACCTGTGGCTGGATCGCCTTGTCGGCGAGAGCCTGCTGGATGGCGATGCGGACCGACTCGACCGTCGACCCGGCGGCGCGGACACGGCCGACATAGGGCACGAAGATCGTGCCGGTCTCGTCGACCACGGACTGCAAGGTGTTGCTCTTGCCGGCGGAACTGGAGAACAGGCCGTTCGGCCCGGCTTCCCAGATGTTCACCGCAACGGTGTCGCCGATGCCGATGCGCTGCACCGTCGAGGCGGACGGGATCGAGAACCGCTCCTGGAACTCGCGCGAGCGGACCTTGCCGACGATCTCGGCGACCGTCGGGTCGATGTCGACGACGAGATAGCTCTCGTCCGTCGGCTCGGCGACGGCCTTGGATTCGATCGCAATGGCCGAGGGCCCGCGACCGGGAAGCTCTGCGCACCCGGCCACGAGCGCGGCGAGGAGGAGCACGGAAATTCGGAACGCAGTCATGCCGCCGCGCGAGTCGACCAAACGGAAGCGTTGCTTAGCACCAGCCCATTCCTTCCGCCATCGCCGTTCCCGCCGCAGGGGGAGAGTATCCTCCACCGACGCGGCGCGAGTGACGTTTGTATCACACACGGTAAACGCCGCCTTTCCAAGGAGGAAGATGGGGCGGCGCATGGAGCGGCCGAGGCGGCCGCAGAGGAGAGACGTCGGTTCGCCGCACCGGCGGGCCCCCGCGGGAATCCCCCCCCGCGGGACGTCGCCGGCCTGGTGCGGATCGCCGCTAGACGAAGTGGTCCCGCACGCCGGCGATGACGATCGAGAAGATGCCCCAGACGATGAGGCAGATGCCGAATATCACCGCCGTCCACCGCAGCCCCTGCGGATAGAGCGCCTCCTCCGCCGAGCGCGGCGCGACGAAGACGGCGAGGTAACGCTGCTTGCGGTCGGCCTCCAGCCGCGCGCCCTCGAGGGAGGCGAGCGAGGAGACGTAGGCGCGCTCGGCGAACTCGCGCTCGGTGATGAGTTCCTCGTAGCGGGTGAGGCGTTGCGTCAGGGCGGTGCCGGTCGTCCCCGCCCGCTCCAACGCCACCTTCTGCCGCTCGATCTCGATCTGCGACCGCAGAGCGGAGAGCTCGCTCTCTGCCTGGATCACCGAAGGCGCCGTCGCCGACATCGTCTGTCGGAGCTGGGTGAGTTGCGCCTGGAGAGCGGTGACCTTGCCCTCGAGCTGGGTGATGATGCCCTGCTGGGCGGCGGCCGCCGCTGCCGGGTCGATCTCCGCCTCGCTGCCGCGGAAGGTCGCCATCATGGCGCGCGCCAGCCGCAGCCGCTGTTCGGACTTCGCCACTTCCGCCCGCGACTCGCGCAGGGTGTCGTCGCGCGCCCGTCGCGAGATGTCGTTGACGAGGCGCTCGCTCGCGGCCAGCACGTTCTCGGCCACCAGCTGCGCGTCCTCGGGCCGGAAGGCCCGGACGGTCACCGTCACCACGCCGCTGAACGTGTCGAACTCGGTCGACACCATCGTCTTCATGTAGTTGACGAAATCCTCGATCGGCTTGGTCGGGTCGAAGCGGTAGTAGAAGTCCGCCTCGGGCCGGTCGTAGATCTCGCGGAGGTTGATGCGCTTGTCCAGCTCCTCGATCATGTCGCGAGAGTGGATGTAGCTGATGATGATGTAGGTGTCGGCGGTCTCGCTCGAGGCGGTCGTGGCGAACAGGCCGAGCATGTCGGCCGGACCGGCCGCGCCGGCGGGGCCGCGCACGGCGAACTGGGTGACCGTTGAGTACTGGCTCGTCGCCAGGAACATGTAGAACAGCGCCGTGAGCACCGTCGGCACGATCACCGCGACCACGAACGAGGTGATGCCGAAGGCACTGTCCGCGAAGCGCGGCAGGGCGGCGCTCAGTGGCCGGCGAACCGGCTCGTCCGCGTCCAGCGTTCGATCGTTCGGGTCGCGATCGAGGGGAAGCTCGAGTTCACGGCCACGATCGCTGTGCGGTGCAAGTTCGCCTCGCGACCGATCGGCGCGCAGGTCGGGATCGAGGGCGACGACGCGATCGTCGTCGCCGTCATACGCGACGAGCGAGCGCGACCGCCGACCCTTGCGGCCGTTCGCCCTAGAAGAGCGCGTTTCGCTCATCGTCGCCCTCGTCCTCGGTTTCGTCCTCGAGATCGTCCATGTCGGGTTCGGACGGCTTCTCGTTGAATGCTGCGATGGCCGCGGCGACGCTCATCATCCGCAGCTTCCCATCCTCCAGAATCGCGCCCATCTCATGGCAGGGATGGACGAATTTCACCTTGTTGGTGACCTGGATGAGATCGGCGGTGCGCAGGCGCTCGGCCAGCGCCGCCTCCCAGCGGGCCCTGAATTCCTTGTTCGAAATGACCACTGATTTGTCAAGGATGTAGCAGTCGAATTCAATCGCCAGGACGAGCGCAATCGGGAAGTACTTCTTCACATCCGGATTGAGGTTGCTCAGCGGCTGGTCGTATTCCTTGCTGATCGCGAGCATGTCGCGGACGAATTCGGAGACGCTGCGCGTGCTCTCGCCGTAGAGGCGGGCGATGAACAAGGCGTTCTCGCGCATGCTGAAGTCGGTGGAGATGTGACCGGAGAAGTTCATCGGCCACGACATCCGGACATTGCGGGCGATCTGGCCGACGCGGGGGTTCTCCATGCCGGTGAGCAGGCGAATCAGCGGCTTGATGCCGGCGTCGCGGTTGCCCAGCACGACGGTGTTGCGGCCGCGCGGGAAGGTCGCCGACATGTCGTCGAAGATCTTGACGGTCCGGCCGCGCTCCTTGATCCGCAGCGTCACACCCTTGATGGTGAAGTTCGGCCGCTGGGTCTCCGGACCGAGATCGATGCGACGAGGATGCGCGGCGACCGGAGCCGGCCTTCCCGTCATCGTGTCGATGTTGACCATATTCACCCGTCTGTGCGTGCGCCGAGCCCGCGCCGCCGGCCCCGGCATAGCGCATTTTCGCGGAGGAGCCCAGTGAACACCTCCTTCCTGAACGAACTGCTGACGGCCGTGGCGGACCGGGGGCGCGCGCTCATCGAGCCGCGCCGCGACCGCCGGTCGACGGTGCGGACGGTGCCGGCCCTCGTCGCCGCGCTCCTGTCCGAGCGCGGCGAGGCCTCGGGAGCGGCGATCGCCGCGGACATCCTCGCCACCTACCGCAGCCTCGACGCCGCCGGACGGGCGGCGGCCTTCCGGCTGATGCGCGACGACCTCGGCGCCGACGGCGAGGCGTTGCGGGCGGCAGCCCAGGCATTCCTCGACACGCCCTCCGACACCGCCGCCGAGGACCTCTACGACGCGGCGACGCCGCGCCGGCTCGAGCTGCTGCGCCGTCTCAACCTCGCCCCCGGCGGCACGCGCGCCCTCGTCGAGATGCGCGCCGACCTCCTCGCCGACCTCGCCGACGACCGCAGCCTCGCCGGCGTCGACCGCGACTTCGAGCGCCTGTTCGACGTCTGGTTCAACCGCGGCTTCCTGGTGCTGCGACGGATCGACTGGTCGAGCCCGGCCTCGGTGCTGAGCCAGATCATCGCCTACGAGGCCGTCCACGAGATCCACGACTGGGACGACCTCCGGCGGCGCATCGACCCGCCCGACCGGCGCTGCTACGCGTTCTTCCACCCGGCGCTCGTCGACGAGCCGCTGATCTTCGTCGAGGTGGCGCTGACGCGCTCGATCCCGGAGGCGATCGGGCCGATCCTGGCGGCCGAGCGCGAGATCGTGCCGCCGGGCGAGGCGACGACGGCGGTGTTCTACTCGATCTCCAACTGCCAGACCGGGCTGCGCGGCGTCAGCTTCGGCAGCTTCCTGCTGAAGCAGGTGGTGGAGGACCTGGCGCGCGACCTGCCGGGCCTCAGGAGCTTCGTGACGCTGTCGCCGGTGCCGGGATTCGCCGGCTGGCTCGCCGCGGTGGCGGCGGACGCCGACCATCCCCTGGCCGAGCCGGCGGCGCGGGCGTTGGCGGCGCTTTCCGAGCCGGACTGGCATCTCGCGCCGGGCGCGGTGGCCCTCGGCAAGGCGGTGCTGCCGCTCGCCGCCCACTACTTCCTGCGCGAGCGCGGCCGCAGCGGCCGGCCGCTCGACCCCGTCGCCCGCTTCCATCTCGGCAACGGCGCCCGGCTCGAGCGCCTCGACTGGCTGGCCGACCCGTCGCCGAAGGGTCTCGAGCAGTCGCACGGGCTGATGGTGAACTACCTCTACGAGCGCAGCGAGATCGAGGCCAACCACGAGGCCTATGCCCGCAGCGGCAAGGTCGCCGCCGCCCCCGGCGTCAGCCGGCTGCTGCGCGCCCTCCCCGCGCCGCGGACCGCCGCATGATGGTGCCGCGGAACCACACGGCGCGGGCGGACCGCCGCCGGCGCGACGGGGCGGCCGGGCGGACGGCGGTGCTCGTCACCGGCTTCGGGCCCTTCCCCGGCGTGCCGGTCAACCCGTCGGAGGCGATCGTCGCCCGGCTCGGCGCGGCCGCCTCGACACGGCTGACGCGCCGGGCGCTCGCCACCACCTGGGCGGGCCTGCCGGCGCTGGACGGTCTCCTCGCCGGCGTCCGCGTCGCGGTCCACGTCGGGGTGGCGCCGCGGTCGCACCGCCTGCGCATCGAGACCACCGCCGTCGACGCGCGCGATCTCGCCGCGGATGCGGCCGGGCGGCTGCCGGACGGGGCGGCGACGCAGTCTGGCGCGGTGCACCGCAGCCGCGCGGTGGCGGCCCCGCTGGTGGCGGCGGCGCGGCGTTGCGGGGTTCCCGCCGCGGCCTCGGGGGATGCCGGGCGCTATCTCTGCAACGCCCTCTACGGGCGCTCGCTCGCCGCCGCGCGGCGGGCGGCGCGGCCGCATCTCGCGGTGTTCGTGCACGTGCCGCCGCCGGCGCCGCAGCGCGGGCGACGGCTCGCCGACCTCACGGCGGCGGTGGAGGCGGTGATCGCGGCGCTGGTGGTCCAGACCCGGCCGCAGCGGCCGGTGCGGCGTCAGCCGAAGTCGCGGTCGCGGGCGCTGTAGCGGCCGGCGGCGCGCCAGGCCTCCATTACCGCGTCGAGACGCGGATCGCCTTCGGGCGGCAGCACGATGCGGACGCCGGCGAGGAGGTCGCCGCGCCCGCCCTCGCGGGTCGGAAGCCCCTTCTCGCGCAGCCGGAAGGTGCGGCCGCCGGAGGTGTTGGGCGGAATGCGCAGTTCGACCGCGCCCTCGAGCGTCGGCACCCGCACGCGGGCGCCGAGCACGGCCTCGTCGAGCGTCACCGGCAGGTCGAGGCGGACGTCCTGACCTTCGACGGTGAAGCGGCGATGGGGGGCGAACTCGACGGTGATGATGGCGTCCCCCGCCGCACCGCCGTGCAGGCCGGGATCGCCCTGGCCGCGCAGGCGGACGCGCTCGCCCGGCTCGACGCCGCGCGGCAGCGTCACCTCGAGGGTGCGGCCACCGGGCAGCGAGACGCGCGGCCTGGCGCCGGCGGCGATCTCCTCGAGCGTCACGGTGACGGTGGCGACGACGTCGGCGCCGCGCTCGGGCGGCCGCCGGCCGGCCCGCCCGCGGGCGCCGAGGATCTCCGACAGGATGTCGTCGATGTCGCCGCGGCCGCCCTTGAAGTTGAAGCCGCCGTCGGCGGCGCCGAAGCCGGCGTCGCTGCGGCCGAAGCCGTAGTTGCGCGGCTTGCCGTCCGCGTCGATGGCGCCGCGGTCGAACTGTTCGCGGCGGGTCCGGTCGCCGAGGATCTCGTAGGCGGCGCTCGCCTCGGCGAAGCGCTCCTTCGCCTTCGGATCGTCCTGGTTGCGGTCGGGATGGTGATTCTTGGCGAGCTTGCGGAAGGCGGACTTGATCTCCGCCTCGGTCGCCGAGCGCTTCACACCGAGAATGTCGTAAGGGTCGCGCATCCACACTCCCCGCCCGCAGCCCCCGCGGGGCACGGCAGATCCAGCGCGATGCATATGGGAAGTCGGGGGCCGACGGGAAGCCCCGATCGCGTGAGCCGTCGCAAGAACGCTCGCTCAGCCGCCGGCGACGGCGGGCGCGAGGCCCTCCACGGCGAATCCGCCGGCGGCGTCGCGGCAGGCGATGCCGGACAGCGCCCGCACGCCGTCGACGGCGTTGACGACGGTGGCGAAGGCTCGGCAGTCGTCGCCGCCCGGGCCCGCCACCGGCCGCACCGAGGAGATGCGGCCCTGGCTGCCCGATTCGGCGTTCGCCCAGACGAGATCGCCGGAGCGCGGATGGGGCGTCGAGAGCGCACTGCCGATGGCGACGAGGTCGTCGCTCGACAGGCCGCCGAGGCCGGCCACCGACGCCGTTGCGGTCGCGGCGGTCGCATCCACCGTCTGCGGCGGAAGGGTGATGCCCCCGCAAGCCGACAGCGACAGCGCCGCAGCGACGACGAGCCCCGCCACCGCCGACTGGCGGGCCTTCCTCACCACGCTATAACTGGCTTCCCGCACGATCGGCTTCCCGGACGCACCATGGCTCCTGAACAAGACCCTTCCACGCAGGTGTTAACGACTGGTGACTTCACCGACGCCGACGACCCATTGCGGCTGTTCGACGGCTGGCTGTCCGACGCCGCGGCGAGCGAACCGAACGATCCGAACGCCATGGCGCTCGCCACCGTCGACGATGACGGCCTGCCGAACGTGCGCATGGTGCTGCTGAAGGGCCTCGACACGGGCTTCGTGTTCTACACGAACTTCGAGAGCGCCAAGGGCCGCGAGATCCTCGCCTCCCACAAGGCGGCGCTGTGCTTCCACTGGAAGAGCCTGCGCCGGCAGGTGCGGGTGCGCGGGCCGGTGGCAGTGGTCGACGACGCCGAGGCGGATGCCTACTACGCCTCGCGGCCGCGCGGCAGCCGCATCGGCGCCTGGGCCTCGAAGCAGTCGCGGCCGCTCGAGGGCCGCTTCGCACTGGAGGCGGAGGTGGCGCGCACCACCGCCCGCTACGGCATCGGCGAGATCCCGCGGCCGGCGCACTGGTCGGGCTTCCGCCTGACGCCGGTGTCGATCGAGTTCTGGCACGACCGGCCGTTCCGCCTGCACGATCGCGTGCAGTTCACGCGCCCCGGGCCGGACGCGCCGTGGTCGAAGGCGCGCCTCTATCCGTGAGGCGCGCGCCGCAGGAGGCGGCGGCGCCGGTCACAGCCAGTGCTTCCAGCGGAACAGCCCGTAGCTCAGGGCGGCCGAGCCGGCCATCAGGAAGAGCGCGAACGGATAGCCGAACACCCACTGCAGCTCCGGCATGATTTCGAAGTTCATGCCGTAGATCGACGCGATCAGCGTCGGCGGCATGAAGACGACCGCCAGCACCGAGAAGATCTTGACGATGGCGCTCTGGTCGAGATTGACGAGGCCGAGAACGGCGTCGAGCAGGAAGTTGATCTTCTGGTCGAGCGACGAGCCGTGATCGGCGAGCGCCTTGACGTCGCGGGTCATCATCTTGAACGTTTCGTTGTCGGGCGGCGTGAAGCCGGCCGTCTCGATGTGCTGCGATAGGAAGAGTAGCAGCCGCGACTGCGAGGTCAGGCTCTCCATCGTCCGGTTTGTGAGCATGCCCTGGCGGCCGATGCGGCGGATGACTTCGTGGAAGTCGGTCGCGCCGCTGCGGTCGGACATGTGCTCGTCGAACACGGTGCGCGAGATCGTGTCGATGTCGGCGGCGATGTGCTCGAGGATGTCGGCGGTGCGATCAATGACCGAATCGAACAGGGCGAGGAAGACGTGCTGGCCGCTGACGCAGTGGCTGCCGGCGCGCTGCATCCGCGACACGGCGATCGGAAACGACTTCGGTTCGTCGAAGCGGACGGTGACGACGCGGGTGCCGGCGAGGATGAACGTCACCGGCGTGGTGCCCGGGCGCCCCTCGGTGATGCCGCACAACAGCGTGGCGGTGAGATAGACCGCGCCGTTCTCCGAATAGAGGCGGCTCGACGGCTCGATCTCCTGCATCTCCTCCCGCGCCGGCATCTCGACGCCGACGAGGGCCTCGACGCGGGCCGCCTCCTCCCCCGTCGGCGCGACGAGGTCGATCCAGACGGCGTCGCGCGGAATGGGGCCGAGCGCCGCCGACGGCTCACGTCGCTCGAGACGGCCGTCGACCGGCACGTAGTAGGTGATCATCGCCCCTCCAGTCAGCCTCGGCCCGAGCCGCCCGCCACCAACGAAGGCATCCGCGGGCGCGCCGGGTCAAGCCGGCCGGCAGCAAAAGGCGCCGGCTCGGCGGGCCTCCGGTTGCCCTGTGGGCGATGTCGGGACGATGACGCCCGGGGCACGATGTCGCCCGGGGGACGATGACTGCTCGCGGACGATGACGCGTGGGGAGCGAAACGACGACGCCGCTCCCTCCCCGACGTCCGCCACGGGCGTCAGCGGCGCTGCTGGTGGGCGTCTGCGTCGTGCTTTCCGGCCGGGCGCGGCGACTTGCACAGCGCCGCCGCCGTGATCGCACCGATGCCGACCGGCTTGTAGTGCTGCTGGAGGTTCGGCCGGCGCTCGCGCGGCTCCGGCTCGTCGCTGCTCGGGCTCTGGCTCATCTGGGGCGCCCGCGTGCCCCGCTGCTGACTGTACATGTCCCACTCTCTCGGCTCGTCCGACCATTCGGCGGCTGGAGCCCGCACTCACGGTTCGAACACATCGACCCCAAGGTCCGCTCACCGGCGCATCGTCGGATGCGCCGCGACATCTTTTTCTGCAGGGTTCGACACGACGAGATAACGCTTGACTGTCAATTGCGGCAAGAACAGGAAAGACACAATTTCGTCACTGGGGCGCCGTTCACGCTTCTTTACGAAATGATAACTTTTAGTGAGGTGTGACCGGCGGCACAGACGCGCGACTATTCATAAACGGGCGCAATCGAGCGGGACAGCGGCCGAAACTGTGCGGTCAGCGCTGGCAGCGGGTCGGCGGCGACGAGGCCGCGGCCGACGAGATCCTCCAGATGGGCGAGGACCGACAGTCCCGCCGCGGGCTCAAGCGCCGGATCGAGACCGACGTAGACCGCCCGCACGATCGCGGGGATCGTCTCGTCGCCGGCGGCGAGGCGGGCGCGAATCGCCTGCTCGCGGCCGCGGCGATGGGCGGCGAGTGCGGCGACATAGGCGGGGGCGTCGCGGACCGGGCCGCCGTGGCCGGGCAGGTAGGCCCCCTCCGGCCGCGCCGCGAGGCGGGCGAGCGAGGCCATGTAGTCGGCCATGGCGCCGTCTGGCGGGGCGACGATGGACGTCGACCAGGCCATCACGTGATCGCCGGAGAACAGCCATTCGCCGCCATCGAGGGCGAAGGCGAGGTGATTGCCGGTGTGGCCGGGGGTCGCGACGGCGGTGAGCGTGAAGCCCTCCCCTTCGACCACCGCACCGTCGGTCAGCACGACATCCGGCACGAA
>CALRZT010000166.1:0-10318 GCA_943372725.1 Pseudoxanthobacter soli DSM 19599
GGGCGCCAGCATCAGTCGCGGAACAGCACGGCCGACGCGATGGCGTCCGCCACGGCCTCGACGCCGGCGCCGGCCCGCAGATCGGTGGCGATCACCGGCTTGCCCTGCCGCACGGCGCGGGCCTCGGCGAGCATGCGGTCGAGGTCGACGCCGACGTGCGGGGCGAGGTCGGTCTTGTTGACCACCAGCAGGTCGCAGCGCACCACGCCAGGCCCCTTCTTGCGCGGGATGTCGTCGCCGCCGGCGACGTCGATGACGAAGATCCACCAGTCGACGAGGTCGAGCGAGAAGGTCGAGGCGAGGTTGTCGCCGCCGGATTCGAACAGGATCAGTTCGAGCCCCGGGAAGCGGGCCTCGAGCTCGTCGCCGGCGACGATGTTGAGCGTCGGGTCCTCGCGGATGACGGTGTGCGGGCAGGCGCCCGCTTCCACCGCCGACACCCGCGCCGGATCGATCAGGCCAGAGCGGCGCAGCCGCTCGGCGTCCTCCGCGGTGACTAGGTCGTTGGTGACGACGGCGAGGTCGACACCGCGGGCGGCGAGCGCCGGGATCAGGCGCTCGATTAGTGCCGTCTTGCCGGAGCCGACGGGGCCGCCGATGCCGACGCGCGCCGCGGACGGCACGGCCTGGGCGGCTGTGGAGGCGAGCGAGAGCCGCATCGCGGTCATCGCAGCATGTAGCGCTGGGCGAGCGGCAGCACCGCCGCCGGCTCGCAGGTGGCGAGCACGCCGTCCACAAACACATCGAACGTCTGCGGGTCGACGCGGATGTCGGGACAGGCGTCGTTGAACAGCATGTCGGACTTGCGAAGGGTGCGCGTGCCCGAGGCCGGCAGCAGCCGCTTCGACAGGCCGAGCGTTCCGGCGAGGCCGTTCTCGATCGCTAAGGGATGGACGAAGCAGGCCGACAGCGCCGGCGCGGCGCGGCCGAAGGCGCCCCACTGTGGGCGCAGCATCACCGGCTCGCAGGTCATCAGCGAGGCCGCGCTGTCGCCCATCGCCCCCCAGGCGATGAAGCCGCCCTTGATGACGAGCTCCGGCTTGATGCCGAAGAAGGCCGGCCGCCAGACGACGATGTCGGCGAGCTTCCCGTCCTCCAAAGAGCCGATGTGATCGGCGATGCCGAAGGTGCGGGCGGCATTGATCGTGTACTTGGCGATGTAGCGGCGGATGCGGGCGTTGTCGCCGAAGCCCGGCCGGTCCTCCGGCAGGGACCCGCGCTGGTCCTTCATCTTCGAGGCGAGCTGCCAGGTGCGGCAGATCACCTCGTGGATGCGGCCCATGCCCTGGCTGTCGGAGCCGAGCATGGAGATCGCGCCGATGTCGTGCAGCACGTCTTCGGCGGCGATCGTCTGCGGCCGGATGCGGCTCTCGGCGAAGGCCACGTCCTCCGGGATCGCCGGATTGAGGTGGTGGCACACCATCGTCATGTCGAGGTGTTCGTCGAAGGTGTTGACCGTGTAGGGGTTGGTCGGGTTGGTCGACGAGGGCAGGCAGTGCGCCACGCCGGCGACGCGGATGATGTCCGGCGCATGGCCGCCGCCCGCCCCTTCCGTGTGGTACATGTGGATGGTGCGGCCGCCGATGGCCGCCAGCGTGTCCTCGACGAAGCCCGACTCGTTCAGCGTGTCGGTGTGGAGCTGCACCTGGAAGTCGAGCTCGTCGGCCACCGTTAGGCAGGCGTCGATGGTCGCCGGCATCGCTCCCCAGTCCTCGTGGATCTTCAGGCCCAGGCACCCGGTCTTCAGCTGCTCGACCAGCGAGGCCGGTTTGTGCGAGTTGCCGCGGCCGAGGAAACCGAAGTTCATCGGCCAGTGCTCGGCGGCCTGCAGCATCTTGCCGGTGTTGAACGGCCCGCCGGAATCGATGCCGACGGTGATCGGCCCGAGCGAGCCGCCGAGCATCGTCGTGATGCCGCTCGAAATCGCATGCTCGACGAGCCCGGCGGAATCGAAGTGGACGTGCACGTCGATCGCACCGGGCGTTGCGATCAGGCCCTCGCAGTCGCGCACCGTGGTGGCGGCGGAGACGATCAGGCGCGGGTCGACGCCGTCCATAGTGGCCGGGTTGCCGGCCTTGCCGAGCCCGACAATGCGGCCGTCGCGGATGCCAAGGTCGCCCTTGATGATGCCGAGCACCGGATCGATGACCAGCACGTTGCAGAGCAGGAAGTCGAGCGCGCCCTCGGCACTGGTGACCCCGGCAGCCAGCCCGATGCCGTCGCGCAGCGTCTTGCCGCCGCCGTGCAGGCACTCGTCGCCATAGATTGCGTGGTCCTTCTCGACGACGGCGATGAGCGAGGTGTCGGCGAGGCGGACGCCGTCGCCGACGGTCGGGCCATAGAGGGCGGCATAGTCGCGGCGGGGGATGACGGCCATCCTCAGGCTCCCTTGAAGCCGGCGGCGCGGGCGCGGGCGAGCGCGGCCGGCAGGGCGTCCGGACCCGTCGCGCCGTCGGCGAGCGCGTTGAGGCCGGTCACCTCGCGCCGGCCGCCGAAGGCGACGAGCGGGACCGTCTTCTCCACCCCCGGCTCGAAGCGCACGGCGGTGCCGGCGGCGATGTCGAGGCGCATGCCGAAGGCGGTCGCGCGGTCGAAGTCGAGCGCCTTGTTGACCTCGAAGAAGTGGAAGTGCGAGCCGACCTGGATCGGCCGGTCACCGGTGTTGACGACGGTGACGGTCGCGCGGGTCCGCCCGGCATTCAGTTCCACGTCGCCCTCGCCGGCGAGTACCGCGCCGGGCACCAGCGGGTCGGCGGCGGAGCCTTCGACCGGCCGGATCGGCTCGTGGACGGTGACGAGCTTGGTGCCGTCGGGGAAGACGCACTCGACCTGCAGGATCGGCACCATCGTCGGCACGCCGGCCATGACGTCGTCGGCGGTGAGGATCGCCGAGCCGAGGCCCATCAGCTCCGCCACCGTGCGCCCCTCGCGGGCGCCCTCGAGGATCTCGTCGGTGATGATGGCGACCGCCTCCGGGTGGTTGAGCTTCAGCCCCTTGGCGCGGCGCTTGCGGGCAAGTTCGGCCGCCGTGAAGATCGTCAGCCGCTCGAGCTCGGTGGGCGTCAGCAGCATCGCTACACCTCAGTTGGAGAAGAGCCGCACCTCGGCGGTGGCGTGGCGGGCGGCGGCGACGTCGAGGAGGGTGGCGAAGCTGCCGATCGGCTCGTCGTCGGCGACGGCGAGTGCGGCGAGCGGCGTGATGGTCGCAAAACTCTCCGCCACCACCGCCTGCGCCTCGACGATGCCGATGCGGCCGAGGCGGACGGAGGCGGTGGCGAGGCCCTGCACCGCCGTGTAGGCCGACACCGCCACCGCCGCCTCCTCCGACAGCCCGGCGGCGCGCCACAGCGTCCCCTGCACGACGGCGAGGTGGCCGAGCATCCGGCCCGCCCGCATTGCCGCCTGCAATTCTGATGCGCCGGCAGTGCCGATGCGGGCGTGGGCGGCGACGAGGGCCGCTCCTTGCCGGCGCGAGCCGGTGCGCAGCGCCTCCACCAGCGTCGCCGCCTCCACGGCGGCGTCGATTGCGGCGAGCCGGTCGAGGTCGCCGGCGGCGCGGTAGGCGTGGACGAGGGCGACGCGGTCGGCGCTGCGCCAGCGGTGCTTCAGGTGCATCTCGACCAGCGCCGCGAAGCCCTCGCGCCCGTCGGCGGAGCCGAGCGCGACGGCGCCCTCGAGCCCGTTCGAGAAGGCGAAGGCACCGCTCGGGAACGCCGTATCCGCCTGCCAGACGGCGGCGAGCAGGCCGGCCGCCGCGCTCACGCCGCCTCCTCGCCGGAGACGACCGAGGTCGCGACGCGGCGGTCCTCCATCAGTTCGCCGAGGCGTGTCGTGTATTGCTCGACCGGCGCCTCCAGCGCTACGAGCACCGCCTCGCCCTCGAAGCGGACGCGCCAGTGCAGGTTGCCGGCGTGGTAGCCGAGGGCGAGGGCGTCGGCGATCGAGCGCGGGGCGAGGCGCAGCCAGCGCTCCGCCTTGGCGCGCACGACGATGGCGCGGCCCGGCTCCAGCACCAGCACCGCGCCGTCATAGAGCTTCTGGTCGCGCGGCAGGGCGATGGTGAGCTCGGTGCCGCCCCGCGTCGTTGCCCTGAGCCGCCGGCGCGCCATGTCCTCGGTCGCCAGCGTCAGCTCGTCCACCGCCCCGTGGTGCTCGAGATGGTGGAGCCGCTCGTGGAGATCGGCCTCGAGGCGGCTGCCGACGACGCTGTCGATGTGAAGCATGACGATCCGGTGCTCGGGTTGGATGCGGGGAACGGCGACGGGCGGGCTCAGCTCGCGAGCAGCTCCTTCAGCTTGCCGTCGAGGAAGTCGACGTCGACCGGGTTGGTGCCCGGGCCGCCGGCGAAGTGGCCCCAGATCGACGGCACCGGGATAAGCTCGGCGTTCGGCATGTGGGCGACCTCGAACTCCGAGTCCGCGACGGGGAAATAGAGGTCGGTCTGGCCGGGCATGACGTAGGCCTTCGCCTTGATCGCCCCCAGCGCCTTCTTGAAGTCGCCGCCATAGACCTCGTTGGCGCTGATGTCGCCGTTCTGCCAGGTCCACAGCATGGTCAAGAGGTTGTTCGCGTCCTTCGGCAGGAAGAAGCCTTCCCAGAAGGCGACGAGGAAGTCTTCCAGCGAAGAATAGCCGAGGGTCTTGAGGTCGAGCTCGGCGCGGTAGAAGTCCTGCGAGAAGCCCCAGCCGGCGTAGACGCGCGCCATGGCGCGCAGACCCTTCTCGGGCTTCGACTTGTACCAGCCATTGTCCCAGGCGGCGTCGGCCTGCAGGGCCGCCTTGACGCCTTCCAGGAAGACGAAGTTGTGGCGCGAGCACTTCGCCGAGCCGCAGAAGGGGGCGATCGTGTCCATCATGTCGGGGTAGAGCGCGCCCCAGTGGAAGGTCTGCAGCGCCCCCATCGACCAGCCGGTGACGAGGCGGATGTGCTCGATGCCGAACTTCTCGGTGACGAGGCGGTGCTGGGCGCGGACGTTGTCGTAGGCCGTCACCAGCGGAAAGCGCGAGGCGTTGTAGGGCTCGGGCGTGTTCGACGGCGACGACGACAGCCCGTTGCCGATCATGTTCGGGATGATGATGAAGTACTTCGCCGGATCGAGCGCCCGGCCCGGGCCGATCAGCCACTCGTTGTCGTAGTGCTGGCCGGAATACCAGGTCGGGTAGACGATGACGTTATCCTTGGCGGCGCTCAGCGTGCCGAAGGTCTTGTAGGCGAGCTTGCAGCCGCGCAACGTCGCACCGCGCTGCAGGACGACGTCGCCGAGATCATGGATTTCATAGTCGAGGCTCATTTTGCTTATCCCCAGTCAGGTGCAGGTGGCCCGCCGTGCATGCGGCGGGCCACGTCGATCGGGTTTGGGCCTCAGGTCGTTGCGAGCTTGCGGGCGCCGAAGGCGGAGAGCACCCAGTAGGCGATGCCGGCGACGATCATCGCCGAGAGCGCCGTCGACAGGCCGGGCATCATCTTCTCGACGACGAAGGCCACCGCCGAGCCGATCACCCAGGCGCCGAAGGCGGTCGGACGCCAGTCGGCCGAGGCTTCCACGCCGGGCCGGGCGATGAAGCGGTCGACCAGGATGATCGCCCCGATCGGCGGCACCAGGATGCCGAGCAGCGACAGCCACTCGATGAAGAAGGCCCAGACGTTGCCGGCGGCGACCACGATGCCGATGGCCCCGAGGATGACGGCGAGAAGCCGCATGTGGCTGCCGACGATCCGCGACCAGCCGGTGGCGGCGTTGTAGAGGCAGTGCGAGCAGACCGAGCCGAGGTTGATGTAGAGGAACAGGAAGGCGAGCACCGACAGCCAGCCGATCTGCATGCTGTTCATGTAGCCGAACATGTTGTCAGCGCCGAACGGGTTGGCATCGGGAACCGCCAGCGCCGCCGTCATCACGCCGCCGACCAGCATGGCAACGAGGTTCGACACCGGGAAGGCGCTGAAGGTCGAGATCAGCGAGTGGGTCGGGTTCTTCGCCCACCTGTTGAAGTCCGCCGTCACCGTGCCGGCGTCAATGAACAGCGCGATCACCACCGTCAACCCGACGCCCATCGACATCGAGGCGACGCCGTTGTTGCCGGCATAGGCAAAGATCGCGTCCCACGAGGTCGTCGCGGCGGCGTGACCGGCGACGAAGATGCCGAGCACCAGGAACAGCGGGATCGAGACGACACCGATCCAGTGCAGCCCCTTCACGCCGACGAAGGTGATGGCGATGTAGAGGACGCCGGCGAGCACCGTCATCGCCACGTAGTTGAGGCCGTAGGTTGAGGAGACCAGCGCCCCGGTGATGCCGGTCTGCACGGCGTACCAGCCGAGCAGCAGGGTCGAGAGCAGGCCGGAGGCGAGGATGTAGCCCTTCTTGCCGAACACCTGGCTGGCGATCAGCGCGAAGTTCATGCCCGTCTTGGTGCCGAGGTAACCGAGCGCGCCCACATAGGCGAACATCACGAGGTTGCCGATGATCATGGCGATCAGCGCGTTCGTGAAGCCCATGCCCAGCACGAGGATCGAGCCGGTCATCGCACCGGTGATGATCATCGGGAAGCCGGCCCAGACCATCGTCACCGAGAACAGCGAGTGCCGCGCCGCCGCCGGCACGGGCGTGTGTTCATATTCGGCACCGAGGATGAGATCGACCTGGTCTTCGGCCTGCTCCAGGCCGCCGTGCTTCGTCGCGTTGCCAGCCATAGCTGTACACCCCATGTTGAGAGGAAGACTTTTGTGTCGCCAGTCCGGGTCGGCGCGCGTTCACCAGGGCGCGTGCTGTCCGGATACTCGTCTCGTTCAAGACGCTCGCCTGTCGGCGGGCGGGCCCGGGCATCCGTCACGCCACCCGGGCGTCGTTCGTGTCGGCGCTTCCTCGCGACGCGGCACGGCGGCGGCGGCACCGGCGGCGAACACCGCCGGCGCCGCGCGCCTCAGCGATGCGCGACCTGCTTGTTCGGGATGCCCTCGATCGGGCATTCGTCGGTGCCGACGGTGCCGCGCGTGATCGCCTCGACCATCTCGCGCGTCCCTTCCGGGTCGGTGATCCACGTCTTGTAGAATTCGTAGGGGCAGACCGCGTGGCCGCGGACGTCTTCACCGGAGTTGATCGTGCCGGTGTAGCCGCGGTGGACGAGCTTGAAGAGGTGGTTCTGCGACTGCATGTTCTTGCGGGCGTCGCGGATCAGCGAGACCGAGAGCTGCGCATACTGGATGCCGTAGTCTTCCTCACCGCACTCGCCGAGCGTGCGGCCGTCGAAGCCGATGATCGCCGAGTGGCCGAAATAGGAATAGACGCCATCGAAACCGGAGGCGTTGGCCACGGCGACGTAGACGTTGTTCGCCCACGCCATCGCCTTCGACATGATCACCTGCTGGTCCTTCGCCGGATACATGTAGCCCTGGCAGCGGACGATGAGTTCGGCGCCGCGCATCGCGCAGTCACGCCAGATTTCCGGAAAATTCCCGTCGTCGCAGATGATCAGCGAGATCTTCAGGCCCTTCGGCCCCTCCGAGACATAGGTGCAGTTGCCGGGATACCAGCCCTCGATCGGCACCCACGGCATGATCTTGCGGTACTTCTGGACGATCTCGCCCTTGTCGTTCATCAGGATGAGGGTGTTGTAGGGCGCCTTGTTCGGGTGTTCCTCGTGGCGCTCGCCGGTGAGCGAGAACACGCCCCACACCTTCGCCCTGCGGCACGCCTCTGCGAAGATCTCGGTCTCGTCGCCGGGGATGGTCGAGGCCGTCTCGTACATCTCCTTCGAGTCGTACATGATCCCGTGCGTCGAGTATTCCGGGAAGATGACGAGGTCCATGCCCGGCAGACCGCGCTTCATGCCCATCACCATGTCGGCGATCTTGCCGGCGTTTTCGAGCACTTCCGCCTTCGTATGCAGGCGCGGCATCTTGTAGTTGACGACCGCGACGCCGACGGTGTCCTTGCTGGAAGAGATGTCACCGTGCAACATTTGCTTTTCTCCTTGTGAACACGAACGGGATCGCGGCTCTCAGACCGCCATGTGGCGGTGAACGACGGTGTCGGTGAGGGTGTCGATGGGGCCGAAGGCGACGACGCGGCCCTTCTCCATCATCGCGAAACGGTGACCGGCGCGGCGGGCGAAGGCGACGTTCTGCTCGACCAGCACCACCGTCATGCCGAGCTCGCGGTTGAGCCGGACGATGATCGCCTCGATCTCCTCGACGATGTTCGGCTGGATGCCTTCGGTCGGCTCGTCGAGGAGGAGGATCGAGGGCCGCGCGGCGAGCGCCCGGGCGATGGCGAGCTGCTGTTGCTGGCCGCCGGAGAGCAGGCCGCCGGGCCGGCCGAGATTGGCGGAGAGATAGGGAAAGAGCTCGCCGACGAGCTTCGGCACCTCGCGCCCGCCGCCATTGGCGGCGAACGAGCCCATCAGGATGTTCTCGGCGACCGAGAAGTCCGGGATGATCTCTCGCCCCTGCGGCACGTAGGCGATGCCGGCGCGGGCGCGGCGGAAGGTCGGCTCCTGGCCGATCGCCCGGTCCTTCAGGCGGATCTTGCCGGTGGACCGGTCGGTCAGCCCCATCAGCGTCTTCAGGAGCGTCGTCTTGCCGGTGCCGTTGCGGCCGAGCACGACGGTGATCTCGCCGGCCGGCACGCTGATGCAGACGTCGTGCAGGATGTGGCTTCGGCCGTAGAAGGCGTTGACGTCGACGAGCGTCAGCAGGGCGGGCGCATCCGTCACGACAGGATCCCCTTCGAGCCGAGATAGGCGGCGCGCACCCGCTCGTCGGATTCGATCGCCGCGATGTCGCCTTCGGCGAGCACCTGGCCGAGGTGCATGACGGTGATGCGCTCGGCGATCTCGCGGACGAACGCCATGTCGTGCTCGACGACGAGGAGCGTGTGCCGGCCCTTGAGCGCGTTGATGATGGCGGCGGTGCGCAGCGTCTCGGCTTGCGTCATGCCGGCCGTTGGCTCGTCGAGCAACAGCACCTTCGGGTCCTGCACCATCAGGATGCCGATCTCGAGCCACTGCGTCTCGCCGTGGCTGAGGTTGCCGGCGAGGCGGTCGGCGTTGTCGCCGAGGCCGGTCAGCGCCAGCACCTCGTCGACGCGGGCGCGCTCCTTGGCGGTGAAGCCGAAGCGCAGGTTGCGAAAGACGCTCGGGCTCGAGCAGCTCGCCACCTCGAGGTTGCGGCGGACGGTGAGCTCCTTGAAGACGCTCGGGATCTGGAACTTCCGGCCGAGACCGGCGCGGGCGATGTCGTTCTCCTCGCGGTTGGTGATCTCGGCGTCGTAGAGGAAGACGCGGCCGGCGGTCGCCTTGGTGCGGCCGGAGACGAGGTCCATCAGCGTCGTCTTGCCGGCGCCGTTGGCGCCGAGCAGCACGCGCAGTTCCCCCTCCTCCACCACCATCGACACCCCGTCGACCGCCTTGAAGCCGGAGAAGTCGACGCCGATGCCGTCGATCGTGAGGGCTGCCGCCATGATTGCGCCCTCCCCTACTCGGCCGCCTGGGCGGGCGCGGTGTCGCCACGCGCCGGATCGCCGGAGCGGCCGCGATTGAGCCGTGCCAACAGGAGATTGCTGAGATCGTCGGCGAACCCGGCGATGCCGCGCGGCAGGAACAGCACGACGAGCACGAAGACGAGGCCGATGATCGCTTTCCAGGCCTCCACGAGGGCCTCGGTCTCGCTCGCCGTCGCCTCGATGGTGTTGATGAGGATGGCGCCGATGCAGGCACCGAGCAGCGACGAGCGCCCGCCGACCGCCGCCCACACCACCATCGTGATGGAGAAGGTGAGGTCCATGAAGGTCGGCGAGGCGAACTCGGCGACGACGACATAGAGCATCCCGGCTAGGCCGGCGATCAGCGCCGATACCGAGAAGAAGAACACCTGGTAGTGCGGCACGTCGAAGCCGAGATAGCGCGCCCGGTTCTGGTCGTCGCGGATCGCCTGCAAGATCAGTCCGGCGCGGGTCTCGACGAGAAGCCGCGTCAGGATCAGAACCACTGCCAGCGACCCGGCGACGACGTAGTAGGTCTCGACCATGTAGGGGTCGAACTCGAAGCCGCCGACGGTGAACCAGCCGAGATCCGTGAGGCCGTTGAAGCCGTTGGTGATCGGCTGCAGGTCGATGACGAGGAGGCGGACAAGCAGCACGAAGGCGAGCGTGATGATCGAGACGAACACGCCGGCGATGCGCTTGCGGAACACCACCCAGCCGATCGCGCCGGCCAGAAGCGTCGGCACGACGAGGCCCATGGCGACACCGAACCACTGGCTCTGGAACGGGATCCACAGCCACGACGCCTTGTTGATGCAGCAGAGATCGGTGACGGAGCCG
>CALRZT010000167.1:0-10313 GCA_943372725.1 Pseudoxanthobacter soli DSM 19599
CGCCGCCGTCGAGGCGCGGCTTGCGAGCTATCCGCCACTGGTGTTCGCCGGCGAGGCGCGCAAGCTGAAGGCGGAACTCGCCAACGTCGCGGCCGGCGAGGGCTTCCTGCTGCAGGGCGGCGACTGCGCCGAGTCCTTCGCCGAGCACCACGCCGACAACATCCGTGACTTCTTCCGCGTCTTCCTGCAGATGGCGGTGGTGCTGACCTATGCTGCGGCGCAGCCGGTGGTGAAGGTCGGCCGCATCGCCGGCCAGTTCGCCAAGCCGCGTTCCTCGCCGAACGAGAAGCAGGGCGACGTCGAGCTGCCGGCCTACCGCGGCGACATCGTCAACGACATCGCCTTCACGCCGGAGGGGCGCTACCCCGATCCGCAGCGCATGGAGATGGCCTACCGGCAGTCGGCCGCGACGCTCAACCTGCTGCGCGCCTTCGCCCAGGGCGGCTACGCCAACCTCGACTACGTGCACCAGTGGATGCTGGGCTTCGTCAAGGATAGCCCGCAGAGCCACCGCTACCAGACCATTGCCGACCGCATCACCGAGTCGCTCGCCTTCATGCGGGCGTGCGGCGTGAGCTCGGATTCCGTGGCGCAGCTGCGCTCGACCGATCTCTACACCAGCCACGAGGCGCTGCTGCTCGGCTACGAGCAGGCGCTGACCCGGGTCGATTCGACGAGCGGCGACTGGTACGCCACGTCCGGTCACATGCTGTGGGTCGGCGACCGCACCCGCCAGCCGGACCACGCCCACATCGAGTTCTGCCGGGGCGTCAAGAACCCGCTCGGGCTGAAGTGCGGCCCGAGCCTCGAGCCGGACGGGCTGATCCGCCTGATCGACCTCCTCAACCCCGACAACGAGCCGGGCCGGCTGACGCTGATCGCGCGCTTCGGCGCCGACAAGGTGCTCGAGCACCTGCCGCGGCTGATCCGGGCGGTGGAGCGCGAGGGGCGCACGGTGGTGTGGTCGTGCGATCCGATGCACGGCAACACGGTGTCGATGAACGGCTACAAGACGCGACCGTTCGACCGCATCCTGCGCGAGGTCGAGGGCTTCTTCGCCGTCCACCGCGCCGAGGGGACCCACGCCGGCGGCGTGCACATCGAGATGACGGGCAAGAACGTCACCGAGTGCACCGGCGGCGCCCGCGCCATCACGGCCGAGGACCTGCAGGATCGCTACCACTCGCACTGCGACCCGCGCCTCAATGCCGAGCAGGCGATCGAACTCGCCTTCTTGATCGCCGAGAACCTCAAGAAGGAGCGCGAGGACCGGCGCCGCCACGCGCCGGCCGTCGCGGTCGGCTGAGGCCGCCGGGGCGGTGACGACGATCGCCTGGTTCGTCGTCGCCGCCATCGCCGAGATCGCCGGCTGCTTCGCGGCCTGGGCGGTGCTCAGGCTCGACCGGTCGCCCTGGTGGCTGCTGCCCGGGGCGCTCGCGCTGGCGCTGTTCGCCTTCGCCCTGACGCGCGTCGAGACGGACTATGCCGGCCGTGCCTATGCCGCCTATGGCGGCATCTACATCGCCGCCGCGCTCGTCTGGCTCTGGCTCGCCGAGGGCCGGATGCCGGACCGCTGGGATATCACCGGGGCGGCGCTGGCGGTGGCGGGGACGTTCTCCTGTGGGGGCCGCGCGGCTGAGCGCGGCGGCGATGGGGTAGGGCGCCGCCACGCCCCGTTCGGTGCCGGCAGACGGATTGTTCAGTCTCAGCCACCTCCCGGTGCGGCCTGCGCGGGATTATCTCTCTGCCAGTATCCAATGCGGAGGCTGGCCATGTTGCCGACCCTCTTCCTCTCCCACGGCTCCCCGATGATCGCCCTGCAGGATTCGCCCGCGCGGCGGTTCCTGGTCGACTATGGGCGCGCACTGCCGCGGCCGAAGGCGATCCTCGTCGCTTCCGCCCATTTCGAGACGCCGATGCCGGTGGTCGTCACCGATCCGGCGCCGGAGATGATCTACGACTTCGGCAACTTCGACCCGCGGCTGTTCGAGATGGTCTACCCGGCGGCGGGTGCGCCCGATCTCGCGATGGCGGTGGCCCAGCGCCTGCAGGCGGCGGGACTGTCGCCGCGGATCACGCCGAAGCGCGGCTACGACCACGGCACCTGGATCCCGCTCGCGCTGATGTATCCTGACGCCGACATCCCGGTCGTGCAGGTGTCGATCCAGCCGCAAGCAGACCCCGCCCACCACCTCGCCGTCGGCCGTGCTCTGGCGGGCCTCGCGGCCGAGGACGTGCTGGTGATCGGCTCCGGCTCGCTGACGCACAACCTCAACGAAGTCTTCGACCGCCGCCGCGGCGGCATTCGTCCACTGGACGGGCCGATCGACCCGTGGGCGACCGCCTTCTCCGACTGGTTCGCCGGGAAGATCGCCGACAACGACGTGACGTCGCTCGTCGACTACAGGGCGCTGGCGCCGGAGGCGGTGCGCAACCATCCCCACGACGACCACCTGCTGCCGCTCTACGTTGCCCTAGGCGCGGCCGGGGAGGGCGCTCGGCCGGAGCGCATCCACACTTCCGGTCAGCACGGCTCTCTGATGATGGACGCCTACGCGTGGTGGCCGAAGGCGGAGACGTCGCGCGCGGCGGCGTGAGGTGGCACAGTCGTCAGCGAGGAACGCGACGCCCCACACCGCGACGCCAGACGGACGAAATGCCGGCGACGATATCCGCGAACAGCCGTGGTGGCAGAAATCCGAAAGCGACGCGCCGCGCGTCCCCCGGGACGGGTCGCAGATCGAAACCCGGCCACGCGAACTCGTTGAGCTCGTCGACGATCACCCAGGATGGTTGGGAATCGAGCCCCAGGTGATGTTTCACGCGAGCCGGGATCTCGATGCCAATCTCGGGGTCGGCTGGCCGGGCATGGGTGATCGGAGCAACCAGAACCCTCGTGGTACCGCCGGGGTCCCGGCTCACCGACAACACGATCACGCACGGGCGATGCTTCAGCCCTTCCTCGCGACCTGCGGCATGTTCGTGATGCCAGAGATAGGCGTAGGAGATGACGAGGCCGGGCTCCGGATCGGGAAGCGTCATCGCTCAGGGGGGGCCAACTCTTGCAGCAGTGCATCGAGGTGGTCGTGGCGCTCGGCCATCTTCGTGCGAGAAATCGCTTCGATCTCCGCTTCCTCGAGGTCGGCGACGGCTCGCGACCGCGGCATCAGCGCCTTGAGCCGTTGCAGGTCATCGAACTCCACTGCTGAGACGAAGTAACCGGTGGTGCGGCCATGGCTGGTGACGGCAACCGGCTCACGCTGGGCAATCTCGCGGTAGAGACCGAAGTTTCGGGCAAATTCGGATGCGGTGACTTCACGCATGGTATCCTCGCTTATCCCTAAAATACGCATTTAGCAGGAAACGCGCAAACGTGATCTCGGGCCTGTCGGCGTCCGGCAACGGAGAACCGTCGCGCGCGTTGCCGCCGCGCCACCGGCGCGCTAGACGAAACGAATGCCCGCTCCCGATACCCTCCGCCTCGCGCTCGCCCAGCTGAACCCGACCGTCGGCGACGTCGCCGGCAATCTCGCCCTCGCGCGCACCGCGCGGGCCGAGGCAGCCGCTGCGGGGGCGGACGTGATCGTATTCACCGAGCTCTTCCTCGCCGGCTATCCGCCGGAGGACCTCGTGTTGCGTCCGTCCTTCCAGGACGCCTGCCGGCGGGCGACCGAGGACCTCGCCGCCGATACCGCCGACGGCGGGCCGGCGGTGATCATCGGCACGCCGTGGGTCGACGGCGGAGAGGTCTACAACGCCGTGGCGGCCCTCGACGGCGGCCGTGTCGAGGCGGTGCGCTTCAAGGTCGACCTGCCGAACTACGGCGTCTTCGACGAGAAGCGGGTGTTCGCGGCCGGTCCGCTGCCCGGACCCGTCATGCTGCGCGGCGTGCGGCTCGGCGTACCCGTCTGCGAGGACATCTGGAGCCCGGACGTCGTCGAGTGCCTGAGCGAGACCGGGGCGGAGATCCTCGTCGTGCCGAACGGCTCGCCCTATCGACGCACCGTCTATGACGAGCGCGCGAACGTCGCCGCGGCCCGCATCGCCGAGAGCGGGCTGCCGCTCGTCTACGTCAACCAGGTCGGCGGCCAGGACGAGCTCGTCTTCGACGGCGCTTCCTACGTCTTGAACGCCGATCACGCGCTCGCCGTCGCGCTGCCGGCGTTCGAGCCGGCGGTAGCCGTCACCGAGTGGCGCCGCGGCCCCGACGGCTGGCGCTGCGCGGACGGGCCGAAGGCGGTGCGCGACGATGGCGAGCGCGCCGACTACCGCGCCTGCATGCTCGGCCTGCGCGATTATGTGAACAAGAACGGCTTCCCCGGCGTGGTCCTCGGCCTGTCGGGCGGCATCGACTCGGCGATCTGCGCGGCGCTCGCCGTCGACGCGCTCGGGCCCGAACGGGTGCAGTGCGTGATGCTGCCCTACCGCTTCACCTCCAGCGACAGCCTCGACGACGCGGCGGCCTGCGCCGACGCCCTGGGTGTGCGCTACGACAGTGTGCCGATCGCGGCCGTCGTCGAAGCCTTCGAGGCGGCGCTCGCACCGATGTTTTCGGACCAGGAGCGCGGCGTGGCGGAGGAGAACCTGCAGTCGCGGGCGCGCGGCACGCTCCTGATGGCGATCTCCAACAAGCTCGGCCCGATGGTGGTGACCACCGGCAACAAGTCGGAGATGTCGGTCGGCTACGCGACGCTCTACGGCGACATGAACGGCGGCTTCAATCCGATCAAGGACCTCTACAAGACCGAGGTCTACCGCCTGTCGGCCATGCGCAACGCCTGGAAGCCGGCGGACGCGATGGGGCCGGGGGGCGTCGTCATCCCCGAGCGCATCCTGACGAAGGCGCCGACGGCGGAGCTGCGCGAGAACCAGACCGACCAGGACTCGCTGCCGCCCTACGACATCCTCGACGCGGTGCTTGAGCGGCTCGTCGAGCGCGAGCGCAGTGTCGCCGAGATCGTCGCGGAGGGCTTCGACGAGGCGACGGTGCGCCGGGTCGAGCGGCTGCTGACGCTCGCGGAATACAAGCGCCGGCAGGCGGCGCCGGGCGTCAAGGTGACGAAGCGCAACTTTGGCCGCGACCGCCGCTATCCGATCACCAACCGCTTCCGCGATCCTGTCTGAGCGGGAGAAGGGCTCCCGGCGCGCGCCGGTCGCGGTCCTTCGTCTGCGGACCGTCGTCAGGGGTTCTGGAGAAATTCCGGCCCGATCGTCCGCACGCGCAGGGGCTCGGGCGTGCTCTCCGGGATCGGTGCGCCGCGCGGGGCCGTGGCGGCCGGGGCGGCGGGCGCCAGCGACACCGGCTCGACCGCCGGCACGACGGAAACGGCGCCCGGATCGGCTGGCGACTGGCCGAGGAGCGAGGGAGCGGGCAGGTCAGCCGGCGGCGACGCCACGGCCTCGGCCGTCTGCGGCACGACGGCCGTCTGCGGCGGGCTCGACGTGATCCCGACGGCGGGACCCGCGGCGCTCGCGTCGACGACTGCCGGCTCGGCCGTGGGATCGTCGCCCTCGATCACCGCCGGCTCGGCGACGACGTTCACGAGGCCGGTCGCGACCTCGCCGGGGGCGGCGATGCCGGCGATCGCGGCGGCGGCGTCCGAGGTGAGGGCCGGGGAATAGGCGGCGCGCGAGCCTTCGACGTCGATCAGTTCCTGTCCATCGGCAGAGACGATCATCTTCGCCTCGAAGGTGCAGGTGCAGGCCGGATTGTAGGCCTTGCGGTAGACGAAGGCGGTCTCGAGTTCCTTGTAGGAGCGACCGTCGACGACCCGGTACATGTTCTCCGATTCCGAACCGGAGGAGTGGGCGTAGAGCATCGCCTGCGGGCACAGGGACTGGCACACCGCGTCGTCGCGCGCGAAGTTGCCGCGCGTCGTCACCGTGCTGATCGGGAAGTAGTAGCCGTCGCAGGAGCGAACGCAAAGCGTCCGGTAGGACCCGCCGCCGAAGAAGTGGCGGGCGTACGTGACCTTGCCGTCGCCGTCGGTGACCGGCCGCTCGCCGCCGCGTGCCGAGGTCGCGGGACCGGGCTGCAGGCTGGTGAGCGTCGCGGCGTTGCCGCCGGCGCGAACGCCGCCGCCGCCGTCGCGGGTCGCGTCGCCGCGGGTGCCGCCGAACAGCAGCGAGAGCAGTCCGCCGCCCTCGGTGCGCTTCGTCGAGACGATGCGGTTGTTCTGGACGACGTAGTCCGTGCGCGCGCCGGAGCGTTCCGCCGTGGTCTGGGCGGGGCTCGCCTGGGCGGGGGCGGGCTCGGCGGCGCGGGCCTGCTGCTGGCGTGCCGGTGCGGCCTGCCCGCACTTCATCTTCGCCATCTGCCCCTGGATGCGCTTGCGGCGGTTCTGATCGCCGGCACCACCGCGTGCCTCCAGCGTCGCGATCTGGCCCGAGACCGTGCGGATGCTGGAGTCGATGCCGGCGCAAGCGCGCGGCCGGCCCATGCTGTTGGAGCCCTTGCAGCCGTTGGCGCTCGACTGACGCTGCAGGGTGGCCAGCCGCTTGCGCGCAGCGGCGAGGTTGCCGCCGCCACCACCGGAAACGGAATTCAGCTGCGCCTGCAGATCCGCACAGCTCTGCGCGCGCGCGGGAGCCGCCGTCAGCAGACATGCGGCGACTGCCGCCGCGACCAGAACGCTACCCGTCTTCCACATCGTCGAGGCCCTCTGGCCCTCGCCACCGGCAGCCTGGTTCGGCGGGCTCCGGCTTCGGCAGGGACGCACCCGGCCACCTGCAGGGCGGCACCCATGATCCGTCGACTGGGAAAAGGCCTAGTACGTCATCAGGACGGGATCAAGACGCTTGCGCACGCGGCGGCGCGGTCGCCGCGGCCGAGGCGCGACGTGGTTAAGCCACTTTCAACCGCCAATAGACGGCCGAGGGGAGACCGGTAGCCGCAAGGGCCGTGCCGGTGCGCCCTCACGTCCGCTGGCCGGAACGCTGCGTCCGTCGTAGGGAAGGCGCGCGGATCGGTCGGCAGCAGGGGACACGATGGATTTCAACGTCACACTCGGCGGCGTTCTCCTCGCCGGTCTCCTGTCGTTCGCCTCGCCATGCGTGCTGCCGTTGGTGCCGCCGTATCTCTGCTACGTCGCCGGGACCTCGCTCGACGCCCTGACCGCCGGCGAGGGGAACCGCACCGCCGCCCGCCGCACTCTGGCCGCCGCGGCCGCCTTCGTGCTCGGCTTCTCGACCGTGTTCGTCACCCTCGGCCTGACCGCCTCGTTCCTCGGACGGATGCTGGCGTCCCACCTGCCGACACTGTCGATCGTCGCGGGCGTGGTGATCATCGTCATGGGCCTGCACTTCCTCGGCGTCTTCCGCATCGCCCTGATCAGCCGCGAGGCACGGGTGACGGTGCAGCACAAGCCGCCGGGTCTGCTCGGCGCCTACGTGCTCGGGCTCGCCTTCGCCTTCGGCTGGACGCCGTGCATCGGCCCGGTTCTGGCGGCCGTGCTGGCTGTGGCGGGCAGTTCCGACAGCGTCGGCACCGGTGGGCTGCTGCTCGCCGTCTATGCCCTCGGCCTCGGCGTGCCGTTCCTCGTCGCCGCCGCCGCCTCCGGGCCGTTCATCCGCTTCATGAACCGCTTCAAGCGCCACCTCGGCACCGTCGAGAAGACGATGGGCGGCCTGCTTGTCGTCACCGGCGTCCTGTTTCTGACCGGCCAGATGACCGCGCTGTCGTTCTGGCTGCTGGAGACTTTCCCCGCACTCGGCATGATCGGCTGAAGGCGCGGCGGATCGCCACTTGCGCGCGGGCGCCATTGCCGACACCTTTCGTTCCCCTAGAACAGCTCCAGGCGGGTAGCCCGGGGCGGGGGCCGGCGCGTCCGGAGCCGAGACATGGAGAGGAGACGGTCTATGCGGATAGGGATCGGAGCGGCGTTCGGTGCCGCGGTGTTGGTCGCGGCGGCGTCGTCGGCCTGGGCGGATGGCGATCCGGCCAAGGGCGAGGTCGTCTTCAAGAAGTGCGCCGTCTGTCACATGGTCGGCCCGGACGCCAAGGCGAAGGTCGGCCCGCCGCTCAACGGTGTCGTCGGCGGACCGTGGGGTCACGTCGAGGGCTACGCGTTCTCGAAGCCGCTGCTGGCCGGCAAGGCCGAGGGCAAGATGTGGGACGTCGCCACGCTCGACGCCTACCTCGAGGCGCCAAAGAAGATCATTCCGGGCGGCAAGATGGCGTTCGCCGGCCTGAAAAAGCCCGAAGAGCGCGCCGACGTCATCGCCTACCTCTCGCAGTTCAACGCGGCCGGCGAGAAGCAGTAGGCCCGCGCCGACGGACGGCGCCGCCCGCCGGTGCCGTCGGTCGATCACCGCACGGGTTCGGGTCCGCCGGGCGTCGCCCCGACGGACCCTTCGTTTGAATGGCGGGTAGTTCCGGGGAGAGGCCGTGCGAGGCAGCGTCGTGGTCGTGATCGCGGCACTCGCCGTCGCCCTCGGTGCGCGGGTCGGGCTCGCCACATCGCCGGTCGCGACCGGGGCCAGCCCGCCGATCCACGTCGCGCGGCCCGACGTCGTCCCCATCAACATCATCGACGGCAGTGACGACCGCGGCTCCCTGCTGGACCTCGGGCCCGGGCTCGGATTGTCCCCCGCCGAGATCGCCCGCATTCGCCGCGTCTCCGGCTATGTCGGCTGCCTGTCGTCACCGCCGTCGATGGGGGCGGGAATGCTGTTCCTCGACGACCGCCAGATCATCACCGCGGCGCACATCCTGTTCGAGCCGTCCGGCAAGCCGCGGCGCAAGTGCTTCTTCCGCACCCAGGATCCCGAGCCGTTCCACACGGAGCTCGATCTCTCCTCCGGGGCCGCGCGCTTCGGGGCGAAGGTGCCGAAGGCCGGGTCGGCGCAGGACTTCGCGGTGGTGCGCCTCGTCGAGCCGGTCCCGGGGGCCGTGCCGTTTCCGATCGCGATGTCGCCGGCCCGCGCCGGCGAGGCACTCATCGTCATCACCGCCCACCCGGCCGGCATGGCGCGCGAGGTCGACAAGGGCGTGCCGGTGGTCCAAGCCTGCACGGTGCGGCGCGTCGCGCCGTCCGCGTCGCCGGCGGCGGCCTCGCTGCTTCGCACCGATTGCGACGCCACCGGCTCGTCCTCCGGAGGCATGAACATGACCCGCGTCGGCGGACAACTGATGCTGCGGGCGATCACCGTCGCCACCGGACCCTGGCGCAACAAGCGGCTGGAGGGGGCACCCTACGACGAGAAGGCGGGCAGCCAGACCATCGCGATCGCCCTCGACGGTCCCGTCCAGGCAGCGGCGCGCGCACTCGCCGCGGCCGCTCCATGACGGGCTGCGCACCGCCGGAGCGTCGGCTTGCAATGCGAGGGGCTGTGGCTATAGTCCGCGCCGCTTCCAGGGCCGGCGCGCCAGGGGAAAACACACACACGCGATCCGGCCGCCGTCGGCCGCGATCCGAGTAGCGAGGACGCCCGATGTTCGTAACCGAAGCCTTCGCGCAGGCGCCCGGCGGTATGGGCGGCAGCACCGACCTCCTGATGTCGCTGCTGCCCTTCGTCGCGATCTTCGCGATCATGTACTTCCTGATCCTGCGCCCGCAGCGCCAGCGGATGAAGCAGCACCAGGAACTCGTGAAGAACATCCGCCGCGGCGACACCGTCGTCACCTCCGGCGGCCTGATCGGCAAGGTGGCGAAGGTGGTCGACGAGACCGAGCTGCAGCTCGAGGTCGCCGAAGGGGTGCGCGTGCGCGTCGTCCGCTCGACGATCACCGAGGTGCGCGCCAAGGGCGAGCCGGTGAACGACAACGCCTGAGGACGGGGGCGCGCATCGTGCCGCGGGGGAACGTCGGGCGATGCTCTTTTTCTCCCGCTGGAAGATCGCCGCGATCCTCGCCGTCATCGCGGCGGGCCTGATCGCGCTGCTGCCGACGTTCCTGTCGAGCGCGACGGTCGCCGCGTGGCCGTCCTTCCTGCCGAAGCGCCAGATCGCCCTCGGCCTCGACCTGCAGGGCGGCGCCTACCTGCTCTACGGCGTAGACCGCCCGGACGATGTGCAGGCTCGCCTGCGGACGCTCGTCGGCGCCGTCAACGAGGCGCTGCAGCGCGCGCCCGCCATCGCCTTCACCGGCCTCGGCGTGCAGGGCGAGGCGGTGCAGGTGCGCATCGGCGACGCCGCGCGCATCGCCGACGCCCGGACCCGTCTCGAAGCCCTCGCTCGTCCGGCGACGCCGCCCTCCGGCGGCGTGGCTGTCGACGAACTTTCTGTCGCGATCGGCGGCGACGGCGTCGCGCGGCTCGCCTTCAGCGATGCTGGACTTTCCGCGCGCCTCGGCGGCATCATCGACCAGTCGATCG
>CALRZT010000168.1:0-10298 GCA_943372725.1 Pseudoxanthobacter soli DSM 19599
TCCCGCCGGCGGGGCGGCGGGGATCGGAGCGGCGCGGGCGGTCTCGCGTCGCGGAGTGTCGGTGCCGGCGGTGGGCGCGATCCGCCCGTCCGGCGCGGGGACATGGGGAATGTGATGGCTGCGTCGATCGTTCACGAGTCGGAAGTCCAGCGGCAGCACACGCGGTACCGCCTGCCGGTGCAGTGCCAGTTCGGCGACCAGAGCTTCGACGTCATCGACTGGTCGGTCGGCGGCTTCGCCATCCAGGCCCCCGGCATGGACATCAGCCTCAGGCGGGTGCTGTCCTTCCGCCTCGTCTTCCCGCTGGAAGAATACGACATCGTCCTGCCGATCCAGGGCGAGGTGCGCAACGTCGACGCCGGCAAGGGCCGCATCGGCTTCAAGTTCGTCAACACCTCGCAGCGCCAGATCGCCGTGCTGCGCTACATCATCGACGCCTTCCTCTCCGGCGAGATCGTCTCGCTCGGCGACATCCTCGACGTGACGGCGCGTACCCACGCCGCCGTGCCGCGCACGGTGCCGAAGCGCAGCGAGCCGCAGACGGCGGCCGGGCGCCTGATGGAGCGCCTGCGGCCCCTGCTGAGCTACGGCGCCATCGCGATCGCCACCCTGGCGCTGCTCGCCTTCGTCGTCACCGCCGTCTACGAGCGGCTGTTCATCTCGCGCGCCCTCTCGGCGGCGATCAGCATCGACACCATCACCATCGCCGCCCCCGTCTCCGGCCAGCTCGAGGTGGTGACGGAGGGTGCGGCGCTGATCCCCGGGGCGCCTGCGGTGGCGGTCCGCGACTGGGGCCAGCGCGAGGTGTTCGTCGAGGCGAAGTGCGCCTGCCCGGTGGTCGAGCGGCTGCTGCCGGTCGGCTCGACGGTGACGGAGGGCGCGCCGGTGCTGCGGGCGGCGCTCGTCGGCGCCAAGCCCTTCGTGCGGGCGATCATCGACGAGGACACGCTGATCCGCATCCGCGAGGGCACGGTGGCGCGCCTCGAGTTCGCCGACGGCACCATCACCGAGGTGAACCTCACCGACCACCCGCCGCGGGCGCTCGGCGTCGCCGGCCTGCCGGGCTCGGCCTCGACCGCCTCGGTGGTCGCCTTCGATCCGGGCCGGGAGATCCCGCTCGACTGGTATGGTGCGCCGGTGCGGCTGCGCTTCGACAGCTTCGGCGCGTCGCTGCTCGGCCGCATCTTCGACTGAAATCCGGGCGTTCCGGTCGGCCTTTCGATCGGGCCGGCGGCGCCCGCCGGGAGGACTGGATGGGGACGAGGCTCGGTGGACGGCTGGCGACGACGGGGCTCGCGGCGCTGATCACGCTCGCGGCCGCGTGGTCCGCGCCGCTCGTCGCCCCCTCGCCGGCGCTGGCGCAGGCGCCGCAGCCCTTCTCGGCCGCTGTCCCCAGCGCCGAGACGATCCGCACCGCCTATGTGATGGCCCTGTCGGAGGCCGATGCCACCCGCCGCGGCACCGCCCTTGACGGCCTCGCCGAGACGATGCGCCGGCTTGCGGCGACGCCGTCCACCACCGCCCGCGCCGTGCGCACCGAACTCGCCGAAGAGGGCATCCTCGCCGACGTCGTGCTGCTGATGGCGCTCGAGCACCACATCGCCGCGATGGGCGGCGGCGACCCGCACGCCGAGATCGTCGCGATCGACCTCGTGCTCGACATCGCCGACCCGGCGCGGCAGACGGCCGGCTGGCTGCTGCTCGCCGATGCCGCCTCGGCCGGCGGCCATGTCGATCGCGCCGCCGCCATTGTCGGCCGGGCCATCGAGACGGCGCAGGCGATCGAGGGCGAGGACCGCATCGCCGCCTTCCGGGCGGTGTCGGAGCGCGTCGCCGGCTTCCCGACGCAGCAGTCGCGCCGCTACCTGCGGGTGCTCGTGGGCGCCGTCCCGGAGGCACGGGCGCGCGCCGGCATGGTGCGGGCGATCGTGCGGCCGGCCGACGTCGAGGAGGCCGCCCCGACCGTCGCCGACGCGGTGGCGCTCCTCGAGGGCGGCGCCCTGTGGCCGGCGGTGGAGCGGCTCGTCGCCGCCGTCCTCGCCACCGAAGACGCCGAGGCGACGGCGCTGCGCCGGCGCTTCCTCGATGCGGCGCTCGCTGCCGGAGACGGCGGCGCGGCCCTCGCCATCGCGGCCTCCGCCGCCGACCGCTCCGAGCAGGACGACCTCCTAGCCGCCCTCGTCGGCGATGCGCTGGCCGACGGCCGCGGTCTGCGGGCCCTCGATCTCGCCGGCCTCGTCCTCGACGGCGCCGACCGGGCCCGCGCCCGCGTCGCGGTCGCCGACCGCTTGCGGGGGAGCGGCTACGCGACCGCCGCCCTCGGCGCGCTGCGGCAGGCGGTCGCCGCCGCCGAGGGCGTCGAGGACCCGGTGCGGCGGACCTCCGTGCTGGTGACGGTCGGACGGAAGTTCGCCGTCCACGACATCGCCGGCGCCGAGGCCGTCGCAGCGTTGCTGCCTGCGGGCCCCGATCGCGACCGCGTCCGCTCCGCCATCGCCAAGGCGACGGCCGATCGCGGCGACCCGGCGGCGGCGCTCGCCATCGTGCGGACGCTGACGGCCCCCGACGACCGCTCCGCCCCGATCGCCGCCATCGCTCGCCAGCGCGCCCGCGACGGCGACATCGCCGGCGCCACCGGCCTCCTCAACGAGGTGACGGCACCGGCCGACCGCGACCGCGCGCTCGCCGCCATCGCCGCTGCGCGGGCCGACCGTGGCGAGGACGACGAGGCGCTCGCCGCGGCCGGCGCGATGAGCGACGCCCGTGACAAGGCCGCCGCCCTCCTCGAGATCCACGCCACGGCCGGTCCCGACGGGCGGCCCGCGGCGCAGGAAGCCTTCGAGCGGGCGCGCACGATCGCGCTCCAGACGCCGGACGGCGGCGTCCGCAACGCCATCCTCGGCGATCTCGCCGTCGCTCTGATCGAAGCGGGAACGTTCGAGCGCGCCGACGCCCTCGCAGCCCAGATCACCGAGGCCGACGACCTCGACCGCGTCGTCGCCGCGACCGTGGCGCGCCGGGTCGCCACTGGCGACCTCGAGGCCGCGCTCGCCGCCGCGGCGACGTTGTCCGATCCGACCAGCCGCGAGGCGGCGCTCGCCGTCGTCGCCGTCCGCCGCGCCGCCGACGGCGATCTCGTCGGCGGGCTCGCAGCGGTGCGCGCGCTCGGCAGCGACCCCGCTCGCGTCGCCGCCCTGCGGCTCATCGCCGAGCAGCAGGCGCGCACGCTGGACGGCATCGGCGCGCTTGCCCGCCCCGCCGACGCGGCCGATCCGCCGCCGCCACCGCCGCCCGCCGCCGCCACTCCGGTCGAGGAGGACCCGCGGCTCATGATCGCGAGTGTCGAGGGTGGTCGCCTGCCGAGTGTGACGGCATTCCCGTTGCCGGACTTCGCTAGCGTGGGTGTCTCCGGATTGCGCACCATGGTGCCGGCGCCGGACGCCGCCGGGACCCGCGGTGTCGAGGTCGGCGCGGTCCACGACAACCCGCTGATCGCCGCCGAGGAGCTCGGCAAGACGCCGCCGGCGCTGCGCAACGCCGGCGACGTCGAGATGACGATGCTCCGCTACAGCAAGTTCAACTTCAAGTTCCTGCAGGAGGCGAACGCCGAGGGGCAGTCGATCCAGGTCGGCGTGCAGGGCGACCTCAACCCCAACTTCATCAATGTCGACGGCGGCGTCTTCACGCTCTCGCAGGTCCGCGACCAGCTCGTCGCCGACGGCCGCTGGGACGCCGTCCACGAGGATGGCGACCGCATCCTGTTCCGCCAGCCGATCCTCGTCGGTCGCGACGCGACGCTGATCGTCAGCGGCGAGGAGTTCGCCGAGATGCGCCTCGGCAGCGATACCGGCGCCTACCTCGTCGTCGCCGGCACGCTCTACGTCCTCGACACGCGGCTCGTCGCCTATTCCGAAAGCGCCGGCGGTCCGGACCACTGGGACGGCGACCGCGGCCGCGTGTTCCGCCCGTTCGTCGTCGGCTGGAGCGACTCGCGCCTCTTCTTCGGCGGCTCGACGATCGTCTCGATCGGCTACCCGGCCGGCAAGGGCTACGGGCTGTCCTTCACCGCCGGCCCGTCGGACCTCGTGGCGACGCAGTCGTCGCCGAAGCCGCCGACGGGCATCGTCGTCGATAATTCGTTCCAGAACGCCTACTACGGCTTCTATTCCTACGAGGCCGAGGGCGTCGACGTTGTCGGCAACGAGTACCGCGACAACGTCGTCTACGGCATCGATCCGCACGACCGCTCGCAGGACCTGCGCATCGCCTTCAACACCATCTACGGTACGAAGAAGAAGCACGGGCTGATCATCTCGCGCGAGGTCGACTTCTCCTACCTCGTCGGCAACATCAGCTTCGACAACGCCGGCTCGGGCATCATGCTCGATCGTGATTCCGTCTCGAACATCGTCTACGCCAACACCGCCTTCGACAACCGCCAGGACGGGCTGACGTTCTTCGAGAGCTCCTGCAACCTTGTGATGGCGAACGACTTCTTCGACAATGCGCGGTCGGGCATCCGCATCCGCAACAGCTGGGACGTGGCGCTCTACGCCAACCGCATCGCCGACAACGGCGGCTCGGGCATCGACGCCTACATCGCCGACCTCGCCGGTTCGGCGGCCGGCGACACCCGCGACTTCGAGCTCGACCCCTACGTGCCGGTGACGAGCTTCGTCGCCGAGGGCAATACGCTCGACGCCAATTCGATCGGCGCGACGCTGCGCGGCGTCACCGCGGCGAGCCTGTCCGGCAACGTCTTCACCAACCACCGCAACCGCATCTTCCGCGGCGACATCGCCAAGGCGACGACGCCGATCCTGCAGCACAACGGCAAGACCGGCGTCCGCATCGCGGCCAAGTGCCGGCCGCGCAAGCCCGAGGCGGCCTGCACGCTGCGCGAGCGCGGCTTCCTGCCGGCCGACGACTCCGAGACCGTCTTCGATCCGGCCGCCGCCGGCGACTGCACGGACGTCGCGGGCTCGCTGCAGCACGACGCTTTCCTCGCCTCCGTGCCGAAGCCCGCCGGTAGCGCCGCGCCGAGCGAGGACGAAGCCTCGCCCGTCGCCGACGAGCCGTCGAACTGAGGGGCGCGCCATGACAACCCGCCCCTCCCCTGTCCTCCGCGGCACCGCGCGGCTCACGGCAGCCGCGGCGCTGGCGGCCATCGTCGCCGCCACGCCGGCCGCGGCGGTCTCGCCCCCGGGCATCGTCTATTTCGATCCGGCGGTGCGCACGGCCGAACTCGCCCGCCCAGACCGCGCCGTCGCCCGCGAGGCGTGCCTCGCGGTCGCCCGCGATCCGGCGTGGGCGGACCTGCCGCCGCTCTCGGCGCTGGAGCCGACCGACGGCTACGGCTCGGACAACCGCTCGGCGCCGTTCTCGTGGGCGGTGATGGTGCTCGGCGGCCGGGCGCTCGCCGGTGACGAGGCTTCGAGAACCGATCTCGTTCGCCTGCTGACGCGCTGGGCCGAGGCGGGCGCGCTCGCCGCCACACCGGTCGGCCACGACCCCTACTACGCGCTGAAGCGCACGCTGCTGCCGACGATCGTCGCCTATGCCGTCGTCCGGCCGGGGCTCGGCGAGGCCGAGCGCACGCGCATCGACGACTGGCTCGCCGACCTGGTGCCGCGCGTCGACCAGAGCTTCGACGGCGACGTCGACCACAACAACCACCGCTATCTCGCCGACACCGTGCTGATGGCGTGGGGGGCGCTCACCGGCGATGACGCGCTCTACCGCCAGGGCATCGATCGCTACCGTTCGGCGCTGGCCGACGCGCGCGACGACGGCAGCCTGCCGCTCGAGGCCCGGCGCGGGGCGCGCGCGCTCTGGTACACCCGCCACGCCCTGACGAGCCTCGTCGTCATGGCCGAGATCGCCCGCGCCCACGGCGACGACCTCTACGGCGTCAGCGTCGAGGGCCGCAGCTTCGACCTCGTGCTCTCCTTCCTGACGAACGGCCTCGTCAGCCCCGCTTTGACCGCGACCTATGCCGCCGCCAACGTCATTCCCGGGCCGAACGACGACTTCCACACCCAGGACCTCGGCTTCCTGGCCGAGCGGGCGCACGGACGGAACTACATGGCCTTCGTCGAGGCGGTGCGGCTGCTGCCGCCGCGCACCGCGCCGCGGCGGCTGATTGCGATCCGCTTCGACACCCGGACGGCCGCCGAGCGGCCGCTGATCGACGAGTATGTCGGGGGGAACGCCACGTGCTTCTGGGCGCAGGAATGAGGACCGCCCTCCACCGGCTGGCGATGGCGGCCTGGCTCGCCCTCGCCGCCCTGCCCGCGCTGCCGATGACCGCTGCGGCCCAGACGGCCGACAGCGAGGCACGCCTCGGCTGGGTGCGCGAGCGCTACCAGTCCGAGAAGGCGCAGCTCGACACCCTCGTCAACGACCGGACGCCGGAAGCCCTGCTCGAGCTCGGCGAGATCCTCGTCGACGGCACGCTGGTCTCGCCGGAGAACCCGCTGCGCAAGCCCGACCCCGCCGGCGCCCGCGTCGCCTTCGAGGCGGGACTGAAGGCGCCGTCGGAGATCTGGCCGTCGGCGGCCTCCCACCTCGCCGAGATCATGCTCGCCGGCGAGGGCGGCTTCGACGGCGGCCGGGCGGACATCGACCGCGGCCTCGACCTGCTGCAGCGCGCCGCCCGCCTCGGCTACGGCAAGGCGGCCTATCTCTACGGTCTCGACCTGCAGCTCGGCCTCGGCGGCGCCGAGCGCACCGGCGAGGCGGAGGAGTACTACCGGCTGGCGGCGCGGCTGCAGTACGCGCCGGGGGCGTTCGCGCTCGCCGGCATCGTCGGCCTCGACACCACTGCCGGCCGCGACCTCGTCGGTGCCGGCGTGGTGCTGTTCGATCTCATGGCGCCACGCTCGCGCGACCTGCTCGTCGCCTATGGCGACATCCTCCGCGACGGGGTCGGCGTGCCGGCCGACGCCGAGAAGGCGGCCGAGAACTATCGCCGCGCCTTCGCGCTCGGCAGCGGCAAGGGGGCGCTGCGGCTCGCCGACCTGTTGCTGTCGACGGCGCTCGGGCCGCCCAGCCCGGCCGAGGCGCGGCAGGTGCTCGAGGAGGCCGCCTGGTCCGGCTCGACGCTGTCTGCGATCCGGCTTGCCGAGGACTTCCTCGACCAGGGCCCGATGGGCGTCGACGAGGCGGCGGCGAAGGCCTGGCTCGCCTTCGCGCTGGAAGTCGAGGACCACCGCGCCTTCATGGTCGCCGCCCGCATGTACGAGACCGGCCGCGGCGAGCCGCTCGACCTCGCCAAGGCGCGCGAGATGGTCGGACGCGCCATCGAGGTCTCCGAGCCGTCGCTGACGAACGCGCTGTCGGTCGCCCGCTCGGCCCAGGACCTGCTCGTCGCCGACGCGCTGTCGGGCGAGATCGCCGGACTCCTGAAGAAGGCGGCGGAGCGCGGCAACGTCGAGGGGATGGCCGGCTACGGCTCGTTCCTGGCCGACCGCGCCGAACTCGGCGGCGTGCCGGTGGACGGTGCCCAGGCGGTTTCGTGGCTGCGCCAGGCGGCGGATGCCGGCAACCCGCAGGCGATGCTGACGCTCGGCGACTTCCTGCGCCAGGGCCGTTTCGTGCCGCCCTCTCCGCCGGAAGCGGCGAAGCTCTACGGGGAGGCGCTCGCCATCGAGCGCTCGACGGGGGCGCTGTTGCGCAACGCCGATATCCTGGTGTCCGGCGAGGGCGGCGCCGTCGACGTGGAACAGGCCGTCGGGCTCTATCGCGAGGCGACCGCCCGCGGCAGCGCCTCGGCGAAGCTGAAACTCGGGCGCCTGCTGATGCGCGGCGGGCCGGTGCAGCGCGACCCGGACGAGGCGCGGGCCCTGCTCGAGGAGGCGGTGCGGTCGGGGGACACCAAAGCGCCGCTGCTATTGGCCGACTTCTATGCCGGCGCCTTCGGCGACACGCCGGCCCCGGCGGAGGCCGAGCGGGTGCTGCGCGCGGCGGTCGAAAAGGGCGTGCCGGAGGCGCCGAACCGGCTGGCGAAGGTGCTCGTCGCCGCCGGCCGCACCGACGAGGCGGTCGCAGCACTCGAGGCCGCCGCCGCCACCGGCCAGCCCGACGCGCTGGTCGAGCTCGCCCTCATCAGCCTGTCGGGAACAGCAGGGTCCCGCGACGCCGCGGCAGCGGAGGCCTATCTCGCCCGCGCCGAGGCGCTCGGCGGGGCCTCGCCGCAGGCCCGTATCGCCGTCGCCGTGGCGCTCCTCGATCTCGGCCGCGTGGAGGCGACGCAGAAGGGCATCGACACCCTGCGGGCCCTCGCAGAGGGTGGTTCAGGCCCCGCCGCCGCCGCGCTCGCAGCCGTCTATCGCGAGGGCCGCGGCGTCGCCCGCGACGACGCCCGCGCCGAGGAGATGGCGATCGAGGCGGCGCGGCTCGGCGTCACCGACGCCCTGATCGAGATCGCCTCGGCTTACGAGAAACAGGGCCCCGATCCGGCCGCCCAGGCGCGCGCCTTTGCGCTCTACCAGAAGGCGGTGGAGTTCGAGCCCGGCTCCGCACGGGCGCTCGGGGCGATCGCCCGCGCCTACCGTTACGGCCGCGGCACCGCCCAGGACCTGCCGCTCTCGGTCGAGTACTTCCGCAAGGCCGCCGACGCCGGCAGCGCCTCGGCGCTCACCGCGCTCGCCGCCGCCTACACCGAGGGCTCGGGCGTAGCGCGCGATCCGGCCGAGGCGCGGCGGCTGCTGCTTCTGGCGGTGTCGCGCGGCATAGACGGCGCCTATGTCGACCTCGGGCGCTTCTACCTCTCCGGCTTCGGCGGCGAGATCGACCCGGAGCGCGCGGTCGTCGCCTTTTCACGCGCCGCCGAGGCGGGCAACCGCGAGGGCGACCTCGAACTCGCCCGCGCCTTCCTGTCGGGCTATGGCGTGACGCGCGACACCGCCGAGGGCATCCGCCTGCTCGAGCGTGCCGCCGAGGCCGGCGTCGCCGAGGCGATGCTGAAGCTCTACGACATCTACGCCGAGGGCTTCGGGGTCGCCGTCGACCAGGCGAAGGCGATCTCCTGGCTGGAGCGGGCGGCGGAGACGAACGACGACGCGCTGGCGCGCCTCGTCGAGATCGCCCGCAGCCACGGCGGCATCGACCCCGGCCGCGCCGAGCGGTGGCGCATCCGGGCGCGCCAGCGCGGGTTGCCGGTGCCGGTCGCCGACCAGGCGGCGGCCCCCGCGTCCGCGACCACGTCGCCGGCGGCGGCGCCCGCGGCCGTTGCGAACTGACGCCCGCGGCGACGGGCGGAGACAGACGTGGTCTTCTCGTCCGCCGTCTTCCTGTTCGTCTTCCTGCCGCTGTTCCTGGCCGTCTACTACGCCGCCCCGGTCCGCGCCCGCTCGCTGGTCATCACCATCGGGTCGTGGGCGTTCTATGCGTGGTGGCGGGTCGATTTCCTCGCGCTTTATGCCGCCGTGACGGTGTGGACCTACGGCTTCGGCGCGGCGATTGCCGCCGCCCCGGACCCGCGCTCGGCACTCAGGCGCACCGCGATCGGCGTCGCCGGCAGCCTCGCGGTGCTCGCCTACTTCAAGTATTACGGCTTCTTCGCCGTCAGCTTCGCCGAGGCCTTCGGCCTCGATCCGGCGACGTCATTCTTCGTCCTGAACGTCATCCTGCCGATCGGCGTGTCGTTCTTTGTCTTCGAGTCGATCAGCTACATGGTCGACATCTACCGCAGGGATGCCGAGCCGGCGCAAAGCTTCGTCGACTTCGCGGCCTTCCTCGCCTTGTTCCCGCACCTCATCGCCGGCCCGGTGATGCGCTACAAGGACCTCGCGGCGCAGATCACCCGGCGCAGCCACACGGTGGCGAAGTTCTCCGCCGGCTGCACGCTGTTCATGATCGGGCTCGCCAAGAAGGTGCTGATCGCTGACAGCGTCGCGCCGATCGCCGACGGGCTGTTCCCGCTCGCGGTGCCGAGCCTGATGGACGCGTGGCTGGCGGCCGTCGCCTTCACCGTGCAGCTCTATTTCGACTTCTCCGGCTACAGCGACATGGCGGTCGGGCTCGGGCTGATGATCGGCTTCCGGCTCGTGCGCAACTTCCACTTTCCCTATGTCAGCCGCTCGATCACCGAGTTCTGGCGGCGCTGGCACATCAGCCTGTCGCTCTGGCTGCGCGACTATCTCTACATCCCGCTCGGCGGCAGCCGGAAAGGGCCGCTGCGGACCTATTTCAACCTGTTCGTGACGATGGTTCTCGGCGGCTTCTGGCACGGCGCCAACTGGACGTTCCTGATCTGGGGGGCGTGGCATGGGGCGCTGCTGGCGATCGAGCGGCTG
>CALRZT010000169.1:0-10255 GCA_943372725.1 Pseudoxanthobacter soli DSM 19599
AAGGCGGGCGCGCCAGTGCGCCGACACGCCGGCCGAGCGCGGCCGCGCGGTCTCCGAAGCTCCGGATTGTCCGTCGCCGCGCCCCATCGGCCGCGAACTCCCGTGATTGCAGGGCCGGCAGTCGCCGCGAGGCGCCGCGGCGGCGCGAATCGGCGTCGCCCCACCATATCGCGATCCGTCGGGCGGCGAGAAGCGACGAGACGGGGGGCGCTGCCGTTCTCGCGCCGCCTCGTCGCGCCGCCCTTCTCGCCCGCCGCCGCCGTCGCTATATCGGTTGGGCCGGCTCGAGGCCGGCGGCAGGCGGGAGATGCGGCGATGGGCGAGCACGCAGCGATCGGTGGCGTCGATGTTCTCGATGTCGCGGAGGCCTGGCGCAAGAGCGGCCGCGACGTCGCCATCGCCACCGTCATGGAGACCTGGGGCTCGGCGCCGCGGCCGGTCGGCTCACACCTCGTCGTCGACGGCGAGGGCAATTTCGAGGGCTCCGTTTCCGGCGGCTGCGTCGAGGGCGCCGTGGTCGGCGAAGCGATCGAAGTGATCTCCGACGGCAAGCCGCGCATGCTCGAGTTCGGCGTCGCCGACGAGACGGCTTGGCGGGTCGGGCTGTCCTGCGGCGGGCGCATCCGCGTCTACGTCGAAAAGCTCGCCTGAGCCGGCGGAAAGGGACACCCCGATGGACGCCGCCCTCCTCGCGGAGATGAATGCCGAGCGCCGCGCCCGGCGCGCTGTCGTGCTGGTTACCGACCTCGCCAGCGGGGCCGGCCGGCTGGTGCGGCCAGGCGACGACCTCGCCGCCGACCCGTTCGGCGAGGAGATCCGCAAGCGGCTGCGGTCCGGCCAGTCGGGGCTCGCGACCTTGGCCGACGGCACGTCTGCCTTCCTCACGGTGCACCTGCCGCCGCCGCGCCTCGTCGTCTGCGGCGCCGTCCACATCTCGCAGGCCTTGGCGCCGATGGCGAAGATCGCCGGGCTCGACGTCGTCATCGTCGACCCGCGCACCGCCTTCGCCTCACCCGACCGTTTCCCCGACGTGACGCTGCTGGCCTCCTGGCCGCAGGACGTCATGGACGAGCTCGCCTTCGACCCTTGGACGGGCCTCGCGGCCCTGACCCACGATCCCAAGATCGACGACCCGGCCATCTCCGCCGCACTCGCCGCCGGCTGCTTCTATGTCGGCGCCCTCGGCAGCCGGAAGACGCACGCCAAGCGCGTTGAGCGGCTTCTCGCCGCTGGCGTCGACGAGGCCGCGCTCGGGCGCATCCACGCCCCGATTGGCCTCGCCATCGGCGCCGCGAGCCCGGCCGAGATCGCCGTCGCCGTGCTCGCCGAGACCATCGCGGCGCTGCGCCGGCCGGCCCGCGAGGCGCGGAGCGCGGCGGCATGAAATTCGGTCCGGTGGCGACGGCGGGCGCCGCCGGCGCGATCCTCGCCCACTCGGTGAAGGCCGGCGAGCGGACGCTGCGCAAGGGCACGCGGCTCGGGGCCGCCGACGTCGCACGGCTCGCTGCCGCCGGCGTGGCGGAGGTCATCGTCGCCGCCCTTGACGCCGACGACGTCCACGAGGACGCGGCCGCCGGCCAGCTCGCCGAGGCGGTGGCGGGAGACGGCGTGCGCGTCGAGGACGCCTTCACCGGCCGCTCCAACCTCTATGCCGAGGCGGCCGGCGTGCTCGTCGTCGACGGCGAGGCGGTTGACGCCTTCAATCGCATCGACCCCGGCATCACGCTGGCGACGCTGCCGCGCTTCGCCGCGGTGGAGGCGGGGCGGATGGTGGCGACGGTGAAGATCATCCCGTTCGCGGTGCCGGAAGGCGCCGTCGCCGCGGCGATGGCGGCGCTCGCCGACCGGCCGCCGGTGCGGGTCGCGGCCTTCCGTCCGGCCCGCGTCGGCGTCGTCTCGACGCTGCTGCCGAGCCTGAAACCGTCGGTGGTCGACAAGACGCTGACGGTGCTGGCGGATCGGCTCGCGCCGGCGGGCGCGACGATCACCGCCGACCTGCGCGTGCCGCACGACGCCGAGGCGGTCGCCGCCGCGCTCCGGCGCCTCGCGGCCGACGGCGCGGACCTGCTCGTCGTGTTCGGCGCCTCGGCGGTGGTCGACCGTGGCGACGTCATCCCGGCCGGAATCGAGGCGGCGGGCGGCGACGTCCATCACTTCGGCATGCCGGTCGATCCGGGCAATCTGCTCCTCGTTGGCGCCATGGGCGGCGTGCCGGTGGTGGGCGCGCCCGGCTGCGCCCGCTCGCCGAAGGAGAACGGCTTCGACTGGGTGCTGCAGCGCCTCCTCGCCGGCCTGACGGTGACGGCCGCCGACATCACCGGCCTCGGTGTCGGCGGGCTCTTGATGGAGATCGTCTCGCGGCCGCAGCCGCGCGCCGGCCCGGTGCCGGAGGTGGCCGCGCCCGCCCGCCGCGTCGGCGCCGTCGTGCTGGCGGCCGGCCGTGGCAGCCGCATGGGCGGGCCGGTGAAGCAGCTCGCCACCATCGGCGGCGTGCCGCTGGTGCGGCGGGCGGCGGAGGCGGCGGTCGCGAGCCGGGCGACGCCGGTCGTCGTCGTCACCGGCCACGCGGCGGAAGACGTCGCTGCGGCGCTGACGGGGCTCGATGTGACGGTGGTCCACAACCCGGACTTCGCCGAGGGTCTGTCGACGTCGCTGAGGACGGGGCTCTCGGCGCTGCCGGAGGATGTCGAGGCGGCGGTCGTCGTGCTCGCCGACATGCCGGGCATCGACGCCCGGGCGATCGACCGGGTGATCGCCGCCTACGACCCGTCCGCGGGCGCCCTCGTCGTCATGGCGACCGCCGGCGGCAGGCGCGGCAATCCGGTGCTGTGGTCGCGGCGCTTCTTCCCGGAGCTGTCGGCGATCACCGGCGACACCGGCGGGCGGCAGGTCATCGCCGGCGTGCCGGAGGCGGTGGTCGAGGTGGAACTCGGCGAGGCGGCGGCGCTCGACGTCGACACGCCCGAGGCCCTCGCCGCGGCAGGCGGGCTCCTCGGCCAGCCGGGATGAGCGGCGACGGCGCCATCGCGCCCGCGGCGGCTTGCGCCTATCCTGTGGGCCCCGCCCGACCGAGGATCGCGCCGTGCTGACCCGCCCCGACCCGCCGCAGACCCGCAGCTTCAGCGATCCCGCCGCGGCCGTGGCCCACGTTCGCGCCCTCTACGAGGCGGAGACGGGTTACCTGCGTGAGCACTTCCGCCACTTCGCCGCCGGCCGTCCGCCGGCCGAGCGGGTGCGCGCCTACTATCCGACGGTGTCCCTGACCACCGAGAGCTATGCCCGCGTCGACACCCGCCTCTCCTACGGCTTCGTCAGCGCGCCGGGCACCTATTCCACGACGGTGACGCGGCCCGACCTCTTCCGCGGTTATCTCGAGGAACAGATCGGCCAGCTGATCCGCAACCACGGCCGGCCGGTGGAGGTCGGCATCGGCGACACGCCGATCCCGGTCCACTTCGCCTATGCCGACGGCATCCACATTGAGGGCGTGCTCGACGCCGAGCAGATCCGCTCGATCCGCGACTGGTTCGACGTGCCGGACCTCGCCCAGATGGACGATTCGATCGTCAACGGCACCTGGGTCGGCGCGCCCGGCGAGCCGCGGCCGCTGTCGCTGTTCACGGCGCCGCGCGTCGACTATTCGCTGCACCGGCTGCGCCACTACACCGGCACGAGCCCGGAGCATTTCCAGAACTACGTCATCTTCACCAACTACCAGTTCTACATCGACGAGTTCATCGCCTACGGCCTCGCCGAGATGGCCGATCCGGACAGCGACTACGACGCCTTCGTCGAGCCCGGCCACCGCGTCACCCGCAACGTCCGCCACGGCGGTGGCGCCTCGGGCGAGACGCCGCCGCGGCTGCCGCAGATGCCGGGCTATCACCTCGTCCGCCCCGACGCGTCGGGCATCTCGATGGTCAACATCGGCGTCGGTCCGTCGAACGCCAAGACGGCGACCGACCACGTGGCGGTGCTGCGCCCGCTCGCCTGGCTGATGCTCGGCCACTGCGCCGGCCTCCGCAACACCCAGAAGCTCGGCGACTACGTGCTCGCCCACGGCTACGTGCGCTGGGACCACGTGCTCGACGAGGACGTGCCGCCGTGGATCCCGATCCCGCCGCTCGCCGAGGTGCAGATCGCCCTCGAGCAGGCGGTCGGCGAGGTTACCGGCCTGTCGGGGTGGGAGCGCAAGAGCATCCTGCGCACCGGCACCGTCGCCACCATCGACAACCGCAACTGGGAGCTGCGCGACCATCGCGAGCCGGTGCAGCGGCTCAGTCAGAGCCGGGCTGTCGCCCTCGACATGGAAAGCGCCACCATCGCCGCAAACGGCCTGCGCTTCCGCGTCCCCTACGGCACTCTGCTCTGCGTCTCCGACAAGCCCCTGCACGGCATGCTGAAACTGCCCGGCATGGCCGACGCCTTCTACCGCAGCCAGGTCGACCAGCACCTGAAGATCGGCATCCTCGCCATGGAGAAGCTCCGCGCGCTCGGCCTCGAGCAGCTCCACAGCCGCAAGCTGCGCTCGTTCTCCGAGGTCGCCTTCCAGTGACCGGGCCCCGATGGACAGCGACGGCGGGCGATCTCATAGTCCCCGCATGACGGCCCCCGACGACACCACCCGCATCGCTGCCCTCGACGCCGCGGCCCGCATCGCGGCGCTGCCGCTGCCCTTTGACGTGCTGTTCGAGCGTGGCGACCTCAGCGTCGAGTTCTACGCGCCGCGCGGCGTCGACCTCCAGGAGCCGCACGACCGCGACGAGATCTACATCGTCGCGACCGGCTCCGGCACGTTCGTGCGCAGTGGCGAGCGGGTGCCGTTCGCACCCGGCGACTTCCTGTTCGTCGCGGCTGGCGAGGAGCACCGGTTCGAAGATTTCGGGGACGATTTCGGCACCTGGGTGTTCTTCTTTGGCCCGGTCGGTGGCTGCCGGCCGGCGGCCTGACCACCGGCAAACCCGCCGACCCTTTCTTTCCAGTCACCAGGATCCATGCGCATGGCGCTGCACTTCGACCGACGCGAGTACGACGACCGCCTCGCCGCCACGTTGGAGGCGATGGAGGCGCGCAAGCTCGACGCGCTCCTGATGTTCGCCCAGGAGAGCATGTACTGGCTCACCGGCTACGACACGTTCGGCTTCTGCTTCTTCCAGGCGATGGTGCTGACGAAGTCCGGCCGCTTCACGCTGGTGACGCGGGCGCCGGACCTGCGGCAGGCGCAGCACACCTCGATCGTCGAGGACATCCGCGTCTGGGTCGACCGCGGCGAGGCCGATCCGAGCGGCCAGCTGAAGGAGACGCTGTTCGAGCTCGAGCTTCTCGGCACCCGCATCGGCATCGAATACGACACTCACGGACTGACCGCCGCCCACGGCCGCAAGATCGACGACGGGCTGAAGTCGTTCGCCACCCTCGTCGACGCCTCCGATCTGGTGCCGTCGCTGCGCATGGTGAAGAGCCCGGCCGAGATCGCCGTCGTCCGCGAGGCGGCCCGAATCGCCGACCTCGCCTGGGAGAAGTCCCTGCCTGAAATCCACGCCGGCGCAAACGAGGGCCGCATCCTCGCCGTCCTGCAGGGAACCGTGTTCGAGGAAGGTGGCGAGTATCCCGGCAACGAGTTCATCATCGGCTCGGGCCCCGACGCGCTGCTCTGCCGCCACAAGGCCGGCCGGCGCGCCCTCGACGCCCAGGACCAGCTGACGCTCGAGTTCGCCGGCACCTTCCGCCACTACCACGCGGCGCTGATGCGCACGGTGATCGTCGGCACGCCGACCTCGCGCCACCTCGCGCTCTACTCCGCCGCACGCGAGGCGCTGTCAGCCGTCGAGACGGCGATGCGGCCGGGCAACACGTTCGGCGACGTCTTCGACGCCCACGCCACCGTGATGGACGGCCGCGGCCTGCAGGCGCACCGGCTGAACGCCTGCGGCTATTCGCTCGGCGCCCGCTTCGCGCCCTCCTGGATGGACGCGCCGATGTTCTACCGCGGCAACAAGACGGCGATCGTGCCGAACATGGTGCTGTTCGCCCACATGATCCTGTTCGACAGCGAGGCGGGGGCGGCGATGACGCTCGGCCGCACCTACCTCACCACCGACGCCGAGCCCGAGCCGCTCTCGGCGCTGCCGCTCGACCTGCCGATCGCGGCGTGAGGCGGCCGGCTTCGATGTCCGGGAGCCGGCGCGGGCCGGCTTCCTTTATCTTTGCGGCGCTTGCCGGTAGGGTCGGCGCCGTGCGAGCGGACAGGGAGGCACGCGCACGGATGGCGGATCGCGGCAGGATGGGGTCGAGCGGGTTTCTGGTGCGGATCGCGGGACCGGTGGTCGCCGCGGCGCTCGTCGTCGCGGGTTGTTCGAACGGCGATACCGGCGGCGTCGCGGATGTGGTCAATCCCGCCCTGACGCCGGCGCCGGTCGGCGTGGCCGGCACCATCGCGCCGCTCGGACCGGCCGCCGTCGGGACCGCCAGCTTCGCCTTCGAGCCGTTCACCGGCGTTCCCGGCAACGCGGCCGATGAGCTGACCCGCCGCATCGACGACGTCTCCGATCGCGAGGGCCTCAACATCGTGCGCCGCGTCGGCGCCCCTGCGACGTTCCGCGTCAAGGGCTACCTGACGGCGATCGGCAACCCGACGTCGACGACCCTCTCCTACATCTACGACGTCTACGACGGCTCCGGCCGGCGCGTGCACCGCATCGCAGGGCAGGAGCCCTCCGGCGGCACCTCCGGCGACCCGTGGTCGGGCATCACCGACGAGACGCTGGTGGTGGTGGCGGAGCGTACGGTGGCCGCCCTGAAGGCCTGGCTCGCCTCCGGCAGCGTCTGAGCCGGCGAAGGATTGCGGCCTCCGCGGTTGTCGGCGCGGGGGAGGGTTGCTAGAGAGACCGCGACCTTCCCGCCGGCGCCCCGTGCCGGCACTGCACGACCCTTCCCTGGAGGACGATCGCCGGCATGAAGCTCGTGTCAGGGAATTCCAATCGCGTGCTCGCCGAGGCGGTCGCCGACTACCTCGACATCCCGCTGTCCAAATGCATGGTGCGGCGCTTCGCGGACCAGGAGATCTTCGTCGAGATCCAGGAGAACGTCCGCGGCGAGGACGTCTTCATCCTGCAGTCGACGAGCTTCCCGGCGAACGACCACCTGATGGAGCTCTTGATCATCACCGACGCGCTCCGCCGCGCCTCGGCGCGCCGGGTGACGGCGGTGGTGCCCTACTTCGGCTACGCCCGCCAGGACCGCAAGCCCGGCCCGCGCACGCCGATCTCGGCCAAGCTCGTGGCGAACCTGATCACCCGCGCCGGCGCAGACCGGGTGCTGACGCTCGACCTGCACGCCGGCCAGATCCAGGGCTTCTTCGACATCCCGACGGACAATCTCTACGCCGTGCCGGTGATGATGCGCGACATCAAGGAGCGCTACGCGGCGAACGACCTCGTGGTCGTCTCGCCGGACGTCGGCGGCGTGGTCAGGGCGCGCGCGCTGGCGAAGCGCATCGACGCGCCGCTCGCCATCGTCGACAAGCGCCGCGAGCGGCCCGGCGAGAGCGAGGTGATGAACATCATTGGCGACGTCGAGGACCGCAACTGCATCCTCTTCGACGACATCATCGATTCGGGCGGCACGCTCTGCAACGCCGCCGAGGCGCTGCTCGCCCAGGGGGCGAAGAGCGTCACCGCCTACATCACCCACGGCGTGCTGTCGGGTGGGGCGGTCGCCCGCGTCGAAGGCTCGATGCTGAAGGAACTCGTCATCACCGATTCGATCCAGCCGACCGAATCGGTGCGCAAGGGCCGCAACATCCGCGTCCTCTCGATCGCGCCGCTGATCGGCGAGGCGATCAGCCGGACGGCCCTCGAGAAGTCGGTGTCGAGCCTGTTCGACTGAGCCGGCGCTTCGACGACCGGGGCGGCGCGAACGGCCCCTCTCGCAAACGGCCCGCTAGAACGGGCTTGCCAGCCGCCGCTCCCGCCCCGACTATGACGGCGGGATGACGACGGGAGGCGCGTTTTGGACGACGCGGAAGCCAGTCCGGACAGCCGCGCCAGCGCGGCGATCGTGTCGATCGCCGCGCCGCGGGGATCGGGTGGGACGAGTTCGGCCGCAGCCGTTGGGCCATCGCATGGGTCCGCGGGCGGGAGCCCGCCGGCGGCGAGCCAGCCGCAGGCCACCCCGGTGACGAGCTTCGATCGCCGGGAGCTCTCGAGCATTCTCAAGGTCTACGGCCGCAAGGTCGCCGAGGGCGAGTGGCGCGACTACGCCATCGATTTCCGCCGCGACGAGGCGGTGTTCTCGATCTTCCGGCGGGCGAGCGAGATGCCGCTGTTCCGCATCGTCAAGGACATGCGGCTTGCCCGGCGGCAGGGCGCCTATTCGGTCGTCGCCGCCGGCGGCATGATCCTGAAGCGCGGCTCCGACCTCGAGCGCGTGCTGGCGGTGCTCGACAAGAAGCGCTCGCTCAGGCTGGTCGACGCCTGACGGCGTCGAAGAGCTACCGCACCGCCTGCAGGATCGACACGTAGTTCGCCACCGCGGCGCCGCCCATGTTGAACAGGCCGGCGAGCTCGGCGTCCTTCACCTGCATGTCGCCGGCCGTGCCGGTGAGCTGCATGGCGCAGAGCGCGTGCATCGAGACGCCGGTGGCGCCGATCGGGTGGCCCTTCGACTTCAGGCCGCCCGAGGGGTTGACCGGCAGCCGGCCGCCGATGGCGCTGTGGCCGTCGCGGATGACGTCGGCGCCGCGGCCGGGGGCGGCGAGCCCCATCGCCTCGTACTCGATGAGCTCGGCGATGGTGAAGCAGTCGTGGGTCTCGACGAGATCGAGGTCGTCGAGGGTCAGGCGCGCCCCGGTGAGCGCCCGCGACCATGCCTCGCCGCAGCCCTCGAAGCGGACGATGTCGCGGCGCGACATCGGCAGGAAGTCCTGCACGTGCGACGCGGCGCGGATCGCCACCGCCCGCTCCATGCCGAGCGCCGTCGGCATGTCGGCGAGCACGATCGCCGCCGCGCCGTCGGAGACGAGCGAGCAGTCGGTGCGCTTCAGCGGCCCGGCGACGCGCGGGTTCTTCTCGCTCTCCGTGCGGCAGAACTCGTAGCCGAGGTCCTTGCGCATCTGCGCGAACGGGTTGGCGACGCCGTGCTTGTGGTTCTTGGCGGCGATCGCCGCGAGCGCGTCGGACTGGTCGCCGTAGCGCTGGAAATAGGCCTCGGCGATGCGCCCGAAGACGCCGGCGAAGCCCGCCGGGGTGTCGCCCTCCTCGGCGAGATAGGACGCGCGCAGCAGGTTCTGGCCGATCTGCGGGCCGGGGGTGTCGGTCATCTTCTCGACGCCGACGACGAGGACGATCCGCGCCGCGCCGGCGGCGATCGCCCTCACACCCTGGTGGACGGCCGCCGAGCCGGTGGCGCAGGCGTTCTCGACGCGGGTCGCCCGCTTGAAGCGCAGGGCCGGGTCGGCCTGCAGCACCAGCGAGGCGGTGAAGTCCTGGGCGGAGAAGCCGGCATTGAAGTGGCCGAGGAAGATCTCGTCGACGTCGGCGGCGGCGACGCCGGCGTGGGCGAGGGCGCCGCGGGCGACGCCGACGACGAGGCTCTCGACGGTCTCGCCGTCGTGCCGTCCGAACGGGCTGTGCGCCCAGCCCACGATCGCCGCCGTCATCGCCGCTCTCCGTTCCGTGCCCCTTGCGAGCTGATATGGCATGCCGTCGGGGGTGTTGAAAGACCAGCGGGGGTGGCCGACGGTTGCCGAGGCACGCCGCCGATGACACGATCGGGCAGGAATTCGGGGCTTTGCCGGCAGGCCGGCGGCTGGGAGGACGATGTGCTGACGGGTGGGCAGGTGCGGGCGGCGCGCGCCATGCTGCGCTGGGAGATCGCCGATCTCGCGGCGGCGGCGGGCGTCCCGGAAGCGGACATCGCCCGCGTCGAGGCGCACGACGGCCCGTCGCCGGAGGACGTCGATCTCGCGTCCCTCGCCCGCGCCCTGGAGGAGGGTGGCATCGAGCTGCTCGACGGCGGCGCGCCCGGCGTGCGGCTGCGGCCGCGGGCGGGAAGCCTGCGGCCCGAGGAGCTCAACGCCGAGAACGACGGCTGAGGAGATCGCGGCCGGCCGTGCCGGCGCGCTCGCCGGCGCGTTCCTGAACGCTTTCCGCCGGCCCCGGAACGTGGTAGCGGAGATCGCAATCCGCGGCGCTCGGCGCGGCGCCGCCCCGCGGCGCCGCGCTTAGCCCGTTTATCTCGTCCGAACGACCCTGCG
>CALRZT010000170.1:0-10217 GCA_943372725.1 Pseudoxanthobacter soli DSM 19599
ACTTTCGTGCTGCAGCACTGCGGCATGCCGGAGGACCGCTCGCCCGCCGGTCTCGCCGCCTGGCGGGAGGGGATGCAGCGTCTGGCCCAGCAGCCGAACGTGGTGGTGAAGCTCTCCGCGCTCGGCACCTTCGTGCACCGCCTCGACGAGGGCCTGATCGCCGAGGTGGTCGGCGAGACGCATGGAATGTTCGGCGCCGACCGCTGCCTGTTCGGCTCCAACTTCCCGATCGAGAAGCTGTGGACGACCTACCCGGCGCTCATCGCCGCCTACCGTTCGGTGCTCGCCGACTACAGCGAGGCCGACCGCCGGGCGATGCTGCACGACACGGCGAAACGGGTGTACCGGCTCTGAGGTGACGACCGGCGACGGCCCTGGCCCGCCCGCTCCGGCTCTCCGCCTCAGCCCCTGCGGTCGCGATCGCGGGCGAGCAGGGCGCGCAGGCGGGCGACGTCCTCGGGCAACGTCATGGCTGCCTCAGCGCGGGCCAGGGCGCGTCGCGACTGTTCGAGCGCCGCCGCCGCCATCACGTCGTCGCCGATCTCCGCGAGCGCCATCAAGGCCTTCTGCAGCCGCATCTGCACCTCGATGAGGCCGGCGCCGTCGCGAGCGATGGGCGCAAAGACGTCGTCGAGCAGGTCGGCGGCGGCGAGCGGAGGTACGTGGATGCGCGGGCAGGCGATGTCCTCGTCCGGACCCGCCCTCTCGCCGAGATTGGCGTTTTCGTCCCGACCGACCGCTCGCGCCGGGTGCTGCACACGACGTTTCGCCCACGGTTGCAGCAGCCGGACGGCCCGGCCGACGACGTCGATGGCCGTTCCCGGATCGTTGACCGCCGGCGACAGCGCCCGCGAGGCGATCTCGGCGAGCACCGCGAGGCCGAAGCGCGGGTCCTGCTCGAAGGAGCGCTCCGCATCGACGACGAACGCGTCCCGCACGGCGGCGGCCACCACGGCGGCGACCTTTTCCGCATCCTCGGCCGACGCTTCCGCACCCGTCCGGCCGTCGCGGCCTCGCGCCGGCACAACCAGCCAGGCGAGCGGCCTGCCGTCGTGAACGAAGGCGCCGGGGGGTGCCGCGAGATAGAGGGCGAGGTCGTGCTCCTCGGCGAGGGCGGAGAGGGCGCCGATGTCGACGTGCTGGACGTAGCCGACGGCCTGGGCTTCGACCGCGCGTGCCCTGGCGGGCGGCGCGCGCGGGTCGCCGAGCCATGGACGCCCGCCAAGGCAGGGGGTTTCGATACGGCCGGCGAGCGCCGCCGCCGTCGCCTTCTCGACGCGATCGGTGGTCTCGCCGACGCGGCCGAGGCGCGACAGGTGGTCGATCCAGCGCAGCAGCGCCACGACGATGACGAGGATCACCGCCAGGACGACGACGAACAGCACGACGCGCCCGCGGTCGCCATAGACGCCGGTCGAGAGCGCGATGATGCCGACGAGGCTGAACAGGAAGGTGCCGAGGAAGGTCGCCAGCACGTTCTGGGTGGTGGTGTCCTGCATGACGAGCTTGGTGGCGCGCGGCGTGACGTTGGAGGTGGCGGCGCTGTAGGCTGCCACCATCACCGTCAGCGAGAAGGTGGTGACCGCGAGCATGCTCGAGGCGAGGATGTTGAGGATGCTGTCGACCGCGTCGGCGCCGATCTTGCCGGGTAGTTCCCACGGGATGAAGCGCTCCGCGACGATCGCCAAGAGCGCCGTCGCCACGCCGAGCAGGGCGAAGAAGCCGGCGCGCACCCACAGCCGCCGGCCGAGTTGCAGCGCCATGAAGCGCCATTTCGAGATCATCGACGGTTTCCCCCGCTCGTCCGACCTGACAACACCCCGTCGCCACGGACGTTCCGCCCTGTCCCTCCGCCGCCGGTCCGGCGGCGGCGCATCGCGGCCGCTCTGATCGCCATGCCCGCCACCGAGATCCCGCGCTACCGGCTCTATGGCGAGACGGACGAGGAGCGCGAACTCGGCTTCCTGCACGTCGAGACGATCCGGGCGCGGGCATCCCTGCACGACTGGACGATCCGCCCGCACCGCCACCGCGACCTGCACCAGGTGATGGCGGTGGCGGCGGGCGGCGGCGTCATGGATCTCGAGGGGACGCGGCTGCCGTTCGCGGCCCCCGTGCTGATCTCGACGCCGCCGGTGGTGGTGCACGGCTTCGCTTTCGCGCCGGGCACCGAGGGCTGGGTGGTGACGCTGTCGGCCGAGGGGCTGGCGGCGGCGCTGGCCGCCTTCGGCGACGCCGGGCTCGCGGCGGCGGCCGGCGTCGGCGCGCAGGTGCCGCTGTCGGGCGAGGACGCCGCCGAGACGCTCGCCGCCTTCGCGGCGATCGAGCGGGAATACCGCTTCCCGCGGCCCGGCGGGCGGGCGGCGATCCTGGCGCGGGTGTCACTGGCGCTCGTCGCCGTCGCCCGCGCCGTCGCCGACGGCGCCGCGGGCGCGACGGCCGGAGCCGAAGCCGGTGGCGGGGCGGCGGGCGCATCCGGGGGCCCCTCAGCGGGGCGCGCCAGCGTCCCGGCGAACGCCGACGCGGCCCTCTTCGACCGCTACCGCCGGCTCGCCGAGGAACGCTTCCGCGACCAGCCGCGCATCGGCGCTCTCGCCGGCGAACTCGGCGTCGGCGAGGGCCGCCTCAATGCCGTCTGCCGCCGCATCGCCGGCCGCTCCGCCCAGGAGGTGCTGCACGCCCGCGTGCTGCTCGAGGCGAAACGCAGCCTCGTCTACACCTCGATGACGGTGGCCGAGGTCGCCTATTCGCTGGGCTTCACCGACCCGGCCTACTTCTCCCGCTTCTTCGCCCGGCGGGCCGGGGTGTCGCCGGCGGCGTACCGGGCGGCGGGGGAGCGGTGAGAGGGGGGGGCGGCGGGGTGCGTCCTCCCCCTGTCAGGGGGGAGGACAGCCGCGCCGCAGGCGCGGCAGGTAGGGGCCTGTCAATCCGAACTCGGCGCCCGGATTGGCAGGCCCCACCCTGACCGCTGCGCGGTCGGTCCCTCCCCCTGGCAGGGGAGGGACGGATGCCCCTCCCCCCCGCTTCCCAACCCGGCGATCCCGTGTATCATCCGCCTCGCCTTGGGGTGCCGCGCACGCGGCTGAGATCACACCCATCGAACCTGATCCGGGTCGTACCGGCGAAGGGAACGGCGATGCGCCGCGGCCGGACGTTTCCGGTGACGCGGCCGCCCTCCCCGCCCCCGGACGCGAGGAGGAGACGACGCATGACGAACCTTTCCGTTCCCCCCGGCGAGGCGCTCGCGCAGATGCGCGCGGCCCGGCCGCTCGTCCACAACATCACCAACTATGTGGTGATGGGCTGGACGGCGAACGTGCTGCTCGCCGCCGGCGCGGCGCCGGCGATGATCCACGCCGAGGAGGAGGCGGGCGAGTTCGCGGCGATCGCCAGTTCCCTCGTCGTCAACATCGGCACGATCTCGCGGCCGTGGCTGAACGGCATGCTCGCCGCCACCAGCGCGGCAAACGCCGCCGGCAAGCCGTGGATCCTCGATCCGGTCGGCGGCGGCGCCACCGCCTTCCGGCGCGAGGCGGTGGCGACGCTGCTGCTGGAGCGGCCTGCCGTGGTGCGCGGCAACGCCTCGGAGATCCTGGCGGCCGCGGGCGCGGCGGCGACCGGGCGCGGCGTCGACGCCGCCGACGAGGCCGACGCCGCGGTGGAGGCCTGCGGGCGGCTCTCGGTGCGCTCGGGCGCGGTGGTGGTCGCCTCCGGCGCGGTCGACGTCGTCTCCGACGGGACGCGGCTCCTGCGCATCGCCAACGGTACGCCGATGCTCGCGGGCGTGACGGGAACGGGGTGTGCGGCGACGGCGCTGATCGGCGCCTTCCTCGGCGCAGGCGTGCCGGCCTTCGAGGCCGCAGCCGCCGGCATGGTGCTGCTCGGCGTCGCCGGCGAGATCGCCGCCGAGGGCGCGAGCGGCCCGGGAAGCTTCGCGGTGCGCCTGCTCGATGCGCTCGCCGGCGTGACGCCCGACGAGATCGCGGCGCGGGCGCGGCTCTCCTGAGGCGCCGGCAAAGCATCCGGCACATGACCCGACGGCGGCGATTCCGGTTGGTACGACCAGCGCCGCACGGCTAGACTGGCTCTCGATCCGGGACGTTCATGCGCGGGTGTCGCCCCGCGCGTGACCGGATGCATCGAGGCAGCAGGCCGCGACCCCCATCGCCACGGCCTGTCGGGGGCCACGGCCATGACGCTCGCGGGCGCCATCTCGACCGTTTCAGGCGCCGTCGGCCGCAGCGCGCGCCGGGCTATCGCCGCCGTTGTGCTGGTGCTGGCGCTCGCCGCCTGCGAGGAGGCGACGCCCCCGGCGCAGCAGGCGGCGGGGAGCGAGGCGGCGGCGGACGAGACGACGGTCGTGCCACGCGTCGCCCTCGTCATGAAGACGCTGACCAATCCGTTCTTCCTGAAGATGGAGCAGGGGGCGCGGCGGGCGGCGGACGAGCTCGGGGCGGAGCTCGTGGTGCGCACCGGCGCCCAGGAGACCTCGATCGAGCAGCAGATCGCTATCGTCGACGAACTCGTCGCCGACACCGTCTCGGCGATCGTCATCGCGCCGGGCGATTCCGTGCGGCTGATCCCGGCGGTGAGGCGGGCCCGCGAGGCCGGCATTCCCGTCGTCAACATCGACAACCGCCTCGACCCCGACTTCCTCGCCCGCGCCGGCCTGACGGACGTGCCGTTCGTCAGCGTCGACAACGAGGCCGGCGCCCGCCTCGCCACCCGCCGCCTGGTGGCAAGCGGCGCGGCGGCGCCGGAGCGACCGGCGGCGGCCTTCGTGCTCGAGGGGATCCGCGGCGCCGACAATGCCGAGGCGCGCCGCCGCGGCGCCGTATCCGGCTTCGAGGAGGCGGGCGTGCCGATCGTCGCCTCCGAGAGCGCCAACTGGAAGATCGACGAGGCCTACGACGTCACCAAGCGGGTGCTGATGGCGCACCCCGAGATCACCCACCTGTTTGCCGCCAACGACATGATGGCGCTCGGCGCCAGCCGCTACCTGCGCGACGCCGGCCGCTTCGACGTGCGCGTCGCCGGCTTCGACGCGCTGGAGGAGGCGCGCCAGGCGATCGCCACCGGCGAACTGCAGGCGAGCATCGACCAGCAGGCCGACGTGCAGGGCTACACCGGCGTCGACTACGCGCTGCGGCTCCTGCGCGGGGAGAGCGTGCCCGCCGAGACGATGATCGATGTCCTCGTCGTCGACGCCGAAACCCTCAACACGGCGTCGTCGCCGGCAAGAGGGCAATGACCGAGAACCCGGCCCCCGAACCGGCTCCGGATCCGGTCCAGAGCCCGGCCGGCACCTCCTCGCCGCCGGCACACGCGGGCGCCCCGCCCCTGCTTCGGCGCCGGCACGCGAGCCTGCTCGTCAAGTTCGTCGCCTATATCGCCATCCTCGGCGTGCTGCCGCTGCTGGTGCTCGGGATGACCTCGTTCGAGGTGTCGCAGGCTGTGGTGGACCGGCTGGCGGCGCGCTACTCGGTGGCGCTGCTGGAGGCGGAGCGGGACTATCTCGACCTGCAGCTCGAGCAGGTGGAATCCCTCATCGGCAGCATCGTCAGCGTCGACGACATCGTCGACGCGGTGTCGCAGGAGCGCATCGAGACCGACGCCTACACCCGCCTCGCGACGCAGGCGAAGGTCGGCTACATCCTCAGCAACTATCTCTATATCCGCGGGCTCGTGTCGATCGACCTGCTCGCCGCCAACGGCACCTACTACCACGTCGGCGGCACGCTCGATTCCGCACCGCCCGACAGCGACCGCCGCGGCGAGATCCTGGCGGCGCTCGCCAGCGCCGGCGAGCGGACGCACTGGTTCGGCGTCGTCGAGAACCTCAACCCGCGCTCGCCCGACCGGCTGGTCATCACCGCCGGCCGCGGCATCTGGCGCACCGACCGCGAGACGGTGACGCGGCGTGCGGTCGCCTCGGTGCTCGTCAACTTCGACGTCGACGCGCTCTACCGCCAGTTCGTGGTGTCGAGCCTCGGCGTCGGCTCGCACCTGATGGTCGTCGACGGCAGCCGGCGCATCGTCTACCACCCGGACGCGACGCGGATCGGCACGACGGTGCCGGCGGACCTCGTCGAAGCCCTCGCCGACCCGCCGGCCACCACCGCGATGAGCCTCGACGGCGTCGAGACGCTGGTGACGGCGGTGCGCTCGAACCAGACCGGCTGGTGGGTGCTGGCGCTGGTGCCGCAGCGGACGATCCGGGCCGAGACGGCCGGCATCGCGCTTGCCACCTCGGTGGCGCTCCTGATCTGCCTCGCCTTCGTCGTCGCCGTCGGGTTCGCGCTGTCGCAGACCGTGGTGACGCCGCTGAAGCAGCTGACCGAGCGGTTCAAGCGCTTCCAGGCGGGCGACCCGGCGGCGCTGCGGCCGGTGCCGGTGAACGGCCAGGACGAGATCGCCGAGCTGTCACGCTGGTTCAACACCTTCGTGCAGACGGCCGACGAGCGCCGGCGCGCCGACCGGGCGCTGCGCGACAGCGAGGAGCGCTATGCGCTGGCCATCCGCGGCGCCAACGATTCCCTGTGGGACTGGGACCTGAAGAGCAACCGGCTCTATCTGTCGCCGCGCTGGAAGGCGATGCTCGGCTTCCACGACGACGACGTGCGGGAGACGCCGGCGATCTGGTTCGACCGCATCCATCCGGGCGACCGCAGCGCCGTGCTGGGCGCCCTCGAGGACCACCTCGCGGCGCGGTCGCCGCACTTCGAGGTGGAACACCGCCTTCTCGCCGCCGACGGCACCTATCTGTGGATGCTGGTGCGCGGCCTCGCCGTGCGCGACGAGCACGGCGTGCCCTACCGCATGGCCGGATCGCACTCCGACGTCACCGCCCGCAAGCGCGCCGAGGCGAAGCTGCGCCACGACGCGCTGCACGACGTCGTCACCGGGCTCGCCAACCGGCGGGCGCTGTTCTCGCTGGTCGAGGAGGCGCTCGCCGCGGCCCGCACGACGGGGCGGCCGGTCGGGCTCCTGATGTTCGACCTCGACCACTTCAAGGACATCAACGATACCCTCGGCCACGAGACCGGCGATCATCTGCTCGCCGCGGTGGCGCAGGTGGTGCGCGAGCTCGTCGGCGCGGGCGACCAGGTGGCGCGGCTCGGCGGCGACGAGTTCGCGGTGCTGTTCCCGACGATCCCGGTTACCGACGCCCTCGCCGGCATCGCCGGGCGGATCGTCGAGCGGCTGCGGCTGCCGCTCGCCGTCGGCGACCGGCGCTTCTCGATCACGGTGAGTGTCGGGCTGTCGGTCTCCGGACCCGAGACGACGGCCGACGACCTCGTGCGCGAGGCCGACCTCGCCCTCTACGAGGCCAAGCGCACCGGCCGCAACCGCTTCTGCTTCTTCGACGAGGAACTGGAGCGGCAGGCCCACGACCGGCTGGCGATCGAGACGATCCTGCGTACCGAGCCGGCGGAGACGGCGCTGTTCCTTCTGTTCCAGCCGCAGGTCGACGCCGCCACCGGCGCCATCCGCCGCTTCGAGGCGCTCGCCCGCTGGCGCTGCGCCGACGGCTCGGTACTCCGGCCGGACCACTTCGTGCCCGCCGCCGAGCGCTCCGGCCTCATCCACGCGATGACGCGCCTCATCGTCCGCCGCGCGCTGGAGGCGGTGGCGGCGATCGACGCCGCGGGCGGCGGCGACGTCGACCTGTCGATCAACCTGTCGGCGATCGATCTCGAGCACTCCGACTTCTGCGACGAGATCACGGCGATGCTTTCGGAGCACGCGGTGGCGGCGCGGCGCATCGAGTTCGAGATCACCGAAGGCGTGCTCCTGCGCTCGTCGCCGGCGGTGATGGAGAACATCCGCCGGCTCGGCGCCATCGGCTGCCGCTTCGCCCTCGACGATTTCGGCACCGGCTTCTCCTCGCTCGCCTACCTCAGGCAGTTCCCCATCCACACCATCAAGATCGACAAGTCGTTCGTCGACGGCATCGGCAGCGACCGCGGCGACGAGGAACTGGCGCGCCTGGTCATCACCCTCGGCGCCACGCTGTCGAAGCTCGTCGTCGCCGAGGGGGTGGAGACGCAGGCGCAGGCGGATTTCCTCACCGCCGAGGGATGCGACCTCTTGCAGGGCTTCCTGTTCGCGCGGCCGATGCCGCTCGCCGAGGCGGCCGGCGCCATCCGCACCCGCCGCCGCGCCTGAGTGCCGCGCCCGCTTGCGGGCGTGCGGACGGACGGAGTAGCGTCGCCGCAGTTGCGCCGCACCGGCGACGGCGAGGCCCGTGTCCACTCCCATGAGTTCCCAGAAGCCGGCTGCCGCCGGCCCCCCGGTCGAGCCCACGAGCACGCCGGCAGCGTCCGCGCACGGCAATCTCCTCGCCCTGACGCTCGGCAGCGTCGGCGTCGTCTACGGCGACATCGGCACGAGCCCGCTCTACGCCTTCCGCGAGGCGCTCGCCGCCGCCGACGAGGATGGCGTGATGACCCGCATCGAAGTCTACGGCGTGCTGTCCCTGATCCTCTGGGCGCTGATCCTGATCGTCACGGTCAAGTACGTGCTGATCCTGCTTCGGGCCGACAACCGCGGCGAGGGCGGCACGCTGGCGCTGATGGCGCTCGCCCGCACCGCCTTCAGCCGTGGCGCCGGCATCACGATCGCTCTCGGCATCGTCGGCGCGGCGCTGTTCTACGGCGACGCCATCATCACGCCGGCGATCTCGGTGCTGTCGGCGGTGGAGGGCCTCAAGCTCGTCGAGCCGCGCTTCGAGCCGTTCGTGCTGCCGATCACGCTCGCGATCATCGCGGCGCTGTTCCTCGTGCAGAACCGCGGCACCGGCCGGGTCGCCACCTTCTTCGGGCCGATCACGGCGGTGTGGTTCGCGGCGATGGGGGTGGCGGGGGCCGTCCACATCGTCGACGATCCGGGCGTCCTGAATGCGCTCAACCCGTGGTATGCGGCGGTGTTCATGGCGGAGCACGGACACGCCGGCCTGATCGCCCTCGGCGCGGTGTTCCTGGCGGTGACCGGCGCCGAGGCGCTCTATGCCGACCTCGGACACTTCGGCCGGCGCCCGATCCGGCTTGCCTGGTTCGCGCTGGTGCTGCCGGCGCTCGCCCTCAACTATCTCGGCCAGGGCGCGCTGGTGCTGTCACGGCCGGAGACGGTGGAGAACCCGTTCTTCCTGCTCGTCCCCGGCTGGGCGCTGGTGCCAATGGTGATCCTCGCCACAGCCGCCACCGTCATCGCCAGCCAGGCGGTGATCACCGGGGCCTTCTCGCTCTCCCGCCAGGCGGTGCAGCTCGGCCTGCTGCCGCGCCTCGAGATCCGCCACACCTCGGCCGAGCACGTCGGCCAGATCTACGTGCCGCAGGTGAACCTGCTGCTGTTCCTCGGCGTGGTGCTTCTGGTCGGCATGTTCGGCTCCTCGGCGGCGCTGGCGTCGGCCTACGGCATCGCCGTCACCGGCACGATGGTGGTGACGGTGCTGATGGCCTTCATCGTCGTCTGGAAGGTGTGGAAGTGGCCGCTCGCCGCCGCGGTGGCGGTGGTCGTGCCGTTCCTCGTCATCGACGTCGCCTTCCTCGTCGCCAACCTCCTGAAGGTGCATCACGGCGGCTGGGTGCCGCTTTTGGTCGCCGCCCTCATCGTGCTGGTGATGGTGACCTGGCGGCGTGGCTCGCGCTTCCTCATCGAGAAGACGCGGCGCGCCGAGGTGCCGCTCGCCGACCTGATCGGCAGCCTCGAGAAGCGCAACGTCCACCGCGTGCCCGGGACGGCGGTGTTCCTGACCAGCGACCCCGCCTTCGCACCGTCGTCGCTGATGCACAACCTCAAGCACAACAAGGTGCTGCACGAGCACAACGTCATCCTGACAATCCTGTCGAGCGATGCGCCGCGCGTGCCCGAATCCGAGCGCGTCTCGATCCGGACGCTGTCGGAGCACTTCAGCATGGTGACCATGCAGTTCGGCTTCGTGGAGGAGCCGAACGTGCCGCAGGCCCTGCAGATCTGCCGGCGGCTCGGCTGGAAGTTCGAGATCCTGAAGACCTCGTTCTTCCTCTCCCGCCGCTCGATCCGGCCGGCAGCGAAGTCCGGCATGCCGCTGTGGCAGGACCGGCTGTTCATCGTGCTCGCCCGCAACGCCAGCGACGCGACGGACTACTTCCAGATCCCGACGGACCGGGTGGTGGAAATCGGCATGCAGGTCAGCGTCTGAAGGGCGGCTCGCGCCCTCCCCTCGACGGGCAGGG
>CALRZT010000171.1:0-10208 GCA_943372725.1 Pseudoxanthobacter soli DSM 19599
CGCCGCTGCGATAGAGCGGGTGGTCGTCGACCACCACGACGGTGATCGGCCCGGGCGTGCGCCGGTCGGAGCTTTCCGGATCAACCATGGCCGGCACCCGGTCCGATCGTCATCGTCATGCGCACCTCTCCATCGTCGGGAGCCTCGAACGAGAAGCTGCCGCCGAGGCTCTCGACGCGCTCCCGCAGGCCCGACAGTCCGAGACCGCTGCCGTCGGCCGCCATGGCGGCGCCGTCGGCGGGCGCGTTCGCCACCGTCACCGTCAGCATCGCGCCGTCCATGCCGGCTTCGACGCGCTGCCCGACACCGGCGGCGTGGCGGAAGGCGTTGTTGAGCCCCTCCTGGACGAACCGGAAGGCGCAGATCTTCACCGCCGGCGTCACCGCGGCCGGCAGGTCGCCGATGACGACCGCCACCGTCGTGGCCGTGTAGTGCTGGTGGGTCCGCACGGCGTCGGCGATGACGCCGCCGAGCGGCGCCTGTTCGATCTCCGGCAGCGACAGGCCACTGCAGATCGCCCGGATGTCCCGCATCGCCTCGTCGAGCGCCTGCTTGACGACGACCTGCTCGGCGCGGCGCGCGTCCGGGTCCTCCGCCTTGGCGAGGCCGCCGAGGCGCAGCGCCGCGAGGCTGATCAGCTGCGCCGGGCCGTCGTGCAGGTCGGCGCTGATGCGCCGCAAAAAGCGCTCGTTCATCTCCGCCGCCCGGCCTGCCGCCCGCTCGACGCGCAGCCGCAGCATGCGGTTCTGCTGCGACACCCGCTCCGCCTCCTCGGCCCGCAGCCGGAGCGCCTGACGCTGCTGGTCGATGACCGTGCTTGCGCGGTGGACGATGCCGAGCAGGGTGACGGCGAGCAGCACCGCCATCGCCACGACGATCAGCCAGGTGTGGACGCGGGCGTCCCGCAGCGTCGTGTTGAGGGGGGTCGCGTCCTCGTAGAACTCGCCGACGGCGATCACCTCGCCCGACCAGGGCTTGCGGATCGGGCTGTAGATCTCGAGCAGCGGCAGCCCGGTGGCGCGTTCGCTGGCGCTCTCGAGGTCGTCGAGCTGGTTGAGCTCGGCGACGATCTCGCCGGCAAACGCCCGCTCGAGGTTTTCCGACACCGGAAAGCGCTGGCCGATCAGATCGTTGTTCTCGGCGTAGGCGACGAGGCCGCCCGCCTTCCAGATCTTCACCGACACGACCCGCTGGCCGAGGGCGCTCGTCGCCATCACCTCCTCGATCGCCAGGATCGGGCCGATCGACAGGGTGTCGGCGTCCTCGAGCTCCTGCGCCAGCGGACCGATGATGCTCTCCATGAACAGCGCGGTCGCGCCGGCGGTGCTGGCGACGGCGCTGCGCGAGATGATTTCGGTGACCCAGATCCCGCCGATCAGGGCGGCGGCGAGGAGCACGCCGCTCGCCGTCAGGGCGAAGCGCGCCGTCAGGCTGAGCCGTTCGAGCCCCTCCCGTCCCCGTGCGATCGTTCCGGCCAAAAGTCCCGCCATTCTCGGAAGACGCTAGTCGCCTCGGGAGGCGTTCACAATCGGACCTCGGCCGTCGCTCGCTCGGACCAAAGTCCGACGGGGCGCGACGCAGCAAGTCCGGGGCGCGGTCGATCGCCGTCTGGCCGGGTGCTCGCCGGCGTGGAATGGTGGCGCCGGCGCCGCTGCCTGCGGCCGCGACGAGGGAGCACGGCACACATGGCGGATCGCCCGGTCTGGTCGAAGCGCAGCCTGGCGGCGCAGGCGATGGGGCACATCGACCCCGTCACCCACGCGGTGGTGCCGCCGATCCACGTCGCCACCACCTACCTGCGCGATCCCGACAACGCCTACTCCACCGGCTACATCTATGGGCGGCCCGACAACGCCACCGTCCGCGAGGCCGAGAGCGTCATCGCCATGCTCGAGGACGCCGGGGCCGGGGCGCTGCTGTTCGGCTCCGGCATGGCGGCGGCGACCGCCGTGGTGCTGGCGCTGGAAGCCGGCGACCACGTGGTGGCGCCGCGGGTGATGTACTGGGCGCTGCGCAACTGGCTCGCGAACGATGCGGGCCGCTACGGCATCGCCGTCGATTTCGTCGAGATGGACGACCTCGAGGCGGTGCGGGCGGCCGTACAGCCGGCGCGGACGAAGCTCGTCTGGGCGGAGACGCCGTCGAACCCGCTCTGGACGATCACCGACATCGCCGCGGTGGCGGAGATCGCCCACGCTAGCGGCGCGCGCCTTGCGGTCGATTCGACCGCCGCCTCGCCCTTCCACACCCGTCCGCTCGCGCTCGGTGCCGACATCGTCATGCACTCGGCGACGAAGATCCTGAACGGCCACTCCGATGTCGTCGGCGGCGTGCTGGCGGCGGCAGTCGAGGACGGCTTCTGGGCGCGCATCCGCCGTGTCCGCGCGACGCACGGGGCGATCCTCGGGCCGTTCGAGGCGTTCCTGCTGACGCGTGGCCTGCGGACGTTCCCGCTGCGCGCGGCGGCGCAGGCGGCGGGGGCGATGGAACTGGCGACGCGGCTCTCGGCGCACCCTCACGTCGCCCGCGTGCTCTATCCCGGCCTGCCGCAGCACCCCGGCCACGACGTGGCAGTGCGGCAGATGGAGAACGGCTTCGGCTACATGCTGTCCGTGCAGGTGACTGGAGGCGCGCCGGCGGCGATCGCCACGGCAGCGAAGGTCGAGCTCTGGCGGCGGGCGACCTCGCTCGGCGGCGTCGAGAGCCTGATCGAGCACCGCGCCTCGATCGAGGGCGCTGGCACGCCGTGCCCGCCGGACCTTTTGCGGCTGTCGACCGGCGTCGAGGACCCGGACGACCTCTATCGCGACCTCGACACGGCGCTTATCGCCGCGCATGGCGGCTGACGCGGCCGGACCGCCTCAGTCGGGCATAGGGGACGCCTCGCCGTACCGGAACGCGTTGATCGACGGCTCCAGGGCGTGGCACAAAGCGGTCAGAGACCGAGCAATCGTTTGCACGACGCCCGGTCGCGGGACGGCAGGTGACTGTCGAACCGACGATTTCCGTAACGCTTTCAGAAAGGTCGCCATCGTGACGCGTCCCGCGCCCTATCGAACGTCGCCCACCAACGCCGGCATCGGCGAGATCCACACCGATCCGAGCCGGGTCGCCGACATGCCCTATGCGCCGGCGATCCGCGTCGAGGCACCGGGGGACCTGTTGTTCATCTCCGGGGCAACGCCGTCGCCGCTCTATCACAAGCACCCGCACGACTGGTCCGAGCACGACCACCCGAACGACATCCGCGAACAGACGCGGCGGGCGATGCGGACGATCCAGTCGATCCTCGAGCACGAGGGCCTGACGTGGACGGACGTCGTGAAGATCACGAAGTTCCTCACCGACATGCGCGAGATCGAGGTGATGACTGGGACGCTGAAGGAGTTCCTCGGCGACTGGTCGCCGGCGAGCACGACGATCTGCGTCAACCAGCTGTCGACGCCGGGCGCCCGCATCGAGATCGAGGTGATGGCCGTTTACCCGAAGCAGGGCTGACGCCGAAACTTGCAGGCTCGGCGGCGGCTTCCGGCCGCCGCCGGCGCGTCAGAGCAGCGCCAGGCTGAGAATCGGGAACGCCATCACGATGATGGTGACGAGGATCATCGCGCCGACGAAGGGCAGCGACCCCGCGAAGATCTCGTTGAGCGTCGCGGTGCCCTTCGGCAGCGTCCCCTTCACCACGTAGACGGCCAGCCCGAAGGGTGGCGTCAGCAGACCGATCTCCACCGCGATCGTGGTGACGATGCCGAACCAGATGAGGTCGCCGCCGAGCGCGCTGACGACCGGCAGCATCAGCGGCAGCACCACCAGCATGATCGACACACTGTCGAGGAACATGCCGAGGACGATCAGGATCAGCAGATAGACGGCGAGGAAGGCGAACATGCCGAGCTCGGCGGCGACGATATAGCCCGACACCGCCTGCGGGATGCCGGTCAGCGTCAGCATGCGGCTGTAGAGGTTGGCGGCGACGATCAGCACCAGGATCGAGGCGGAGATCTCGGCGCACTCGACGAGGATCCTGCCGAACTTCTGCCAGTCGAGGCTGCGGCGGGCGAGCGCGATGATCAGCGCGCCGGCGGCACCGACGGCGCCAGACTCCGTCGGCGTGAAGTAGCCGGTGTAGATGCCGCCCAGCACCGCCGCGACCAGGAGCACGATCGGCAAGAGCTTGGACGCGAACTCGGCCACCGTGATCGTCTCGACATCGTCGGCGATGCGCGGCCGGCCGATCTGACCAGGCGTGAAGTGCGCCATCAGGAAGATCATCAGCGAGAAGACGGCGGCGAGCAGCAGGCCGGGGATGATCGCGGCGGTGAACAGCTTGCCCACCGAGACCTCGGCGATCAGGCCGTAGACGATGAGGAGCAGGCTCGGCGGGATCAGCATGCCGAGCACGGAGGAGCCGGCGACGCAGCCGACGGCGAAGCGCTTCGAGTAGCCGTGGCTGATCATCTGCGGGGTGGCGACGCGGGTGAACACCGCAGCCGAGGCGATCGACGAGCCAGTGATGGCGGCGAACACCGCGTTGGCGAAGACGGTGGCGATGCCGAGGCCGCCGCGCACGCGGCGGAGCAGGTTGGCGGCCACCGCGAAGGCGTCGCGGCCGACATTGGCGATGTCGACGAGCAGCCCCATCAGGATGAACAGCGGGATGACGCCGAACGAATAGGAATTGATCGAGCCGAGGGCGGCGAGAGACAGCGAGCGGTCGGCGATGGCCGGGCTGCCGCGCACCATCCAGATGCCGAAGAAGGAGAGCAGCAGCAGAGCGGTGCCGATGTGGAGGCCGCCGAGCACCAGCAGCAACATGCCGCCGATGGCAACGAAGCCGATCCCGGTCGGCGACAGGTCGCCATAGAGCAGGGCGTAGACGCCGACACCGACGACGACGAGGAAGGCGGCGAGCGCCACCCAGCCGCGCGCCGGCGGGTGAACGGCATCCTCCGGTGCTGTCGCGGTGGGGCCCGGCGCGACCACGGTTCTGGCATCGACCACCAGCAGGGCGGCGAACTGCGCGGTCATCAGGGCGCAGCCGACGAGCATCGCCCCCATGAACGGCCACACCGGCGCGCTGAAGGCGCCGACGGCGCCGAAGAACTCGTCGGTCGTCCACGCCGTGGCGAAGCGCGGCCACACGCCCTCCGTCACCTTCCAGAAGATCACCAGGCCGGCGGCATTGTAGAGGAGCGACAGCACGGCGCCGGCCTGCGGATAGCGGCGCAGGAACGGGGTGTAGAGGAAGTCGGCGCGCAGGAAGCGGCCGGTCCGCACCGCCTGCCCGGCGGCCAGGAAGACGATGCCCGGCACCGACAGCGCCACCACCTCCGGCACGCCCATCAGCGGCGCGTTGAAGAAGGAGCGCATCACCACGTCGGTGCAGATCGCCGCCATCAGGGCGAAGATCCACGCGGCACTGATGCCGGCGCAGAGCCGCGCCGAGCCGCCGACGACGGCATCGGCGAAGGAGGAACGGGTGGTCGTCGTCGGCTCGGCTGCGTGCATGGAGAACCCGAAAGTAAGCGGCCGGCCCTGCGGCCGGCCGTTCTGGTGTCAGGCGGGGTGGGACGAGCGTCAGAGCCCCTCGTCCCACTGGCGCAGCGGCTTGGCGCCGCGCTCGCGCGCCTCGGCCATGAAGCGCACCAGGACTTCCTTGCCCGGCAGGCCGGCCGCCTCCGTCTGCACCACCCAGGCGCTGGCGAGGTTGGAGAGGCCGTCGACCCACTTCTGGCGCTCCTCGGCCGGCAACTCGCTGATGATGGCGCCCGCCGCCTTCATCTTCTCGAGCGATGCCGCGTAGCGCGCCGCCACCTCCTTGGCGTGGACGGAGCTGTACTCGCGGCCGAGTTCGGCCAGCACCTTCTTCACGTCCTCCGGCAGGCTCTCCCAGCGCTCCTTGTTGACGGCGAGGCCGCCGATCGTGGTCACGCCCATGTCGACGAGGGTGATGTGCGGGGCGACCTCGTAGAGCTTCAGCGAGAAGGCGCCGGTCGGGATGATGATGCTGCCGTCGGCGACGCCGGTCTGGATCTGCTGGTAGAAGGTCGGCAGGCCGCCGCCGACGGGAATGGCGCCCGTGCCCTCGAGCCAGGGGCCGAGCGCCGGGGCGCCGACGATCTTCTTGCCCTGCAGGTCCGCGAGCGAGTTCACCGGGAACTTGGTGAACAGGTGATAGGTGTCGGACACCGTGGCGCCGAGGAAGACGAGGTTGTGGCGGTCCCACTCGGCCTTCATCTCGGGGATGGAGTCGTTCATCTCGTTCAGCACGTCGACCGAGAGCTCGACGTCGCTGGTGACGAAGGGCGTCGCGAACATGACGTTCTGCAGCGGCAGCTTCGCCGGCTCCCACAGCGAGCCGACCCAGCCCATGTCGGTGAGGCCGTCCTGCACGGCCTCCAGCGTGTCGTTGAAGTCGTAGAGCGAGCCGCCGAACGCTTCCGTCCACTCGATCCGGTAGTTCGAGCCCATCGCCTCGAGGCGCTTGTTGGCATTGTCGACGACGTGCGTCTTCAGCGCCCCGACCCAGGCGACCGCGGTCGGGTGGCTGGACGACATCGTCAGCCGCACGGTTTCGAGCGCCGAGGCCGAGTGGGCGAAAAGAGAGCCGGCCACCAAGACGGCGGCCGCGGACAACAATTTCATTTTCAACCTCCTGAGGCGATACGCCCGCTCAGTATGCAAACGTTTGCCTGAACCGCAACAACGGCTTCTCTCGCCCGCCGCGATCCTGGTATCCGCACTTTGCATCCGGCGGCGGGGCGAGGCGCCGATGTTCGCCGGCCGGAGGCGATGAGCGGCGCCCACCGTCACATTGCCGGCGCAAAGCTCGGGAGAGTCGGGGAAACCCACTGAAAGGCAGGCCGCGATGTCGTCCGCGTTGCGCGAAGGTGTCCGCGGGCTCGATCTCACCATGCGGCTGACGCTCGGTGTCCTCGCGCTCGCCTCCGGCGTCTATACCTATCTCGGCGTCCGCGACCTGCTCGACGGCTCGCCGACGATGACCTTCTTCGCGGCGCTGATCTATTCGACCGCCGTGTCGGTGGCGATCTACGCGTTCTGGTCGTTCCTGCTTCGCCTGTTGCCGCAGGTGCGCGACGTGGCGAGCCGCATCTGGCTCGGCGCCGCCATGATCCTCGGCTCGGTGATGATCGTGGCGATGTCGTCGTGGCTGAACGCCGCCGCGCTGGCCGGCTCGGCCGCCGTGGAGCAGCACCTCGCCGTCACCCTGCAGGGCTATGCGCGCGACCTCGACGCCGCCCACAACCGGGCGCTGGGCGCCCAGAGCCTCCTGCCGGACATCGAGCTCGCCACCACCCGCTTCGCCCGCCTCGCCGACGCCGAGCGCGGCGGCGCGCTCACCGGCACCGGCGGGTCCGGCACGGTCGTGCAGCTGCTCAGCCAGATGTCGAGCCAGCTCGAGGATCTCCGCCAGGAGGTCGCCGACAGCGCCGCCCCGGTCAGCGCGCTCTATGCCGAGGGCAGCGCTCAGGTGGCGGCGATGCGCGAGCTCGTCTCCGCCCAGGGCGACATCAAGGCGCGCAGCGACGCCTTCGGGGCGGAGGCGATGAAGCTGATCGGCACCATCGCCGCTCTCGAGCAGACGTCGATGGCGCCAGCGGTGAAGCGCGCCGCCGACGACCTCGCCACCGGCTTCATCGCGCCCGCCGCCGATGGCCGCAGCGCCGATCTCGCCGGCCGCCAGAGCGCCGTCGTCGACAATGTCGAGCGCGCCGTCGCCGCCCAGGCGAACGCGCTGTCGCAGGCGGCCGACGCGATCATCGGCACCGGCCCGGTGGAGCCGGCGCGCTACCAGCCGCTCTCCACCGCCGAGGCGGTGCTGCGCTATGCCGGCGACTTCCTGCCGAGCTGGGCCGGTGCGATCTCGATCGACCTGTTGCCGGCGGTGCTGGTGCTGATCCTCTGCGTCGTCCACGCCGCCATCCGGCGGGAGGCGACCCCCGCCGACGCCGAGACGATGACGGCGGCCCAGCTCCTCACCGCCATGCGCCTGCTGCGCGAGGTCGAGGGCGAGCAGCGGCGGCTGCCGGTCGTCGCCGCGGAGGCCGCCGGCCCAGCGCTGACGGGAGTGGCGACGCCGGCGATGGGCGAACTGGCGCCCGCCCGGCCGGGCGGTGACGCGACGGTAACGCCGCTGTCGTCCGCCTGGAGCGGCAAGAAGGAATGAGCGGCACCCCGCCCCCGGCGGCCGCGGATCGGCCGGGAATCGCCGCCCGGGCCGAGGCGGTGGTGCTGCGCGCCATCTTCGCGGGGTTGCTGGTGTTCACCGTCGTGGTGCTCGGCCGCGACCTGCAGGAGCAACTCGCGGCGGCGCCGGCCACCACCGCCCCGGAGGCGCCGTGGCCGCTGGCGGAGCCCTATCTGCCCTCGACGCGCCCCGGCGGCGGCGAGCCGGCGCCGCGCACCGGCACCCCGGCCGAGCGACTGCGCGAACCGATGACGCTCGAGCTCATCGCCGGCGGCCGGCTGGCGGCGGTCGGCACGATCACGCCGGGCACGGCCGAGCGCTTCGCCGACGAACTCGCACGCCGCGGCGACTATGTGGAGACGGTGGTGCTCGATTCCCCCGGCGGATCGGTGCAGGACGCGCTGGCGATGAGCCGCCTGATCCGCGAGCGCAAGCTCGACACCGAAGTGGAGGCGGGCGCGCTCTGCGCCTCGTCGTGCCCGCTCGTGCTGTCCGGCGGGGTGAAGAGGCGCGCGGCGGCCGACGCCGTGGTCGGCGTCCACCAGATCACGGCGGTGCGGACGGCGGGGTTCAGCCTCGCCGGCGCGGAGCCGGAGATGGTGCAGGCGCAGCGCGTCTCGGCGGAGATCCAGCGCCATCTCGTCGAGATGGGGGTCGACGCCGAAGTGTGGTTCCATGCGATGGAGACGCCGCCGCGGGAGATGTACTACTTCACGCCCGAGGAACTCGCGGACCTGACGCTGGCGGAGCCAGCGGCGACCTGACGGCGACCGCCTGCGAAGATCGGCCGGGCGGGACGGAACGACGCACCGGCCGGCGTCATTGCATCATCGGTTCCCGCCGGCGGCCCGTGGCCGCGGGGCGGGAGCCGGATCGGGAGGCGACATGCAGCGCTCTTCGCAGACGTCCGGGGACGACATGTCGGAGGACACCGCCGGCGTCCTGCAAGGCCTCGTGGCGGACGGGGTGATCACCGGCTTCGAGCTGAGCAGTGGCGGCGGCGGCATGGCGAGCCTGTCGGTGTGCGCCCCCGCCGGCAGCGATGCGATCGAGACGGAGGCGGCGGTGAAGGCCGCCATCCGCAAGCCCTGGCGCGTCACCGTGGTGCCGACCGGCGGCGCCTGAGGGGCGGATCCGCCGGCACGGCCGGTGCCCTGATCGTCGCTCGCGCGACAGCCGCTCCTCAGCGGATTGTCCCGCTCGCCGTGCAGGCCGAAATCGCCTGGGCGCCGCTCGACTGCACGATCACGTTGAGAGGCGCTCCCCTCGCCACCCGGAAATCCTTCGTCCAGGTGAAGATCGAGTAGACGACACCGCCTACTTCTTCATTGGAAGCCGGCGGCATGAAAAACTCGTAGAGATCTTCGTTCTCTTCCACCATATTGACCGCAGCAAAAACATTTCTGCCGTTGGAATATATCAGACAGGTAAGGATCTCGATGGTTCGTTCCTTATCGTTTTTCTTTCCGAAGCTGGCGACACATAAGCCGCCGTCGCAGGCCGCCGTCACCTGCGCGGTGTAGCGCTTCGGCTGGCCGGCGGCCGAAGGCCGGACGACCTCGACGGTCTTTCCCTGCGGGGCGTCGAACAACGGTTTCGCGGCGAGCGGGGTCGCAATCAGCGCCACGGTACCGGCGACGGCAAAGGCCTTGGTGATGGTCATCGGATGCTCCTCGGGTCGGCGGTAGCAACCAGAGGATTACCGGGCGATCATGCCTCGCGCTGTGACGTGCGACACGCGCGGACGTGGCCGGGCCGCAAGGAGGCCGGCCGCCTGCAAGCCGACTGCCGTCCGAGCGCCGCCCTCAGGCGGCGTCGGTCCGGATCGCCGACCGCGACAGGCGGTCGCGAAGGGCCATTGGAAACTGCCGGGCCGACTTGACGCGCGGCAGGTCCAACTCGGCGATCGAGGCGCCGGTGCCGCCGTAGAGCGCCTCGAACTCGGCGAAATTGTCGAAGCGGCGGCGGGTGACGTTGTCGACGAAGGTCTCCGCCGGCA
>CALRZT010000172.1:0-10149 GCA_943372725.1 Pseudoxanthobacter soli DSM 19599
CCCATCGCCACCCAGGCTGCGAGCAGCTTCGCGAAGAAGCGAGCGGACTGGTACCGGCAGTTCGGCATGTCGTCCGGCAACGCCGTGCCGGCAGGCAGGTCGCTCGTCATCGTCCACAGCTCCGGTGCGGGCCGCGTCTCCGGTGACCAGAGCGACGCGAACAGGCTCAGCCAATGGCCGCTCTCGAATTCGGTGAAGATCGGCGTTCCACAGCAGCCGGCGACGACGCGGCGGGTCTTCGATCCCGGCGTCAGGCGGAACTCCTGCAGCCGCTCGGCACCGGCGAGGAAGCGGACGCGGTCCTTCCTGTAGAGCACGTAGGGCACCCCGCCATTCGCCGCCCGCACGTCCGCCGCACCGGGAACGGCTGCGATCCGCCGGGCCGCCGCCCGGCAACTGTCGCAATGGCATTCGGCGGCGATGATCGGCTGCCCGTGCACGGCGAGACGAACGGTCCCGCAGCGGCAGGCGAGCGCCGTCCCCGCCCCGGCGGCGGCGGCAGTCATGCCGGCACCCCGGCCGCAAGAGCCCTGGGAAGGGCCGCCTCCCCCGCCCTGTCGGGCACGGGCTTCTCCTCGCTGAACAGCAGGCGGATGTAGCGGTGGAGATGGTCGAGGCTGTCGCGGGCAAGCGCCGGGTCATTGCCGGCCTTCGCCAGCACCAGTGCCCCCTGCACCACAGCCTGGGTCTGGCGGGCGAGGCTTTCGGCCGTCCAGTCGGCGACGATGCCGCGCTCAGCCATCGCCTCACGGATGTCAGCCTCGAGCGTCGCCGCGTGTCCGAAGATGCTGGCGGCGCAGGCGTCGCGGATCGCCGGGGCGCTCTGGTGCACCTCCTGCACCATCGTCCCCACGAGACAGCTCGAGTCCACGAGGTCGTCGGAGACGATCGCCTTGCGGAAGGCGACGTAGGCGAGCACGCGGTCGAGCGGGTCGGCCGGGGCGTGATAGGGCGCGGCGGCGAAGAAGGCCGTGGTCGTCTCCGCCCAGTGACCGGCCGCGGCGACGCCGAGCGCCTCCTTGCTGGTAAAGTGGTGGAAGAAGGCGCCCTTGGTCACGCCCGCGGCGCGGCAGAGGTCGTCCACCGAGGTAGCGGCGAAGCCCTTTGCCCGGATGACGTCGACGGCCGCTGCCAGAAGGCGGGAGCGGGCGTCGCCGCGGTCGGGGTGGAGCCGGGTGGGACGCGTCATGCGACGGAGCATACCGAATGGTCGGTATGAGGGGAAGGCGGTTTTCCGACGGAGCCGTGGGGGTGAGTCTGTTTCATCCCGTCCGTCCCACAGGCCGCTGCTGGAGGTCGTTGCGGGAGATCGCTGCGGGCGGTCGCTGCTGGAGAGCCGGCGCGCGAGCGCGTCTTCGGCGCGCCCTCCCCCTCCGAAGTCACTCCCGGGCTTGTCCCGGGAACCCATCCCTCTCGGCGAGTGCCGACCTCCACATGACGCCTCATGCGCGGCGGCGCTGCATGGGTTCCCGGCACAAGGCCGGGAATGACCCGAGAGGAGGCAAGGTCGAGAAAAGGAACGGTCGCGGGGAGGGGAAGCGAACGGTCCCAGGGAGGAGAAACGAAGGGGAGGAGAAACGAAGGAAGCCGGGCGGCAGCGCGCCACCACCCCCGGCCTGCTGCGGGAGGCCCCGGCCGCTACTCCGCCGCCGTCGTGGCGATCGCGGCGCGCAGCAGGTCGAGCCCCAGGCCGGTCTCGCTCGAGGTGGCGATGATGCCGGGATAGGCGGCCGGGCGGCGTGCCACGGCGGCGGCGGTGGCGGCGATGACGGCCTCCAGCCCCCCCTTCTTCGGCTTGTCGGCCTTGGTCAGCACGATCTGGTAGGAAACCGCGGCACGATCGAGCATCGACAGCACCTCGCCGTCGTTCTCCTTCACGCCGTGGCGGGAATCGATCAGCACATAGACGCGCTTCAGGGTCTGGCGGCCGCGCAGGTAGCCGAAGACGAAGCGCGTCCAGGCGTCGACCTTGTCCTTCGGCGCCGCCGCATAGCCGTAGCCCGGCATGTCGACGATAGTCAGGCCGGCATCGACGTCCTCCGGGCGGAAGAAGTTGAGCTCCTGCGTCCGCCCCGGCGTGTTGGAGGTGCGGGCAAGGTCCTTCTGGCCGACGAGGGCGTTGATCAGGCTCGACTTGCCGACGTTGGAGCGGCCGGCAAACGCGATCTCCGGCCCCTCCAAGGGCGGCAGGAACTTCAGCGACGGCGCGCCCATCACGAAGCGCCACGGCCGGGCGAACATCAGCCGCCCGGCCTCGAGCGCCTCGGCACCGGGCTCGTAGGGGGCGGTGATGTCGATCCCGGCCCCCTCGCCGTCCGCTGGGCGGGTCATGGCGCCCGCCTCACTTGGCGGGCGTCGTGGGCGTCGAGGTCGGCTTCGGCTTCTTTTTGAACAGGGCGACGATGTTGTCCCACAGCTCGATCTTCACGCCCTGGCGCTTCATGATGAACGACTGCTGCAGCACCGACAGCGTGTTGTTCCAGGCCCAGTAGATGACGAGGCCGGCCGGGAACGACGCCAGCATGAAGGTGAAGATCACCGGCATCCAGTTGAAGATCATCGCCTGCGCCGGGTCCGGCGGCGTCGGGTTGAGCTTCATCTGCAGGAACATGGTGATGCCCATGATGATCGGCCAGACGCCGAGCATCAGGAGATGCGGCGGCTCCCACGGGATCAGCCCGAACAGGTTGAAGATCGTCGTCGGATCGGGCGCTGCCAGATCGTGAATCCAGCCGAAGAACGGTGCATGCCGCATCTCGATGGTGACGAACAGCACCTTGTAGAGGGCGAAGAACACCGGGATCTGCACGACGATCGGCAGACAGCCCGACAGCGGATTGATCTTCTGGTCCTTGTAGAGCTGCATCAAGGCCTGCTGCTGCTTGACCTTGTCGTCCTTGAAGCGCTCGCGGATCTCCAGCATCTGCGGCTGCACGAGCTTCATGCGGCTCATCGAGACGTAGGACTTGTTGGCGAGCGGGAAGAACGCCAGCTTGATCAGCACGGTGACGAGCAGGATCGCCACGCCGAAGTTGCCGACCAGCTTGAAGAAGAAGTCGATCAGGAAGAACATCGGCTTGGTGATGAAGTAGAACCATCCCCAGTCGATCAGAAGCTCGAAATTGTGGATGCCGAGGTTCTCCTGGTAGCCGTCGATGATCGACACCTCCTTGGCGCCGGCGAAGACGCGGGTGTCGAGGCTGGCGGTGGCGCCGGGGGCGACGGCGAGGCCGTCGGTCAGGTACTCGGCCTGGAAGCGGTCGCCGCCAGCGCTCGGCACGTCGTGGCGGAAGGCGGGGTTGAAGGTGCGGTCGCCCAGCGGAACCAGCGTCGCCGCCCAGTACTTGTCGGTGAAGCCGAGCCAGCCGGCGGTGACCGTCGGCTCCTTCACCGCGCCGTCGTCCTGCACGTCGGAATAGGAGAGCAGGGTAACGCCGGCGTCGCCGAAGACGCCGATCGGGCCCTCGTGCAGCACGAAGAAGCCGGAGGTGTGGGGGACGCCGTCGCGGACGACGCGACCATAGCCATAGAGCGTCACCGGCGTCTCGCCACGGTTCTCGACCGACTGGGTGACGGTGAACATGTAGTCCTCGTCGACCGCGAAGGTGCGGCGGAAGACGAGGCCGGCGCCGTTGTCGAAGGCGATCGTCACCGGCGACGCCGCCGTCAGCGTCGAGCCGCTCTCCACCGTCCACTCGGTGTCGGCGGCCGGCAGCGCCAGGTTGGCGCCGGCGTCGGCGACGACGCCGAAATCGGCGTAATAGGCATCCGACGCCCCGGCCGGCGAGAACAGCACGATGGTCGGGCTCGTGGGGTCGACGGTCTCGCGATACTTCTTCAGCCGGACGTCGTCGAGGCGGCCGCCCTTGAGGTTGATCGAGCCGGAGATCGACGGCGTGTCGATCGGCACGCGGGCGGAGGCGGCGAGCACGGCGGCGCGGTTGGCGGGGGCACCGGGAACCGCCCCGGCGGCCGGCACGGCGCCGGGAACGGCGGGGGCACCGGGCACGGCGGGAGCCGCGGGCACGGCGCCGGTGCCGGCCCCGGTCGTGGCGGCCGGCTGCGGCGCCTCCGCCTGCTGCTGGGCGACCAGCGCGCGCTGCCGCTCCATCTCCGGCGCCACGTAGAAATACTGCCAGCCCAGCAGCACCGCGATCGACAACGCGATCGCGAGCAGCATGTTCTTGTTTTCCATCATGACGTCGTCTCGCGGGTCGGATCGGGGGTCGCTCGCCCGCCACCGGAGCGTCGGCGCGGAGACGGCACTTCGCCCCGTGGCCGGGCGAGCCGGTCGAAGCCGGCCGCGAGTTCGGCAACGAGGGCCTCGAAAGACATAGTGATCGCCGGGCGCCGCGCCACGAGCACGTAGTCGCAGCCCGGCGTCGCGGCCGCCGCACACCGCTCGACGGCGGCCCGGAGGCGGCGGCGGATGCGGTTGCGCTCGACCGCGTTGCCGACCTTCTTCGTCACCGTGAAGCCGACACGGGCCGGCGCATCGTCACCGCGCGGGCGGGCCTGGAGCATCACCGAGCGGCCACCGGTGCGGACACCGCCGGCGGCGGCGAGAAACTCGGCGCGCTTCTTCAACCGCGCAAGGCGCCGCGCCGGGCCGTCACCGGTCCGCTCGCCCGCCCCGCCTGCCGTCGCCTCGCCCGTCATCGGACAACGACCGCCGGCCGGGGCCGGGGCGTCAGGCCGAGAGGCGCGCGCGGCCCTTGGCGCGGCGGCGGTTCAGCACCAGCCGGCCGTTCTTGGTGGCCATGCGGGCCCGGAAGCCGTGGCGGCGCTTGCGGACGAGCTTGCTCGGCTGGTAGGTGCGCTTGGTCATGGATCTCTTCCGCTCCCGGGCGGCGTGCCGAAAGGCCCGCTCGGAGCCCGATTGAAACGATGAGAGGCGCCGCCGGGAGCCGTGGAGCCGCCGCGGAGCGCCGAACCTCTCCGGCCCGCGCGCAGTCCGAGCGCAGGCCGACGGCCGGACGTTTAGGGGATGGGGGTGTGCAAGTCAACGCGCGACGGCCGCCGGAGCGGCGGCGCAGCCACCGTCCGCAGCGCGGGTTGCCGGGCTTCGGCGGCCTCAGCCGGCCGCCGCCCGCCAGAGCCGCTCCACCCCGTCCGCGAACGGCACCACCGGTCGCCAGCCGGAGGCGGCCCGCAGGCGCTCGGTGTCGAGCACGATCGCCGGCACGTCGAAGCCGCGCGCCGGCCGGTGGACGAGCCGCAGGGGCCGGCCGGCCACCTGTCCGACGGTGGCCGCCACCTCGGCGAGGCTCGTCCCCTCGCCACTGCCGACATTGTAGAGCCCCGGCGGCAGCCGGCCGGGATCGGCGGCGAGCGCCAGGGCGCGCGCGGCGTCGCCGATCTCCAGATAGTCGCGGACCGTCGAGCCGTCGCCGAAGATCTCGATCGCCTCGCCGGCCGCGAGCTTCTGCACCATGCGCGCGACGACGCCGACCGGGGTGCCGGCGAGCTGGTAGGGCCCGAACGGGTTCGACAGCCTGAGCGTCACGCCCGGCAGACCGTGGGCCGAGGAGAACAGCGCGACGTACTTCTCGACGGCGAGCTTGCCGACGCCGTAGGCGCTGATCGGCTCGGTCGGGTCGTCCTCGCGCGCCGGCAGGCGGGCGGCGCGGCCATAGACGGCGCCGCCGCTGGAGACGAAGACGAATCGACCGACGCCCGCCTCGACGCTGGCCTGCAGCACCTCGACGGTCGCGACGACATTGTCGCGGGCGTCCTCGGCGATCGCCGCCATCGAGGAGGCCGGCACGCTCGTCCAGGCGAGGTGGATGACCGCCTCCGCACCTTTGAGCGCGCTGGCGAGCGCGGCGGTGTCGCCCGGCTCGACTACGTGGGTGGCGGCGCCGCCGGCGGTCGCCTCGAGCCGGGGGGCGGCGCGGGCGAGCCGGCGGGCACCGTCGGCGACGAGCGGCCGGGCGCCGGCCGCCGCCAGCGCGTCGGCCACCGCGAGGCCGATGAAGCCGGCCCCGCCGAGCAGCACCACCGTCATGCGCCCTCCCCTCCCCGCTTCACCCAGAGGGTTACGGGGTTGTGGTGTGTCTTGAGGGCGTTTGAGGGTGTTGGGTTGGCGGCTGTGGGCGGTGTGAGGGGTCGGAGGCCGGCCCGGGCGGCCTCGGCGGGGTCGAGGGGCGGCAGGGTGGTGTCGTGGAGGAGGATGGGGGCGCCGGGGGCGGCGAGGCGGGCGAGCTCGGCCAGCAGCGCGGCGTCGGCGCCGCGGGAGCCCCGGGCGGCAGCGCCGGTTCGGATGTCCATGGCGAGGACGAGCTGGCGGCTCTGGTCGGCGAGCGGCAGGCGGCGGCCGGTGGCGAGCGTCTCGCGGAGCTCGGCGGCGGTCAGCTGCGGGCCCTGGAAGGCGCGGGCGCAGATTTCGGCGAGCTTCGTGCCGGCGCCGACGACGAGCGCCGGCAGGCGGCGGTTCAGCCACGGCGAGACGGCGAGCACGGCATAGACCGCGCGGTCGGCGGGCGAGGACCCGCAGCCCGGGCAACTGGCGCGGAGGGGGGCGGCGTGACCGGCGGTGGCGATGGAGGCGTGGCCGCTCGCCTGCGTCCTTCCGTTGCCGTAGCCCTCGACGGAGGCGGCACCGTGCATGCGGCCGCCGTGGCCCGCGCCCGCCCCCTCGTCGCGGAAGGCCGGTCCGGTCCAGCCGCAGAGGTTGCAGTGGCGGGCGCGGCCGTTGGCGATGGCGTCCAGCGCCGGCAGGTCGGCGAGCGTCGGCGGGTGGGCGGCGAGGATGCGCTCGTTGATCCGCTCCATCAGCCCCGGCCGGGTCTTGCGGTAGAGCGACAGGATGCCGGGCACCTCGGCGAGCCTCCACCCCTCGCTCTCGGCGGTGTAGCTGAACTCGACGTCGGTGTAGTCGTGCGGGACGGCGTCGGAGAAGCCGCCGACGGCGTCGACCATCGCCCGCCGGATGGCGAACAGCCCGCCCTGCACGTGCTCGAACGGCCGGTCGGGGTTCTCAGCCGCGAAGGCCTGGTTGCGGAACTTCTCGAACAGCCGGACGCCGGTCGGATAGTCCTTGCCGGTGAGGTAGCTCGGGGCGTGGCAGAGCGTGCCGGCGAGGCCGACCCGCTCGTCCTCGGCGAGCGCGTGCACGAACGGCAGCTCCCAGCCCGGCGCCAGCGCGAACCCCTCCTTGCCGCAGACGTAGACGACGACGTCCGACGTGCCCTCGGCCATCGCCCGGTTGGTGCCGGGGCCGACGAAGGCGTTCTCGTCGTTCAGCACCAGCGTCATCGACGGCCGCCTGAGCTGCTCGGCCACCAGGATGCGCCGCGTCTCGTCGCCGCTGAGGTTGTCGACCACGATCAGGTGGAACGGGCTCGCGGTGAAGCGGTGCAGGCGGTCGATCACCTCGACGAGCTCGGCCGGGTTGTTCCAGGCGACGATGACGAGGTCGACGCCGCGGTTCTCCCAGGTGCGGGTGAGCACCCGCATCAGCCGGTCGATGCGGTAGCGCTCCGCCACGGTGGCGATGCCCGCCCGGCCCATCGCCGCCACCTGGTCGGGAGCAAGCGCGAAGTAGCGCAGGATGGCGTTTGCCAGCGCTTCGGGCTCGGCCGCCGGCACGGTGATGCCGGTGAGGCCGTCCACCACCAGTTCGCCGAGGCCGCCGATGGTGGTGGCGAGCACCGGCAGCCCGGCCGCCATCGCCTCCAGCACCACCGTCGGGATGCCGTCCATGTCGCCGTCCGCCGCCCGGACCGACGGGCAGGCGAACAGGTCGGCCTCGCGCAGCACCTCGACCAGCGCGTCGCGGCCCTTCACCGGGCCGGCGAGCCGGACGTTGGCGAGCGGCCCGTCCCCGGTTCCGTCCCCGGCGCCGTCCCCAGTTCCTTGGGCGATCAGCGCCGCGAAGCGCTCCTCCAGTTCGCCGTAGCCGTAGAGGTCGAGGGTGATGCCGGCCGCCGCCGTGTCGCCGGCCTCCGCCCGCCGCGCGAGGATCGCCATCGCCGCGATCAGCGGCTCGAGGCCCTTCTTCTCGGTAAAGCGATGCACCGCGACGATGCGCCTGGTCTCCTGCGCCCGGTCGTCCCGCCGCGCCGCCGCATAGGCCGCGACGTCCACCCCGTTCGGGTTGATCGCGAGCTTCTCCTCCGGCACGCCGCGCTGGATGAGGTAGTCGCGGTGGAAGCGCGCCGGCACGAACACCTTGCGGCAGAAGGCCGAGCGGCCGATCTCGCCGACGCGGTTCCGCCGGTCGTTCTCGTGGCGGAAGATGTCCTGCGAGTGGGCGATGAAGGTGAACGGAACGCCCGCGATCTCGCAGGCCGGCCACACCATGTCGGTCACCGTCGGATAGGTGAAGTGGGCGTGCACCGCCGTCCGGCCCGTGGCCTGGAGCCGCTCGGCGAAGGCCTCCGGCGTCGCCACCCGCTCCCACTCGATCGCGAAGTCCGGCACAAAATCCTTGTGCGGGCTCTGCCGGCACCAGACCTTCACGTCGTACCCGGCTTCCACAAGATACCGGAGCTCGTTCAGCACGAACGTCTCCGACGGCACCGGGAAGTGCCAGAGGAAGTAGGCGATGCGGGGAGGAGGATCGCTGTGCGCGCCGGCAGTCGGCAGTGGGCCGTCGGCGGTCGCCGGGACACCGCCCGGGCGCTGGCGCGCCGGCAGCACCACCGCGCCTTCGCCGGCCTGCGGCAGCGGCACCGCCAGGGCCTCCGCCGTGATCGCCGGCGCCACCGCCCGTGCCCCGAACCGCACCGAGCCGGGGCCGAAGACACCGTCGGAGGGGACGCCGCCGTCGGGTGGGCCGCCGAAGCCGCCACCACCGCCGCCACCGTGCGGCGGGGTCGCCAGGATCTCCCGGTAGGCCGCCTCCATCGCCGCCCGGTAGGCCGGCTTGTCGTAGCGCGCCATCACCGACGCCCGGCCGGCCTCCCCCATCGCCGTGATCAGCGCGCGGTCCGCCAGCAGCGCCGCGACCGCCTCGACCGCCGCCTCCGCCTCGCCATAGGGCACCAGGAAGCCCGTCACGCCGTCGTCCACCAGCTCCGGCAGCGCCCCCCAGCGGTAGGCGATCACCGGACGCCGGGCCGCCATCGCCTCCGCCACCGTGCGCCCGAAACTCTCGGCGAAGCGCGACAGGTTCAAAACCACGTGGACGCCGGCGAGCGCCTCCGCCGGACCCTCGGCATAGCCGGCAAAGGTGATCGAGGCCGGCACGTCACCCGCCCTCTGCCCGGCCTTCAGCGCCTTCACCGTCTCCGTCTCCGGCCCGACAACGACGAACTCGGCGTCCGTCAGGCCGGCCGCCGCGCACGCCCGCGCCAGCCGCACGAGGTCTTCCAGGCCCTTCTTCGCCACGTTCGAGGAGATCAGCGCGAACCGCACCGGACCCGTCGCCGCGACCCGGTTGTCCAAGTCCAGCGCCGCCGCGTCCACCGCGTTCGCCACCACCAGCACCCGACGACCGTCCGCCCCAACCGCCGCAACCACGTCCGGGGCCGGCGAGGTCGTCTCCGAAGCCGCCGTCGAAGCCGCGCCCGCCGCCGTCTCCCAACCCGCCTCGTCCGCCGCCACGCCATCGCCGTTCCCGGCGTCCCCGGCGATCTCCGCACCGCCATCCACCGCCCCGCCGTCACCCGCCCCCGGCGAGAGCGCCGCCGCATAGGCCGACGCGCACGCCGCCGAGTTCGCGATCACCGCGTCCGACCGCGACCACACCGCCGCGACGATCTCCTCCGCCGAAAGCCCGATCCGCTCGCACAGCGCCGGGTCGTGCGCCAGGATCTCGCGGGCGTGCACCACCCCCCGCACCCCCGCCCGCCGCGCCGCCACCAACGGCTCCAGCAGCATCACCGTGTTGACGTGCACCACCTCCGCCCGGAACCGCGCGATCAGCCCCGAAAACGCCGTCACCACCGCCTCGGACGCCGCCTCGCCGCCCCGCCACCACCCGTAGGGCAGCACAACCACCTTCGACGACAGCCCCCGCACCGCCGCCGTGTACCCCTCCTCCTCCCGCGGCAGCACCGCCACCACGTTCAGCCCAACCCCCGACAGACCCTCCAGCATGTCGAGAAAGGACCGCTCCCCCCCATACCGCTCCCGACCAACAACATGCGCAACAACCAGAACGCTCCCAACCAAAGGGTCGTACGGGAGAAGACCGGGGAGCTC
>CALRZT010000173.1:0-10137 GCA_943372725.1 Pseudoxanthobacter soli DSM 19599
CGGCTCCGGCGCCGGCCCAGTAGAGCGGACCAAGCCGGCCGGCGGCCCGCTCGGGACGCCGGCCAGCGCGGACGTGACCGCGGGCAGCCGCCTGCGGTGCTGGAAAAGGGTGGCTCGCCACCCCATATTCGCGGAGCAGCCGCCCGCCGGGCGGCTTTTCCATTGGCGCGATCGGCGCTAAAGCATCGCACGCGGACCGCCCGCATCCGGCGGCGCCCCCACGTGGCGACACAAGTCAGAGACGATGGCAGCTTTCAAGGACAACGACTTCAACGAGCGCAAGAAGGTCGCGGCCGAGGCCCGGCAGAAGCTGCTGGAGCGCTTCCGCAGCCAGCCGAAGCCGGACGACCCGGCGGTGCAGGCCCGGCTGGCGGAGCGCAAGGCGGTCGCCGACGCGCGCGAGGCACGCGCCGCCGAGCGCAAGGCGGCGAAGGAGGCGGAGGCGCAGCAGCGCGCCGCCGAGGCCGCCGCCCGTGCCGAGGAGGAAGCGCGCCGCGCGGTCGAGGAGGCGGAGCGTTCCGCCGCCGAGAAGGCCGAGCGGATCGCCCGCGAGGCCGCACTCGAGATCGAGCGCAAGGCTGCCCGCGACGCCCGCTACGCGGCCCGCAAGGCCCGCAAGCGGTGATGCGCCGGAGCCGCCCCGGCGGCTCCCGTTCGCCGTCGCGGACAGACGACTGATGGGCCGCCTGGCGCCGCCGGTCGATGCCGCCGAGGCGGACTGCCGCAGCTGCGGCGCCTGCTGCGCCTATTCGGCCGAGTGGCCGCGCTTCACCATTGAGGATGACGCCGAACTGGCGCTGATCCCCGCCGCCTTCGCCGACGACGGCGCGGCGGGGATGCGCTGCGACGGCGACCGCTGCTCGGCGCTGGTCGGCGCGATCGGCGTCGCGGCGTCGTGCGCCGTCTATGCCGTTCGTCCGCAGGTCTGCCGCGACTGCGAGCCGGGCGATGCGGAATGCCGCATGGCGCGGGCCCGCCACGGGCTCTGAGGCGCACCACCGGCGCTTGCGCCGCCGCCCGCGGTGGGGCACACCGAGGCGCCTCTCCCGCCTTCGGATGACCGCCGATGTCCGTGACCGTCTCCCCCTTCGCGCCCGCCGTCGTCGCCGAGATCCCGCCGATCGAGGGCGTCCGCCTCGCCACGGCGCAGGCCGGCATCAAGTACAAAGCCCGTACCGACGTGCTGCTGATGGCGTTCGCCGAGGGCACCACGGTCGCCGGCGTGACGACTCGCTCGCGCTGCCCGTCGGCGCCGGTCGAGTGGTGCCGGGCGAACCTGCCCGGCGGCCACGCCCGCGGCCTCCTCGTCAACTCCGGCAACGCCAACGCCTTCACCGGCATGAAGGGACGGACCACCGTCGAGGTCTCGGCCGCCGCCGTGGCGCGCAGCCTCGGCTGCCGGCCGGAAGAGGTGTTCCTCGCCTCCACCGGCGTCATCGGCGAGCCGCTCGACCCGGCCAAGTTCGAGGCGGTGCTGGACGAGACGGCGACGCGGCTCGCCGACGGCCCGTGGAGCGATGCCGCCCGCGCCATCATGACGACCGACACCTTCCCGAAGCTCGCCACCCGCACCGCCCGTCTCGAGGGCGCCGAGGTGCGGCTCTGCGGCATCGCCAAGGGCGCCGGCATGATCGCGCCGGACATGGGGACGATGCTGTCGTTCATCGCCACCGACGCGCCGATCGCCGCACCCGTGCTGCAGGCGCTGCTCCACCGCGGGGCGGAGCGCAGCTTCAACTGCATCACCATCGACGGCGACACCTCGACCTCCGACACGCTTTTGATGTTCGCGACCGGGGCTGCGGCGCGGCGTGGTGCTGCGGTGATCACCGACCCGGCCGACCGCCGGCTGCTGCCGTTCCGCCGCGCGCTCGACTCCCTGCTGCTCGAGCTCTCCCACCTCGTCGTCAAGGACGGCGAGGGCCTGCGGAAGTTCGTCGCCGTCACCGTCGAGGGCGCCACCTCCAGCCGCTCGGCGAAGAAGATCGCCATGGCGATCGGCAACTCGCCGCTGGTGAAGACCGCGGTCGCCGGCGAGGACGCCAACTGGGGCCGCATCGTCATGGCGGTGGGCAAGGCCGGCGAGCCGGCCGAGCGCGACAAGCTCGCCATCTGGTTCGGTGACGTGCGGGTGGCCGTCGACGGCGCCCGCGACCCGGCCTATTCGGAAGCCGCGGCCACCGCCGTGATGGAGAAGGCGGAGATCGACATCCGCGTCGAGCTCGGCCTCGGCCGCGGCAAGGCGACGATCTGGACCTGCGACCTCACCAAGGAATATGTCGCCATCAACGGCGACTACCGCAGCTGATGGACGGCGCCGCGGCTGGGTCCGTCACGCGCCCCGCCACTGCGGAGGTCGTGCGCCTCGAGACGGCGAACCTCTCGGCCTGGCCGGCCGAGCGGCTCCTCCACGACGGCACGTGGCTCCTGCGCGTCACCCCCTGCCACGGCTCCAAGCGCCTCAACAGCCTGAATTTCCTCGACCCGACCGATGATGGTGACTCGGCGACCCGGCTGGCGGCGATGGCGGTGGCCTCGCGCCGCCAGGGCCTCGCGCCGACCATCCGGATCACGCCGCTGACACCGCCCGTCGTCGTCGCGCTCGTCGAGCAGGACGGCTTCGAGGTCTTCGACGAGACGCTGACGATGGTGCTGCCGACGGATGGCGCCGCCATGCCGGCGGGCGTCGAGGCCTGGGACGCGTCGCCCCGTCAGTGCTGGGCCGAGGCGATGAAGACGACGGCCTCCGCCAAGGCCGCCGATGTCGGCGCCCTCGTCGCCGTGCTCGATCGCATCGTGCCGGAGGCGGCGCTGATGGTGGCAATCGACGGCGGCACCGTCGCCGCCTCGACGCTCGCCGTGCGCGACCGCGACCTCGTCGGGCTGTTCGACGTCGGCACCAACCCGGCCTTCCGCCGCCGCGGCCACGCCAGCGCCTGCGTCCGCGCCGCCCTCGCCTGGGGCCGTGCGGGCGGGGCGCGGACGGGCTACCTGCAGGTGCTCGCCGGCAACACGGTCGCCGTCGACCTCTACCGCCGCATGGGCTTCACCGAGGCCTACCGCGGCGACTACCGGAGAGCGAAGGACGGGGCCGCATGAGCGAAACAGTGGCTGCTGGCCCCCGCATCGTCCTCGTCGTCGCCTGCGCGCTCGTCGATGCCGACGGACGGGTGCTGGTTGCGCAGCGGCCGGAGGGAAAGGCGCTGGCGGGCCTGTGGGAGTTTCCCGGCGGCAAGCTTGAGCCCGGCGAGCGGCCGGAGGAGAGCCTCATCCGCGAGCTCGCCGAGGAGCTCGGCATCACCGTCAAGGCGGACTGCCTGGCGCCGCTCACCTTCGCGAGCCACGGCTACGAGAGCTTCCACCTGCTGATGCCGCTCTATGTCTGCCGGCGCTGGGAGGGCACGCCGGTGGGCCGCGAAGGCCAGGCGATCCGCTGGATGAAGCCGGCACGGCTGCGCGACCTTCCGATGCCGCCGGCCGACGCGCCGCTGATCGCCCACCTGATCGACCTGCTCTGACGGCGGCAGCGACGGCCGCCGTCAGAGCCGCGCGGGCCCGACCGCCCTGCGCCGCTCAGTTGCGGCGCTGATAGGAATTCTGCAGGTCGTCCTGAATGAGATAGGCCTCGCCGGCGGCGGTGAGCTCGAGGTCGGCGTCGAGCACGCGTGTGGAGTAGGTCCAGCCGTCCGGCAGCTTCAGCTTCGTGCCGAGGGTGGCGAGGTCATCCATCGTCAGCGTCTTGTCGACGATCTCTGCGAAGGTCTGCATGACGTAGACGCGGCCCTCGTCGTCGGTGATCTCGTAGACCGGCTTGCCGGCCTGATAGAGGTAGGTGGTCTCGCGCTCGATGGTGCGCACCACGTAGGCGCGGTGGCCGAACAGCAGGTCACGGAAGGGCAGCGACAGGGTGGCGCGCTGGGTGGCCGCCAAGCCGTCGAAGGTCTTCGTCACGCCGTCCTTGGTGGCGCCGGTGGCGGCGATGCTGTCCATCACCCAGAACCGCGGCCCGTTCATCACCACCTCGAAGGCGCCGAGCTGGTCGGCGAGCTTCTGGCCGTCGATGGCGTTCCAGACGTCCGGCGGGCAGTCGTTCTGGCCGAGGGTGTTGTAGACCTCGAGGCGGAACGACAGGCCGTCGCGATAGACCGGGATGATCTCGCAATAGCGGGTGCCGCGCAGGTCCTTCGGGACCGCCCCGCCCGCCGTCGACGTGTCGGCCGTGGCAGGGGCGGCGGCGAGGGCGACGACGAGGGCCACCGGGGCGACGGCGGCGAGGAAGCGGGTCATCGGTCTGTCTCCGGGCACGGGGCGCGAGGGCGCCGCTCACCGGATACTACGCCGCCCGGATGAAGAGTCTTCGCCACCGCGCCCGTCCGTCGCAATCCACGGGCCGCGCCTGGGCACGGAAAGGCCCGCCCCGCCGTCGCGGAACGGGCCTGCCGCGTCTCTCGTCTGTCGGTCGGCCTCCGGCGGACGGGCTCGCGCGCCGCCCGGCGCGGGGCCGGCGGCTCGGCCCTACTGGGCCTGGCCGAGCTTGGTGAACCACTTCTCGCGCAGCGCCTTGTAGGTGCCGTTGTTGATGCGGTCCTGGATGTAGACGTTGAGGAAGTTCAGCATGTGCAGGTCGGTCGGGCGCACCGCGTAGGACAGGCCGACCGGCTTCAGGAGGTCATCCTCGCCGTTCAGGAGCTTCACCTTCGAGGCGAGCTCGGGGTTCTGCGCCTTCAGGATGGTGAAGGTGGTGGGGTCGATCATGTGGGCGGTGGCGCGGCCCGCGAGCACGTCCTGGGTCGGGGCTGCGACGTTCTCGCCGACGAGCACGCTGATCTTGGCGTTCGGATAGAGCTCGGCCGGGAAGATCGATTCCACCGAGCCGGACATTCCGACGAAGGTAACGTCCGGCGAGTTCAGGTCGTCGAGGGAATCGAGCGGCGAGTCGGCCGCCACCATCACCATGAAGCCGTTGAAGGCGTAGGGCTGGGTGAAGGACACGACGAGGGCGCGCTCGGGGGTGGCGAACAGGTTGGCGAAGATCACGTCGTACTGCTCGGCAACGAGGCCGGAGACGAGGGTCGCCCAGGTGGCGTCGACGATCTCGAGCTTGACGCCCATGATCTTCGCCACTTCCTCGGCCATCTCGACATTGTAGCCCTCGTAGACGCCGGTCGCCGGGTTGGGCGACTGGTCGGACGGGCTCGGCGCCATGCCGACGCGCAGCACGCCGGCCGACTGGATGCGGGAGATCAGGTCATCGGCGGCATGGGCGGCGAGCGAGGCGACGCTCAGCACCAGGGCCAGGACGGCGGTCGAAATCCACTTCATGGGTCCACTCCGTTGAAGGTTCGCCGGCGTTGCTGCCGGCCGTTCGTCATTGGCGCGGGCCTCGGAAAGGCCCGCGCGGAAAGCGGTCGTCACATCGCGGCCTGCCGCCGGGTCTTCTCCAGGCGGCGGGACAACAGGCTGATCGGGAAGATAATGAGGAAATAACCGATGCCGATGGCGGTAATGAACTCGAAGTAACGAAAGGTCTGGGCGCCAAGGTTGTAGGCGACATAGGCGAGCTCGGCGACGCCGATGGCGGCGAGCAGCGTCGTGTTCTTGATGAGCTCGGTCAGGTAGTTGATGAACGGCGGCGTCATCAGCGGCACGCCCTGGGGCAGCACCACCCGCGTCCACAGGGCGAAGCGCGAGAGGCCGAGGGCCCGGCCGGCCTCGAACTGCCCCTTCGGCACCGACTGGATGCCGGCACGGAAGATCTCGGCGAGGTAGGCGCCGGTGACGAGGCCGAGCGACAGGCTGCCGGCGGTGAGCCCGCTCATCTGGATGCCGAGCACCGCCGGCAGGCAGAAATAGGCCCAGAAGATCAGCACCATCTCCGGCGTCGTGCGGAAGAAGGTGAGGTAGGCGTCGGCGACGCGGCGGGACCACTTGCCGCCGCCGAGCCGGAGCACGACCATGATCACGGCGACGACGAAGCCGATCGACAGCGCGATCGCGGTGGCGAGGCACGTCACCATCAGCCCGCCGAGGAGGGCCGGGTAGTTCGCTTCGAGGACGCCGATATTGAAGTTCATGCCGGGCGCTCCAGCCGCTTCTCGACGAAGAGGCCGAGGCGGCTGATGGCGAAGCCGACGAGGAAGAACAACAGCGCGGCGGCGGTGTAGAGCTCGACCGGGCGGTAGGTGAAGCCGTTGATGCGCATGGCGACCCGCATCAGGTCGTTGATGGCGAGGATCGACAGGATGGTCGAGGCCTTGACCGTGGAGATCGCCGAACTCGTCAGCGGCGGCACGATGAGCCGGAACGCCTGCGGCAGGATGATCTTCGTCCAGACGAGCCGGGTCGGCAGGGCGAGCGCCCGCGCGGCCTCGACCTGGCCCTTGTCGATCGCCGCGATGCCGGCGCGGAAGATCTCGCTCGTGTAGGCGCCGACATTGAAGGTGAGCGCCAGGATGGCGCTCACCGTCGGCGTCAGGGTGAAGCCCAGCACCAGCGGCAGGGCGAAGTGGACCCAGATCGCCTGCATCAGGAGCGGTGTGGCGCGCAGGAACTCGACCAGCGCGCGGATCGGCCAGCGGACGATCCTGAAGCGCGAGGACTGGAACACTGCGAACAGGGCACCGAGGATGGTGCCGCCTACGAGCCCGCTCCCCGCCAGGAACAGCGTGAAGCCGAGGCCCATCAGGAGGGCGTCGCGGAAGCGCCAGACGACGCCGAAGTCGAGGCTCGACCAGAAGGTCTCGGCCATCGGATCGCCTCCCCGCTTGCTGCGGTCGGGTGGTGGGCATGGCGCCGTTCCCCCGCGTCGTCGGCATGACGTGGAGCGAAGATCCAGATTGGATTTTCGTATCCACTCGGCGATAGTGCTCTGGAAGCCGGCCGTCCGTCAACACGCCGCGCGCCACCGACGGGCAAAAATCAAGCAGCCCTAGCAGGAGCCCAAAAATGCAGCAGATCGTCCGTCACGAGATCGGCCCGCGGATGAGCCAGATGGTCGTCTACGGCGACACCATCTACCTGTGCGGCCAGACGGCGGCCGACCGCAGCGTCGGCGCTGCTGATCAAACCCGGCAGATCCTGGCGCGCATCGACGAGCTTCTGGCGGTCGCCGGCAGCAACAAGTCGAAGCTTCTCAGCGTGCAGATCTGGCTCGCCGACATCCGCTACTACGACGAGATGAATGCTGTCTGGGACGCCTGGGTGGACCCTGAGAACACCCCCGGCCGCGCCACCTGCGAGGCCCGCATGGCCTTCCCGGACGTGTTCGTGGAGATCATCGCGATCGCGGCGAAGTAGGGGGGCGCGGGGTCGGTCGGCGCCGCCGGCCCGCACAGCGCTGGCTTTCCCTTCTCCCACCTGACGGTGGGAGAAGGTGCCCCGAAGGGCGGATGAGGGCGCGCCGCGAAGCGGCGCGGGAGCTGGCTTCGGTTGGGTCATTCCGCGCGCTCCGCGCGCGGCCCTCATCCCCCTGCCGGGACCTTCTCCCGCAGGGCGGGAGACGGGGCCATGACGGCGCCGTCGCAGGTTGCATCGGCGGCTGGGGCTCAAGCGCTGGCCGCCCGCCGCCGCTCCGTCGCGGCCGCATCAACCGCGCCACCAGCCGTCAGCACGACGCCATAAACCGCCTCCGCCCGCTCCCGGCTCACCCAGCCCTCGACGACGTCGCGCGCGACACTCGCGGGTGCCCGCTCGTGTGCCGGCCCGTAGCCGCCCCCACCAGCGGTGAGCGACACCAGGCTCTCGCCCTCCTTCACGATCAACTGCGACGACCCGGGCAGCGCCTCGAGGGTGCCGTCCGCGCGCCTGATGTACGCCTCCGCCAGCGCTCCAGGACCGCCGCCGCGCACGCCCTGTGCCGGATGCACCACGCCGTCGCAGGCAAAGCCCACCTCGACGTCACAATCGACCGGGCCATACTCGATCTCCGCCCCCGGCGCGCCGCGGAAGCGGCCGGCGCCCTCGCCGTCGGTGCGGAGCCGCCGCGCCTGCACGACGATCGGCTGGTGCAGTTCGTCGAGCTCGATCGAATCGTAGAACGGCATGCCGGCATTGCCCATGCAGGCGATCGTCAGCCAGCCGTCGGTCACCGGCGTGCCCGGCCCGCCGCCGGCGCCGAGGATGACGACGTTAATGAACGCCGCTCCGTCGGCCCTGGGGTCGAAGCCGGAGACGACGCCGCACGAGGGCGGCAGGCTGGAGCCCGACGCGTCCGCCATGCCGATGCCGTCGCCGAGCGAGGCGAAGGCGCGCTGCACGGCGTTGACCAGCCGGTCGGCGAGGTTCGTCGTCGCCACCGACGTGCTCGTCGGGTGCTCGGGAATGCCGACGACGCAGTTGCGCCTGAGCTTCACGTCGATGCGGCGGTAGCTGCCGGCATTCGCCGGCACCCCGGGCTCGATCGAGTCGAAGACGCCGCAGAGCGCCCCGGACGTCGCCGTGCCCTCCGACAGATTGAGCCCGCAGGGCATGCAGTCGGGATTGTCGCGGAGGTCGATGACGATGCGCGCCGCCTCCGGGTCGACGTGCACGTCGGCGCGGATGTGGATGCCGTCGGCCGGCGTGCCGGGGAAGGGGTCGTGGGCGTTCTCGGCCGAGGCGCGCCCGCCGGGAAGCTTGCGGATCGCCGCGATCATGCGCTGCTCGGAATAGTCGAACCAGTCGCGTTCCAGCGCGTGGAAGCGATCCCAGCCGAGCTCGGCGCCGAGCTTCAGGATCTCCCGCTCGGCGACGCGCGCCGCGCCGAGGGCCGCGAGATAGTCGCCCCACCACTGGTCCGGCACGCGGATGCGCATCCGGCACATCCGGACGATGTCGTCGATGTGGCGGTAGTCCGACTGGATCTTCGTCGCCGGGAAGATCAGCGCGCCCTCGGCGTAGACGTCTCGGGCGGCGCCCATGTAGGTGGTCGGCAGGGCGTTGCCGCAGTCGGCGACGTGCGCCTTCGCCAGCACCGAGAAGCGGTGGACGCCGTCGTCGTCGACCACCGGCACGATGACGGTGTGGTCGGCAGCGTGCGAGTTGCCGTGGTAGGGCGAGTTGTGCAGGTAGGCGTCGCCGCGCTTCAGGACCGGGTGCATCTCGGCCATGCACTGCGCCATCAGGTCGGCGCCGCGCAGCATGTGGATCGGGAAGCCCTCCGACACCGACAGCAGCTCGCCCGTCGCCGTCACCAGCGAGCACGAGAAGTCGCGGGCCGTGTTGATGACGCCGGAGCGGCCGGTGCGCAGCATGGTGTTGGCCATGCGGCGGGTGATCGATTCCATCCGGCTGTTGAAGATCGCGAGCTCGACGGCGGTCGGCGGAGCGCCGGCGTCGGCTGCGGTTTCGGTGACGCGCTCCAGCATCGCGGTGTCCTCGCGGCTCATCGGGCCGTCCCTGGTGTAATCACGATGCCGCCGCTCCCGCTGCCGCGGGCGGTGGCGCCGGGCGGCACGACGACGGTGGTGAAGGCGGATTCGACGATCGCCGGTCCGTCGACGGGCTCGGCGAGGTCGCCGAACGAGCGCACGGCGGCGTCGCACCAGCCGTGGCTGGCGAAATAGGCGCGGCGGCGCGAGGCCGGCTGCGGCGTGCCGGTGGCGAGGGCCGGGGCCTCGTCGGCCTCGGGCCTGAGCCGGCAGGCGACGCGGGCGCTCCAGGTGAGGAATTCCACCGCCGAGTCCGGGTCCGACACGGCGAACAGTTCCTCGTGGGTGCGGTGGAAGGCTTCGACTAGCCGCGCCACGCCGGCGGCGTCGATGGCGGCGCCGTCCGGCAGTTCCGTCTCGATGTCCCAGGCCTGCTGCACGTAGCGCGCCTCGACGGAGAAGCGGACGGTGTGGCCGAGCGAGCCGGCGCCGGGACCGGCGGCGAAGGCGGCCGCGCGGTCGGAGAGATCGGCCAGGACGGCGGTGACGGCGGCGGCGTCGAAGCGGTCGCTGCGCTGCGGGGCGAGCGTGCGGAACTCCGCCGACAGGGTGGAGAGCAGCGCCCCGGCGGCCGACAGCGTCGCGCCGGTGCTGGGGATCACCACCTCGGCGCAGCCGAGGCGGCGGGCGATCGCCACCGCCGTGAAGCCGGCCGAGCCGCCGCCGCCGACCAGCACCGCCTGCGACGGGTCGACGCCGCGGTTGATGGTGATGTCCTCGATCGCCGCCA
>CALRZT010000174.1:0-10125 GCA_943372725.1 Pseudoxanthobacter soli DSM 19599
CCGCGCCGGTGGGGTGACGGCGCTCCTCAACACCCACCAGCGCGGCGCGGCGCTGGCCCACTCGGTCGCCATCGTCGCGCCGAAGCTCGCGATCGTCGACGCCGCCCTGGTCGAGGCGTGGGACAGCGCCGCCGAGCCGCTCGCCGAACAGGGCGCACCGCCGCTGCCGGCCTTCGTGCACGGCGAGGCGGGCGAGCGGCCGCGCGTCGACCGGCTCATCGAGGACATGTCCGACGCCCCGCTTTCGCCGGCCGAGCGCACGCCGCTCACCATCGAGGACCGCTGCCTCTACATCTACACGAGCGGCACAACGGGATTGCCGAAGGCGGCCAACATCAACCACTACCGCGTGCAGGCGATCATGGCGGCCTTCGCCGCCGCGACGAACGCCACCGAGACGGACCGCATCTATGTCTGCCTGCCGCTCTACCACTCCGCCGGCGGCGTGCTTGCGGTCGGCATCGCGCTGACCACCGGCGGCTCGGCGGTGATCGCCGAGCGCTTCTCGGCGAGCCGCTTCTGGGACGACGTCGTCGACTACGACTGCACCATGGTGCAGTACATCGGCGAGCTCTGCCGCTACCTCTTGAACAGCCCGCCGCACCCCAAGGAGCGCGCCCACGGCCTCAGGATCATCGACGGCAACGGCCTGCGCCCCGACGTCTGGCGGCCGTTCCAGCGCCGCTTCGCCATCCCGCGCATCCTCGAATGGTATGCGGCGACGGAGGGCAACGCGCTCCTCCTCAACTTCGACGAGACGGTGGGGGCGGTCGGGCGGCTGCCGTGGTGGGCGAAGTTCCGCTTCCCGCTCGAGGTGGTGCGCTTCGACGAGGCGACCGAGCAGCCGGTGCGCGGGCCGGACGGGCGCTGCATCAAGTGCGCGCCCGGCGAGGTTGGCGAGCTCGTCTCGCAGATCCTCGACGACCCGAAGAAGCCGGCGCAGCGCTTCGAGGGCTATGCCGACCGCGCCGCGACCTCGAAGAAGATCGTCGCCGACGCCTTCCGGCCGGGCGACCGCTGGTTCCGCACCGGCGACCTGATGCGCCGCGACCGCCACGGCTACTTCTACTTCGTCGACCGCATCGGCGACACCTTCCGCCGCCGCGGCGAGAACGTCTCGACCGTCGAGGTCGCCGCCCTGCTCGGGGCGGTGCCGGGCGTCACCGCCGCCTGCGTCTACGGCGTCGAGATGCCGGGCGAGGAGGGCAAGGCCGGCATGGCAGCCCTTGTCGTCGCCCCGCCGTTCTCGATCGAGGACTTCGCCCGCGCCGTCGAGGCGGGGCTGCCCGACTATGCCCGGCCAGTGTTCCTCCGCCTCTGCCCGGCGCTGCCCGAGACGGGCACCCACAAGCTCACAAAGCTCGCGCTTGTCCACGAGGGCTTCGACCCCACCGTCGTCGACGACCCTCTTTTCATGCGCGTCGACGGCGCTTACGTGGCCCTCGACGCGGCGCGCTTCTCCACCCTCGGTGTGCGCCACCCGCCGGCGAGAGGAGAGACGCCGTGACCCGAGACCTCGTCGACGACGCCATCGACGTGCTGGAGTTCTGGTGGAGGGCCGGACCGGACAAGTGGTTTGCCGGCGGCGACGCCTTCGACGACGCCTGCCGGCGCTTCCATCCCCTCATCGAGGCGGCGTCGGCCGGACGGCTCGACGCCTGGGCCGAGACGCCGCACGCGGCGCTGGCGCTGGTGATCGTCACCGACCAGTTTCCCCGCAACATCTTCCGCGGCACCGCGCAGGCGTTCCAGACCGATGCGAAGGCGCTCGCGGTGGCAACGGCGGCGGTGGAGCGCGGCTTCGACCGCGCCTTCCCGGTGATAGCGCGAAAGTTCTTCTACCTGCCGTTCATGCACAGCGAGGATCTCGCCGCCCAGGAGCGCGGCCTCGACCTCTACCGGGCACTGGGGGACCAGGACGGCTACTACTACATGCTGATCCATTTCGACGTGATCCGCCGCTTCGGACGCTTCCCGCATCGCAACGGCATTCTCGGCCGGCAGACGACGCCCGAGGAAGCGGCCTACCTCGCCTCCGGTGGCTTCTCGGCCTGAGCCGCGCCTGTCGGAGTGGACCCGGCCAGCGGCAATCCGGTTGGCCCGCGATCACGTCAACGCGAGCAAGGCTCTCTTGTGCACGGCGTCGTTGCCGAGAGGGGCGAGCCGCGCCAGCTTAAGGGGCCGACCCACGCCCGGAGCATTCCCATGGGCGCCCCCGCCGAGACGCCACCGACCGCCGTCGTCGCCCCGATCGAATACGTCCGCCGCGCCGCCTTCGAGAGCGTCGCGCGCGCCTGCGCCTTCGCCGCGCTCGCGGTCTTCACCTTCGTCATCGGGTTGTCGTTCGATTTCGGCCTGGCGATGCGCACCGGCGGCGTGCTGTCGATGCTGATGCTCGCCGTGCTCCTGCTCAAGGCCCACGGCGCCTCGACCTGCGACCATCGTCGCACGGAGACCTGGACACTGATCGACAAGGCGAACCGGCCACCGGCCGAGACGGCGCAGTGGGTGATCGGCACCGTGCTGCGGCAGACCTACCTGCGCTTCGCGCAGCTGACGGCGGCGACATCGGTGGTGTTCTGGGCGCTCGCGACAGCCTCCGCTCTCGCGAGCTGAAGGCTGGGTCCACCCTGCACAAGCACGGCCTCGAACGCACGGCGCCCCGCCGGCGGGGGGCCGACGGGGCGCGGGCTGCCGGCCCGGGGGAGAGGCCCTCAGGCGGCGCAATCTTCTCCGACGACGCGCAGCCGGCGCCGCTCGATGCCGCGGGCGGCGGCTTCGGCGTGGGCGGCGTGTTCGGTGCGCAGGCCGGCGAGGCGCTCGGCGGCCTGCGCCTTGTTGGCGGCCCGGCGCTCGACGGCGAGGATGCGCAGGCGCACCGTCGGGTCGGCGCCCATCGGCTCGATGATCGAGGCGTGGACGTCGCCCCGCGTCAGGCCGATGTCCTTCAGCATCCGCTCGTCGAAGTGCATCATCTCGAGCGCTGTTCGGCGGTTGAGGTAGCCGCGCACGAGCGAGCCCGTCCAGTTCACCACCGCGAAAACCGCCACGCGGAGCCCGCGGGCGATGGCGGAGGGCCGGCGCACGGAACGGGTGGTGGAGGTGGGAGCGAACATCGGACTGACTCCTCGAAAAGCGCCGGCCGATCCGGCGTGAAATGGGTATCGCTCCGTCGGATTGATGAATCCAACGAATGTTCGTAATCTCAGTCATCGGCATCCGTGATGAATGAGACGCCCCGTGGCCACCGTCCTCGATCTCGACCAGCTCCGCAGCTTCGTGGCGATCGCCGAAAGCGGCAGCTTCACCCGCGCCGGCGACGTCGTGCACAAGACGCAGTCGGCGGTCTCCATGCAGATGCGTCGGCTGGAGGAGCGGATCGGCAAGCCGATCTTCGAGCGCGACGGCCGGCAGTCTAAGCTGACGGAGGAGGGCGAGCGGCTGCTCAACTACGCCCGTCGCCTGATCAAGCTGAACGACGAGACGCTCGCCGCCTTCAACGACACCGAACTCAGCGGTCGCGTGCGCCTCGGCACGCCGGACGACTATGCCGACCGCTTCCTGCCGGAGATCCTCGCCCGCTTCGCCCGCTCGAACCCGCGCGTCGAGGTGACGGTGGTGTGCGAGCCGACGCCGATGCTGCTCGACTGCCTCCGGGCGAACGACCTCGACGTCGCCATCATCACCAACTGCGCGGCGGTCGGGCGGATCGGCGGGGCGGTGATCCGGCGCGAGCCGCTGCTGTGGGTCACCTCCGCGCGCCACTGCGCCCACGAGGAGACACCGCTGCCGCTCGCCCTGGGACGGCCGACCTGCGACTGGCGCCAGGCGGCGGTTGGCGGGCTCGACTCCATTGGCCGCCACCACCGGCTGCTCTATTCGAGCTGGAGTTCGGCCGCGGTGGGCGCCGCGGTGATGGCGGGGCTCGCCGTGTCGGTGCTGCCGGAATCGGCGCTCCGGCCGGGCATGCGGGTGCTCTCGGAGACCGACGGCTTCCCGCGGCTGCCCTTCGTCGAGATCGGGCTGGTCCGCTCACCCCACCACGCGACGCCGCTGGTTGACGCCCTCGTCGACCACATCGTCTCCTCCCTCGACAACCTGTCGGTGCCGATGGTCGCCGAGTAGCGGCGACGGCTCACCGCCGCTCGCGCGGCGTGGCGAGGCGCCCCTTCCGCACCGCCCGGATCGACGTGCCGAAGTGGCCGGAGAAGGCCCGCGACAGCGTCGCGGTGGAGGCGAAGCCGGTGCGGGCGGCGATCTCGGCCGCCGACAGTGCCGTCTCCTCGACGAGCGAGCGGGCGATGCCGAGCCGCACCATCTGGTAATATTTTGCCGGCGAAACACCCAGCTCCCGCGGGAAAAGACGCTCGAGCGTGCGCAGCGAGGTCGCCGCCGCGTCGGCGATGCGGGCCAGCGGCAAGGGCGCTGCGGCCGTGCGGCGCATCTCGGCGATCGCCCGCTCGAGCTGCGGGGCTCGGCGGGCGAACGGCAGCGAGAGAGCTGCCCTTCGACCGTCGCGGCCGGCCGGAGCGACGTCGTAGACGAACATGTTGGTGACGTCGAAGGCGAGGGCCTCGCCACCGCGCTCGCGCACGAGGCGCAGCATCAGCTCCATCACCGTGGTGGCGCCGCCGGCGGTCATGCGGTCGCCGTCGACGACGGTGCGGTCGGCCACCACCGTCACGGTGGGAAAGGCCTCCGCGAAGTTGTCAAGCTCCTGCCAGTGCACGGTGGCGCGCCGGCCGACGAGCAATCCGGCGGCCGCCAGCAGCCAGGCGCCGACGTCGAGGCCGGCGAGCACCGGCGTGCGGCGGGCGAGGCGCCGCAGCGCGGCCAGCACCGGCGGCACGACGAAGGTGCGGGCATCGTAGCCGGCGACGACGAACAGGGCATCGAGCGGCGGCGCCGCGGCGGCCGCGGCGTCGGGGGCGATGGCGATGCGGCTCGAGCTGAGCGCCGGCCGCCCGTCGACCGTCAGCAGCACATGCTCGAACAGCCGCCGGCCCGAGAGCGCATTGGCGGCGCGCAGCGGCTCGACGGCGCTGGCGAGCACCATGTTGGAGAAGCCGTCGAAGAGCAGGAAGCCGCAGGTGGTGGGGGCGACTGGCGACACTAGAAGACTCTTTGGCGGATTACGCAAAATCCGATCCTGCCTGACGGCGCACTCTCGGGGAAGCGGGAGGAGCCCCATGAACACCGAAGTCTTCATCACCTGCGCCGTCACCGGCGCCGGTGCCACCACCGACAAGAGCGCCAAGGTGCCGGTGACCCCGGCCGAGATCGCCGACGCCTGCATCGAGGCGGCGAAGGCGGGCGCGGCGATCGCCCACGCCCACGTGCGCGACCCGGCGACCGGCCGCGGGGCCCGCGACCCGGCGCTCTACCGCGAGGTGGTGGCACGGGTGCGCGACAGTGGCGTCGACGTGGTGCTGAACCTCACCGCCGGCATGGGCGGCGACCTCGTCATCGGCTCGGCCGAAAAGCCGCTGCCGCTGAACGCCGAGGCGACCGACATGGTCGGCGCCGAGGAGCGCCTCGCCCACGTCACCGAGCTCCTGCCGGAGATCTGCACCCTCGATTGCGGCACGATGAACTTCGCCGAGGGCGACTACGTGATGACCAACACGCCCTCGACACTGCGCGCCATGGCGAAGCGGGTGCAGGCGCTCGGGGTGCGGCCGGAGATCGAGGTGTTCGACACCGGCCACCTCGTCTTCGCCAAGCAGCTCGTCAAGGAAGGCCTGATCGACGACCCGGTGATGATCCAGCTCTGCATGGGCATCCCCTACGGCGCCCCGGACGACCTTGCCTCCCTCAACGCCATGGTCGCCAACATCCCGGCCGGCTGGGTCTATTCGGCGTTCTCGATCGGGCGGATGCAGCTCCCCTACGTGGCGATGGCCGCACTCGCTGGCGGCAACGTGCGGGTTGGCCTCGAGGACAACATCTGGCTCCAGAAGGGCGTGCTCGCCAGCAACGGCGACCTCGTCGAGCGGGCGGTGACCATCCTCACCGCGATGAACGCCCGCATCCTCGGCCCGACCGAGGTGCGCGAGCGCCTGAAGCTGCAGAAGCGGTGGTGATCGATCCCATGCCCCTTCCCCTCAAGCGCGCGGCGGCGATCGGTGGCGGCGTCATCGGCGGCGGCTGGATTGCCCGGCTGATGCTGAATGGTGTCGACGTCGCCGTCCACGACCCGAACCCGGAGGCGCCGCGCCAGGTCGGCGAGATGCTGGCGAACGCCGCCCGAGCTTATCAGCGCCTCGGCCTGGCGCTGCCGCCGCGCGGCAACCTCTCCTTCCACGCCTCGATCGCCGAGGCGGTGGCGGGCGCCGACCTCGTGCAGGAGAGCGCGCCCGAGCAGGAGGACCTCAAAATCCGCCTGCTCGCGGAGATCGACCGCCACGCCCCGGCCGACGCCATCATCGGCTCCTCCACCTCCGGCCTGCTGCCGACGCGGCTGCAGGTCGACATGCGCCACCCCGGGCGCCTCGTCGTCGCCCACCCGTTCAACCCGGTCTACCTCTTGCCGCTCGTCGAGATCGTTGGCGGAGAGAAGACGTCGGCCGACGCCATCGCCCGCGCCAAGGCGATCTATGCCGGCCTCGGCATGAAGCCGCTGCACGTGCGCAAGGAGATCGACGCCTTCATCGCCGACCGCATCCTCGAGGCCTACTGGCGCGAGGCGCTGTGGCTGGTCGCCGACGGCATCGCCACGGTGGAAGAGGTCGACGACGCCATCCGCTACGGCGCCGGCTTGCGCTGGGCCGCGATGGGCACCTTCCAGGTCTATCGCATCGCCGGCGGCGAGGCGGGAATGCGCCACTTCATCAGCCAGTTCGGCCCGGCGTTGAAATGGCCGTGGACGAAGCTGACCGACGTGCCGGAGCTGACCGAGGTGCTGATCGACGAGATCACCGCGCAGTCCGATGCGCAGGCCGGCGCCCTCGGCATCCGCGACCTCGAGCGCAAGCGCGACGACTGCCTGACGGCGATCCTGAAGGCGCTCGAAGGCGAGGACTGGGGCGCCGGCGCGGTGTTGGCCGCCCAGCGCGCCCGCCTCGCCGAGACCGGCGCGGCGCAACGATCGGCGGCCCGCCCCCTGCCCTTGCATGCCGTCACCGTGCCGGACGAGTGGGTCGACTACAACGGCCACATGACCGAGCACCGCTACCTCGAGGTGTTCGCCGACGCCTCGGACGCGCTGATCGCGAAGCTCGGCGTGGACGCCGCCTACCTCGCCGGCGGTCGCTCGCTCTACACGGTGGAAACGCGCATCCGCTACCTGCGCGAGGTGAAAGCCGGGGCGCGGCTCGCCGTTTCCACGTGGCTGCTCGGCCATGACGACAAGCGCGTGTCCTACGTCCACGAGATGAGCGACGCCGACACCGGCGAGGCGGTCGCCACCGGCGAGCACATGCTGCTGCACGTCGACACCGCCGGCAGCCGCGCCACGCCGATGCCGGCGGAGATGGTCGATCGCCTCGTCGCGCTGGAGGTCGACCACCGTCCGGCCGCCCCGCCGCGCTATGCCGGGAGAGGGATGAAGCCGCTCGCCTGATCTCCAAGGAAGCCGGCTAAGCAACTGTCGGCGCCGGAAAGGATCAAGCTGTTTCCGGGGCTTGGGTCAAGACGTGCGGTCTAGCCGCGTCGCCGGGTCGATGTGGCGACCGGTCCAGTGGGCGTAGCGCCAGGGCGCCCACCAGCGCGCTGCGGTGGACACCTGCTCGGGTACGGGATCGTAGCCGGAGGCGCCGAGGGGGTTGCAGCGTGTGAGGCGGGCGAGCGTCATCCAGCCGCCGGCCCAGGCGCCGTGGCGGCGGATCGCCTCCTCGCCATAGGCCGAGCAGGTCGGCAGGTAGCGGCACCACTGGCCGAGGAAGGGCGACAGCGTCAGCCGGTAGAGGCCGATCAGCACGAGCATCGACCGCGCCGCCGGTCCGACGGGGCGAGCGGGGCGCGGCGGCGGGCACTCGGCGCACATCGCTGGTCTCCGTCCCTCGATGAGCGGCGCGCCGCCGCGGCGGACCTTGCGGCCCGATGGTGGGGCGCGAGCTGGCGGCGCGAGTGGGCGGTCCGTCCGGCGGCGTCGGCCAGCCGGCCGCGTCGGTCAGCCGGCGACGCCGGCGGTCGCGGCGGCGGCGGCAGGCGCGGCTCCCGACCGCTTCGCCTCGATCTGGTCGAGGGCGTCGACGACGGCGTCGAAGGTCAGCATCGTCGAGGCGTGGCGCGCCTTGTAGTCGCGCACCGGCTCGAGCACCGCGAGTTCGGCGAAGCGGCCGGTCGGCGCCGGGCCGTTCTCCTTCAGCATCCGCCGCATCGTCTCGCGCAGGACCCGCAGGTCGTCCGTGCTCGCCCCGACGACAGTCTGTGCCATCAGCGAGGACGACGCCTGGCCGAGGGCGCAGGCGCGCACCTCGTGGGCGAAATCGACGACCCGGTCACCCTCGACGGCGACGTCGACCGTCACCGTCGAGCCGCACAGCCGCGAGTGCGCCGTCGCCGTGGCGTCGGGCGTTGCGAGCCGGCCGAGCCGCGGGATGTTGGCGGCGTGGGCCAGGATCTTCTCGTTGTAGAGCGCGTCGAGCATCGCTTGCTCCCAATCGGCGGTTCGCCGGCGACCCGATCCTCAGGACGTGACCAACATCGCCCGCCGCCGCCGTTTCCCGATCGTCACCGACCCACTATATAGGAACGGTCGGTGTTGGATCGCCATTGGGCATGGAGGAAACCGTGCGCCAGACCCCTGTCACGGATCGACTGGTCCGTTTTCGCGGGTGCCCCGTATAGCGGCGCGACACAAGTCGACGGGAGAGCCCCGATGGATGCCATCGTGAAGAACATAGCCGATCGCCGTGCCGAAGTGCCCCGTGCGCCCGTGGCTCGTCCCACCCGCGAAGAGGCGGAGGCCGCCGTTCGCACGCTGCTCGCCTGGACCGGCGACGATCCCGACCGCGAGGGCCTGGTCGACACCCCCCGCCGCGTCGTGCGCGCCTACGAGGAGCTCTACAAGGGCTACCGCGAGGACGCAGGCGCCATGCTGTCGCGGACCTTCGAGGAAGTCGGCGGCTACGACGACATCGTGCTGGTGCGCGACATTCCGTTCTTCTCGCACTGCGAGCACCACATGGTGCCGTTCATCGGGCGGGCGCACGTCGCCTACTACCCGTCCGAGGGCGTCGTCGGCCTGTCGAAGATCGCCCGCCTGGTCGACGTCTTCGCCCGCCGCCTGCAGACGCAGGAGAACCTGACGGCGCAGATCATCTCGACCATGGACGAGCACCTGAAGCCGCGCGGCATCGCGGTGATGATCGAGGCCGAACATCAGTGTATGTCGATGCGCGGCGTCCAGAAGCAGGGCGCCTCGACGATCACCAGCCAGTTCACCGGCGTCTTCCGCGACGATCCGGCCGAGCAGGTGCGGTTCATGACGATGGTGCGCGGCTTCCGCTGAGCCGCCACCAGAAGCGGTGGGCGGTGCGGCGGTGGACGGTGTGGACGCGCGGTTTCCCTCTCCGGGCGACAAGCATGACCTCGAGGCCGGCGTCACCCTGACGCCGCGCTTCGATGCGCACGGTCTCGTCACCGCCGTCGTCACAGATGCCGGTGACGGCACCGTGCTGATGCTCGCCCACATGAACGCCGAGGCGCTCGCCCTCACGGTCGAGACCGGCATCGCGCACTACTACAGCCGCTCGCGCCAGGCGCTCTGGAAGAAGGGCGAAACCTCCGGCTCGCTGCAGCGCGTCGAGGACGTGCTCGTCGACTGCGACCAGGATGCCGTGTGGATCAAGGTGAGGGTGGAGGGCAGCGGCGCTAGCTGCCACACCGGCCGCCGCTCCTGCTTCTACCGCTCCGTGCCGCTCGGCCAGACAGGCGCACCGCTCGTCTTCGTCGAGGCCGAGCCGATGGTCGACCCGGCAGAACTCTACGGCGAGCGCCGCTGAGGACGCCGGATCGGCGGGTCGCGCAGCGGCCGCCCCTTGCACTTTCGTCGGAAAGCCGCCCCGAGCGCGCGCCGGAGGCTTTCATGCCGGCGGATCGTCCGGTACCGTCGCACAATTCGTCGCAGGCCAACTGCGCACTTTGGGAAACGAGCCGAGGCCGAACGGTCCGGCACCAGGG
>CALRZT010000175.1:0-10123 GCA_943372725.1 Pseudoxanthobacter soli DSM 19599
CGGGCCGGGGAAGCGGCTGGCGGCGTGGTCGCACATGCTGATCGCCGATCACGGCATCTTCCGCCTCCTCTACGGCAACCGCCACCGCGTCGACGGCAAGCTCTGGCGGTCGGCACAGCCGACACCGCACGACATCGCGTGGGCGAAGCGCAACGGCATCCGCACCATCGTGACGCTGCGCGCCGGCCGCGCCCACGGCGGCTGGCCGCTGCAGCGCGAGGCCTGCGAGGCGGAAGGCCTGGCCCTCGTCGAGCTGCCGCTCTATTCGCGCGCCGCCCCGACCCGCGAGGCGGTGCACGAGGCGAAGCGGGTGTTCGACACCATCGAGTATCCGGCGCTGATGCACTGCAAGTCCGGCGCCGACCGGGCGGGGCTCGCGAGCGCGCTCTACCTGCTCCTGCACAAGAACGCCCCCGTCGAGGCGGCGATCGATCAGCTGCACCTGCGCTACGGCCATGTGCGCTCGGCGAAGACCGGCATCCTCGACGTCTTCCTGCAGAAGTATCGCGACGAGGGTCTCGCGAAGGGACTGGGGTTCCTCGAGTGGGTCGACACCGTCTACGATCCCGTCGAGCTGAAGGCGTCCTACCGCTCGTCGCTGTGGACGGACCTGATCGTCGACAAGATCCTGCGGCGCGAGTGACCGCGCCAGCGCGCCTGCCGTTTAGGCCGGACCGGCGCCGTCCGCCTCGGGTTCCGGCGCGAACACCTCCTGGAACTGCAGGCGGTAGAATCGCGCGTAGAGCCCGCCTGCGGCGATAAGCTCGTCGTGGGTGCCGGTCTCGACGACGCGGCCCGCCTCCATCACGACGATGCGGTCGGCGGCGCGGATGGTCGACAGCCGGTGGGCGATGACCAGCGTCGTGCGGCCCGCCGCGAGCCGGGCGATCGCCTCGCGGATGAGGTGCTCGGATTCCGAATCGAGCGCGCTCGTCGCCTCGTCGAGAAGCAGGATCGGAGCGTCCTTGAGGAAGGCGCGGGCGAGCGTGACGCGCTGGCGCTCGCCGCCGGACAGGCGGGCGCCGCGGTCGCCGACGACGGTGTCGTAGCCCTCGGGCATCGCCATGATGAAGCCGTGCGCCGCCGCCTGGCGCGCCGCCGCCTCGATCTCGGCGTCGCCGGCGTTGGGGCGGCCGAAGCGGATGTTCTGGCGGATGGTGTCGTTGAACAGCACCGCCTCCTGCGCCACCACCGCCACCTGGCGGCGGAGGCTCGCGAGCGTGACGTCGCGGACGTCGGTGCCGTCGATCAGCACGCGGCCGGATTCCGGGTCGAACAGGCGGCCGACGAGGGAGAACAGCGTCGACTTGCCGGCGCCGGAGCGGCCGACGATCGCCGTCACCTTGCCGCCGGGGGCGACGAAGTCGACGCCGTCGAGGGCGCGGGTGCCGTCGGCGAAGTCGTAGCGGAAGACGACGTCGTCGAAGCGGACCTCGCCGGTGCGGACGACGAGCGGGCGGGCGCCCGGGCGGTCGGCCACCGTCGGCGGGCGGTCGAGCACGTCGAAGACGCGACGGAGCGCCGAGAAGCCCTGCTGCAGCACGGCGTTGAGGCTGCCGAGCGCCCTGAGCGGCTGGGCGGCGATGAGGAGCGCCGAGATGAAGCCGGTGAACTCGCCGACCGTCGAGGCTCCCGACGAGATGCGCCAGCCGATGACGAGCAGCACGCCGACGACGGCAAGCCCGCCGAGGAGCTCGAGCGTCGGCTCGACGCGGCCGCGCTGGTCGGCCGCCTTCACCTTCAGCACCCGCACCCGCTCGAAGGCGGCGGCGGCGCGGCCCTTGAGATAGCCCTCGAGGCCATAGGTCTTGACGATGCGCAAGGCCCCGAAGCTCTCGGAGACGAGTTGCGCCATCACGCCGGTCTGTTCCTGGGTGGTGGTGGAGACGCGGCGGATGCGCTTGCCGATGCGGCTGATGGGGATGACGGCGAGGGGCAGCACGACGATCGCGAACAAGGACAGGAACCAGTCGAGCCAGACCATCGCGGCGAAGACGGAGACGAGCGTCAGCGCGTCGCGCACGAGGTTGGTCGTGGCACGGGTCAGCGCGTCGCGGATGTAGGCGAGGTCGGTGGTGAAGCGCTGCGTCAGGGCCGCCGGCGTCTCGTCGGCGAGCTGCGCCACGTCGGCGTCGACCAGGTGGTCGTAGAGGGCGATCTGCAGGTCGGTCTCGATGCGGGTGGCGAGACGGTTGGTCATCGTCACCTGGGCATAGAGCGTCAGCGCCTTGACGACGACGACGCCGAACACCAGCACCGGCAGGAGCGCGATCATCGCGGCATCCTTGGCGCCGAAGGCGTCATAGGCCTCGTTGATCAGGATCGGATAGAGGCCGGTGGTGCCGGCCGAGACCGCGATGACGGCGAGGATCATCAGGATCTGCGGCCAGTGCGGCGCGATCCAGCCGCGCCAGAGGCGGCGGGAGAGCTCGCTGCTGTCGTCGGAGAGCATCGCTCGGCGGTCGCTCCGGGGGTGGCGCCCGATGGCGCGGGCGAGGCGACCCGGCGCTTGCGGGGCGGCTGCACCCGCGAGCGTATGGCCGATAGGGCGGCCCATTGCAAGGCGGCGGCGGTCGCGTCGCACCGCGGTCGGCCTGAGGTGGCGGCGCGCTTGACGGGCCCGCGAGGCGCGCGCGACAAGCGGAGAGGATTCGCGGGGCACCGGTGGCCGGCCCGCCCCGCCGCCACCAGGCCTTTACCGTGCGCATTCTGCTCGCCGAGGACGCCGAGGATCTGGGCGACGCCGTCGCGGCGCGGCTGCGCGCCTCCGGCCACGCCGTCGAATGGCACCGCACCGGCACCGATGTGGCGGCGCGCGCCCGCGAGGAGCCGTTCGACGCCCTCGTGCTCGACGTCAACCTGCCCGGCCGCGACGGCTTCGCGGTGCTCGCCGAGCTGCGCCGCGCCGGCGTGACGACGCCGGTGCTGGTGGTGACGGCGCGCGCAGAGGTCGACGACAAGGTGAGCCTGCTCGACCTTGGCGCCGACGACTACATCGTCAAGCCGTTCGACCTGCGCGAGTTCGAGGCGCGGCTGCGAGCGGTCATGCGCCGTCCGACGGCGGTGCGGGCGAGCCTCGTGCGCGTCGGCGCCCTCGGGGTCGATGCGGCGAGCCGGACGGTGGTCATCGGCGAGCGGCCGGTCGATTGCGGCCGGCGGGAGTTCCGGGTGCTCGAGGTGCTGGTCGCCCGCCTCGGCCAGGTGGTGGCGAAGGAGCGGCTGATGTCGCAGGTGTTCGGCGCCGAGGACGACGTCGGCGTCAACGCCCTCGAACTGGTGGTGTCGCGGCTCAGGCGCAAGCTCGAGGGCGCCGGCGTCGAGATCGTCACGGTGCGCGGCAGCGGCTACTTGATGCGCGCGGCGGCGCCGGATGCGGCGGGGCGGCCCGATGCGGCGGTCTGAGGCCTTCGCCGACACGCCGGTGCGGGCGGTGCTGTCGATCCGCCGGCGCGTGCTCGGCCTCGCCTTCCTGGTGCTGGCGATCTCGGCGATGGTGTTCGCGGTGTTCCTGCGCGACTACGCCAACCGCGCCGCCGACCGCGCCTTCGACCGGCTGCTCGCGGCCTCCGCCCTGTCGATCGCCGGCGCCGTGCAGGTGGAGGACGGCCGCGTCACGGTGGAGCTGCCGCTCGCCTCGCTGGCGATGCTGGGGGCCGGCGGCGACCGCGTCTTCTACCTCGTCGAGGCCCCCGACGGCGCCTTCGTCACCGGCTACCCCGACCTCGCCGCCGGCCGGCCACGGGCGGCGCGCGCCGAGCCGAATTTCGAGGACCTGACATACCGCGGCGAGCGCGTCCGCGTCGCCACCATCGGCCGGCTGTCGTCGGTCGGCGGCGGGGCGGGCTTCGTCTCGATCCGCGTCGCCGAGACCAGGCGGGGGCGCGAGGCGCTGGCGAACGAGATCCTCGCCCGTGCCGTGCTGCCGCTGGTGGCGCTGCTGCTGGTGGCGCTCGCGGTGGTCTGGTTCGGGGTGCGGCGGGCGTTCGTGCCGCTCGCCGGCATCGAGCAGGAACTGCGCGAGCGCGCGCCGGACGACCTGTCGCCGCTGCGCCTGCCGGTGCCGCTCGAGGTGATGGCGCTGGTGTCGGCCCTGAACGACTTCATGCGCCGCCTCGATTCGTCGCTGAAGACGCTCTCGGGCCTCGTCGCCGACGCCGCGCACCAGGTGCGCACGCCGCTCGCCGCGCTGCGCGCCCAGGCGGAGGTGGCGCTCGAGGAGCGCGACCCGGCGAAGGTGCGCGAGCGCCTCGTCCGCATCCACCGCAACGCCACCGCCACCAGCGACCTCGTCAACCAGCTGCTGATGGAGGCGATCGTGGCGCACCGGCTGGAGACCCGCGAGGTGGCGCCGCTGACCCCCGCCGTCATCGTCGACGAGGTCCGCGCCCGCCTCGACGACGACGACGAGGGCAGGCTGACGGTGTCGGTGGCACCGGCGGCGCGCGGCGTGACGATCTGGGGCGACCGGCTGGCGCTGCGCGAGATGCTGCGCAACCTCGTCGAGAACGCGCTCGCCTATTCCGACGACGACGTCGACATCGACGTGGCGCCGGCGGGCGCCGGCCGGGTGGCGGTGTCGGTGGCCGACCGCGGCGACGGCATCGCCGACGACGAGAAGGCGCTGGTGCTGCAGCGCTTCCGCCGCGGCCGCGCCGGCGCCGGCGCCCCCGGCACCGGCCTCGGGCTGGCGGTGGCCAAGAGCGTCGCCGAGGCGCACGGCGGCTCGATCGCCCTGCTCGACCGCCCAGGCGGCGGCCTCGTCGCCCGCGTCGAACTGCCGTGCGAGACCGCGCCGGCGAGCCGGTCCACCGCCGCGGTGGTGGCGACGCTCGCGCTTGCCGCGCTGCTATCGCTCGTCGCCGGCGGCGACGGCCAGGCGCGCGAGAGCGTCTACCCGGCGCCGGCGCCGCCGGCCGAGGGCCGTGGGCCCGTGCTCACCGTCGCCGGTGCCACCGACACCGGCCACTTCGCCCACTTCATCCGCGACTTCCAGGCGACGCGGCCGGAGGTGACGGTGGTCTATGTCGAGATGGACACCATCCGCCTCTACGACGCCGTCGTCGCCGGCACGCTGCCGCCCTCGACGGACCTCGTGGTGTCGTCCGCCGCCGACCTGCAGGTGAAGCTCGCCAACGACGGCTTCGCCCGCGCCCACGAGAGCGACGCCACGGCCCGGCTGCCGGCGTGGGCGCGCTGGCGCTCGGAGGTGTTCGGCTTCACCTACGAGCCGGCCGTCATCGTCTACAACACGGCGCTGGTGGCGGAGGCCGAGCGGCCTCGCTCGCACCTCGCCCTGACGGAGCTCCTCGAGCGCGAGCCGGAGCGCTTCCGCGGCCGTGTCGGCACCTACGACATCGCGCTGTCCGGCGTCGGCCACCTGCTCGCCATGCAGGACGCGCAGATCTCCTCGAACTTCTGGCGGCTCGCCCGCGCCTTCGGCCGGGTCGACGCCGAGCTCGGCGATTCGAGCCCGCAGATCCTCGACCTCGTCGAGGAGGGGGAGCTGGCGCTCGGCTACAACGTGCTCGGCTCCTATGCCTTCGCCCGCGTGGTGGAGGGCGGCAGGCTCGGCGTCGTCGTGCCGGAGGACTATACGCTGGTGCTGACCCGCACGATGCTGATCCCGAAGAGCGCCGACGACATCGCGCTCGGCGCCGCCTTCATCGACTACGCGCTGTCGCCGCGCGGCCAGGCGATCGCCGCCGGGCCGTCGGCGCTGGGCGCCGTCATTCCCGGCACGCCGGGCGAGTTCACCAGCGAGCGGATCGCGCGGGCCGCCCGCGGCGTCGTCCACCCGGTCGCGCTCGGCCCGGCGCTCCTCGTCGCCCTCGACCAGCAGCGCAAGGCCCGCGGCCTCGAGACGTGGCGACGCCTCGTCACCGAGCCCTGACGGCGGCTCCGCAGACGACAGGTGCACGACAGCCGCATTTGCTACAGTGGCGCCCGCCGGGCGCCGACAAGCCCGGGAGAACCGGGAGGAGCCGCGTCTCGCCAGAGGCGTGGTGTCGAGAGGATACGGCATCCCGCGACGGCCCTCGGCCCCGCGGCCTCCTCCCATGCGAAGGCCTGCGGCGCGGCACTGCCGCGCGACGTCCCGGGAGGTCCCCATGTTGAAGCCCTTGTTCGCCGCCGCGCTCTGCGCCGGCCTCATCGCCGCGCCGCTGTCGGCCTTCGCCACCGACTACAAGGTGATGGCACCGGCGGCGCCGGGCGGCGGCTGGGACCAGACCGCGCGCGCCATGCAGACGGCCCTGCAGGACGAGAAGATCGCCGACAGCGTCCAGGTCAACAACGTTCCCGGCGCCGGCGGCACCATCGGCCTCGCCCAGTTCGCCACCCAGTCGAAGGGCGACCCGAACGCACTGATCGTCGGCGGCTACGTCATGGTCGGCGCCATCCTGACGAACAACGCACCCGTCACGCTCGAGCAGGTGACGCCGATCGCGCGCCTCACCGGCGAGTACGAGGCGATCGTCGTGCCGGCCTCCTCGCCGCTCCAGACGATGCAGGACCTCGTGGCGGCGCTGAAGGCCGATCCCGGCGCGGTGTCGTGGGGCGGCGGCTCGGCCGGCGGCACCGACCACATCACGACGGGGCTGATCGCCAAGGCGGTCGGCGTCGACCCGACCAAGGTCAACTACATCGCCTTCTCCGGCGGCGGCGAGGCACTCGCCGCCATCCTCGGCGGCCAGGTGACGGCCGGCATCTCCGGCTACGGCGAGTTCGAGAGCCAGGTGCAGGCCGGCGCGCTCCGCCTGCTGGCGGTGTCGAGCGGCGCACGCCTGCCGGGCGTCGACGCGCCGACGCTGAAGGAGGCCGGCGTCGACGTCGAGATCCAGAACTGGCGGATGGTCGCGGCGGCCCCCGACATCACCCCCGAGCAGGCGGCGGCGATCGGCGCCGACATCGAGAAGATGGTCAACTCCGCCACCTGGCAGGAGACGCTGAAGGCAAAGGGCTGGCAGAACACCTACCTCGCCGGCGACGCCTTCAAGGCGCAGCTCGCCGCCGACACCGCGGCGACCGCGGCGATCCTGAAGGACATCGGGCTCGTCAAGTGAGCGGCGACGTCGACACCCGCCAGCGGCGTTCTGAAGGTGGTGTGCCGTCCGTTGTGGATCACAACGGACGGCACCCGCCCGACCGGGCGGTGCTCATCATCGCGGTGCTGCTCGCCGGGCTCGCCGCGGTGATCGTCTGGGACACCCAGCGCCTCGCGGTGGCCGCCGCCTATGCCCGCGTCGGGCCGGCGGCCTTCCCCTACACGGTGGCCGCAGGGCTCGTCGGCCTCGCCGTCTGGACGGCGATCGCCGGCTGGCGCGGCGGCTTCCCGGAGCGCGAGAGCGTCGAGTTCGGGCCGGTCGCCTGGATCGTCGCCGGTCTCGTCGGCCAGATGGTGCTGCTCCCCTACGCCGGCTTCTCGATCGCCACCGGCGTGCTGTTCGCCTTCACGGCGAAGGGGCTCGGCCGCGGGCCGCTGTGGCTGACGGTGCCGGGCGGGGCGGTGTTCGGCTTCCTCGTCTGGCTGATCTTCACCAAGCTCCTGCAGCTGTCGCTGCCCGCCGGGCCGCTCGAGCGCCTGGTTTCCTGATTTCCGTTTCACCCGAGCCGGCTGGGGCGACCCATGGATACCTTCGCACTGCTCGGGCACGGGCTGCTCGTCGCCCTCGAGCCGATGAACCTGCTCTACGCCCTGATCGGCGTGACGCTCGGCACCGCCGTCGGCGTGCTGCCGGGCATCGGCCCGGCGCTCACCGTCGCGCTGCTGCTGCCGGTCACCTACAAGCTCGACCCGGCGGGATCGCTGATCATGTTCGCCGGCATCTACTACGGCGGCATGTATGGCGGCTCGACCACCTCGATCCTGCTCAACACGCCGGGCGAGAGCGCCTCGATCGTCACGGCGCTCGAGGGCAACAAGATGGCCCGGGCCGGGCGCGGCGGCCCGGCACTCGCCACCGCCGCGATCGGCTCCTTCGTCGCCGGCCTGATCGCCACCATCGGCCTCGCCTTCATCGCCCCGTGGGTGGTGAAGTTCGCGCTCGCCTTCGGGCCGGCCGAATACTTCGCGCTGATGGTGCTCGCCTTCATGACGGTGTCGGCGGCGTTCGGTGATTCGACGCTGCGCGGCCTCACCGCGCTCGCCCTCGGCCTCGCCATCGGCCTCGTCGGCATCGACCTGCAGACCGGCCAGGCACGCCTCACCTTCGGCATGCCCGACCTCCTCGACGGCATCGAGGTGACGACGGTGGCCGTCGCCCTGTTCGCCGTCGGCGAGGCGCTGTCGGTGGCGGCGGCCGGCCGGCGCGGCGCCGACAGGATCGAGCCGGTGCGCGGCTCGGTGTGGATGAGCAAGCTCGACTGGGCGCGCTCGTGGAAGCCGTGGCTGCGCGGCACGCTGATCGGCTTTCCGATCGGCGCGATGCCGGCCGGCGGCGCCGAGATCGGCACCTTCCTCTCCTATGCGGCCGAGAAGCGGCTGTCGAAGCACCCGGAGGAGTTCGGTCACGGCGCCATCGAGGGCGTCGCCGGGCCGGAGGCGGCCAACAACGCCTCGGCCGCCGGCACGCTGGTGCCGCTCCTGACGCTCGGCCTGCCGACGACGGCGACGGCGGCGATCATGCTCGCCGGCTTCCAGCAGTTCGGCCTGCAGCCCGGGCCGCTCCTGTTCATCAACAACGCCGAGCTCGTCTGGGGCCTGATCGCCAGCCTGCTCGTCGCCAACCTGATGCTTTTGGTGCTGAACCTGCCGCTGATCGGGCTGTGGGTGAAGCTCCTGTCGATCCCGCGGCCGTGGCTCTATGGCGGCATCCTGGTGTTCGCGACGCTCGGGACGATCGGCGCCAACCCCTCGATCGCCGAGCTCGCCATGCTGCTCGCCTTCGGCATCCTCGGCTTCCTTTTGCGCCTGTTCGGCTATCCGATCGCCCCGGTGGTGGTCGGGCTGATCCTCGGGCCGCTCGCCGAGCAGCAGCTGCGCCGGGCGCTCGCCATCAGCCAGGGCGACCCGACGGTGCTCGTCACCTCGCCGGTCGCCGCCGTGCTGCTGGCGCTCGCCGCGGCCGCCGTGATCGTGCCGCTGGTGCTGCGCTGGCGTGGTCGCGGCAAGGTGCTCGCGGCCCTTGCGGCGAACGAGGATTGAGGCCATGAGAATGCCGCCGGGCCTCCCCCGGCGGGTCCCAGATCACCGCGTCTGCGACCACCCCTTCGGAGACACCGAGCTCTTCTCCCAACCCTGGTGCCAGGCCGGGCCCCTCTGGCAGCCCTTCGGGACTGCGATGTCGGACTGGACGTTTTCCGAGACCTCTCGGGCGCAGCAGACGGGCGCGCCCGCCCCACGGCGGTAGTACCCGACCGGCAACGAGGCCGGACATTCCGGCGTTCTCGTCCTGCTCCGCCCTTGCCCCTGCAAGGAGACAGTCCCGCATGATGGAATTCTTCGCCGAGCACCTGACCCCAGAAGCGCTCACCGCGCTCGGCCAGGTGATCATGATCGACATCGTGCTCGCCGGCGACAACGCCATCGTCATCGGCCTGGCCGCCGCCGGCCTGCCGAAGGACCAGCGCGCCAAGGCGATCCTGATCGGCATCATCGCCGCCACCGTGCTGCGCATCTTCTTCGCCGCGATCACCGCCCAGCTGCTCGCCATCATCGGCCTGCTGCTCGCCGGCGGCATCCTGCTGCTCTGGGTGTCATGGAAGATGTGGCGCGAGCTGCGCCTCTCGGCCCGCGAGGCCGCCGAGGGCCAGGAGGCGCTCACCGAGGAAGACATCACCGGCGACCAGCAGATCGCCGCCGGCGCGCCGCGCAAGACCTTCGCCCAAGCGGCCTGGCAGATCGTCGTCGCCGACGTGTCGATGTCGCTCGACAACGTGCTCGCCGTCGCGGGTGCCGCACGCGAGCATCCGTGGGTGCTGATCACCGGCCTCGCGGTGTCGATCGCGCTGATGGGGCTCGCCGCGAGCTTCATCGCCCGGCTGCTGCATCGCTACCGCTGGATCGCCTACATCGGCCTCTTGATCATCCTCTATGTCGCGCTGGACATGATCTACCGCGGCGCCATCGAGGTGTGGCCCTACGTGCAGGCCTATACCGGTATGTAACCTTGAAACGCGCGGCGGC
>CALRZT010000176.1:0-10097 GCA_943372725.1 Pseudoxanthobacter soli DSM 19599
CTGTCGATCTGCCCCTGGAACTATCCGACGGCGATGATGTCGATGCTCGTCACCGAGCCGCTCATCGCCGGCAACGTCGTCATCCTCAAGCACTCGCCGCAGACGCCGATCACCGCCGAGATCGCCGCTGAGGCCTTCGAGGCCGCCGGCGGGCCGGCCGGCGTCTTCCAGGCGCTGCACCTCTCGCATCCGGCGGCCGAGGCGCTGATCGGCTCGAACCGGCTCGGCGCCGTGCGCTTCATCGGCTCGGTCGGCGGCGGCCGGCGCGTCCATGCCGCCGCGGCCGGCACCCACACCCACGTCCACCTCGAGCTCGGCGGCAAGGACCCGGCCTATCTCCGCCCGGACGCCGACCTCGCGGATGCCATCCCGCTTCTCACCGAAGGCTGCTTCTCGAACGCCGGCCAGTCGTGCTGCTCGGTCGAGCGCATCTATGTCCACAAGGACATCGCCGCCCGCTTCATCGAGGCGTTCACGGCGGATGCGGCGAACTGGACGCTTGGCCACCCGCTCGACGGCAAGCCGATGATCGGCCCGGTGGTGCGGGCGGTGGCCGCCGAGCAGATCAACGCCCGCGTCGCCCAGGCGCTGGCGATGGGGGCCAAGCGCACCCACGCGGCGGACCGCTTCGGCGCCGCCGACCTCGGCCGCGCCTATGTCGAGCCGGAGGTGCTGGCGGGCTGCACCGCCGACATGCCGATCATGCGCGACGAGCTGTTCGGCCCGGTCGCCTGCATCCAGACGGTGTCGTCCGACGAAGAGGCGGTCGCCCTGATGAACGACAGCGAATACGGCCTGACGGCGAGCGTCTGGTCGGCCGACATCGCCGAGGCCGAGGCGATCGCGAGCGAGCTCGAGGCCGGCACGGTGTTCGTCAACCGCTGCGACCACGCCGACCTCTATCTGCCGTGGGGCGGGGTGAAGTCCTCCGGTCTCGGCCGCGCCAACGCCCGCACCGGCGTGCTGGAGGCGACGCAGGCGAAGTCCTTCCACGTCCGCCGCCACCTCGGCTGATCGGCCTGGAGGGCGCGAGAAGGCCGCCCGGATGCTGCCGGAGATTTGGATGATGCCCCAAGGCCGCCGGTCAGCTGCCGCAGGGATTGTTCGACAGGGGGATGTCCATCGTGCCGTCCATGCCCGCTCCCGCGCTCGGTAATCCGTGCGGCTTGCCGCTCCCTGATGCGGCGATGCTCGCGGCCCTCGCCTCCGCCGGCGTCGAGGAGATCGCCGCCGCGCGACCCGGGCCGCTGGCGCTGCTCTGCGAGCACGGTGGCAACGCCGTGCCGGCGCCGTGGGCGGACCTCGGCCTGCCGCCGGCGCTGCTCGCCTCCCACTTCGGCTATGACCCGGGGGCTGCGGCGCTGACGCGGGCGCTCGCCGCCCGCCTCGGCGCGCCGGCGGCGATCGGGCGCTGGTCGCGGCTGTTTCTCGACCTCAACCGGCTGGAGCAGGCGTGGGAGTGCACGCGTCCCGACTGCTCGGGCATCCCGGTGCCGGGCAATCTCGACGTGACGCCAGACGATCTCGCGGCCCGGCTTTCGGTGGCGCGCACGCCGTTCGACGCGGCCGCCGACCGGGCGATGGCGCGGCGCGCCGTGGTGCTCTCCGTCCACACCTGCACGCCCGTCTACCATGCCCACCGCCGGCCCTGGCCGGTCGGCGTGCTCTGGCGCGAGCGCGCGGTTCTGGCCGCTCCGCTGATCGACGCGCTCGTGGCGCAGGGCTACGATCCGGTGGGCGACAACGAGCCCTACGACTGGCGCGAGGCGGAGGGCTACACCCTGCAGAACACCCGCATCGGCGGCCGGGTCGCCCTCTATCTCGAGGTGCGCAACGACCTACTGGCGACCGACGCCGACGTCGCCACGCATGCTGAGCGCATCGGCGCGGCGCTGGAGACGGCGCTGGCGGACTGGGAGGCGCGCCGTGGGGGGTGAGGGAGTTCAACGAACCGCTGCGGCGGCGGCCGGACCGTCGTTCGCGATTGCGCTGCCCCGACGGCCTTGGCCACACTCCGCGACCGTCATCCCGGACGCGAAGCAACGCGAAGCGATCCGGGACCCAGCGGACAGTCGTCGCGCGCAGCGCGACACCAAAGCCGCGCCTCTGGCGCGCAGTCTTGCGCTGGGTCCCGGATCGGCGCTCGGCTGCGCCTCGCTTGTCCGGGATGACGCCGTAGGGTTTGGCGTGATGCCTGCCAAACCCATCCCTCAGGTTGGTTCCCGTCCCCCCAGCCCTACCCCCGGCTCCTCCCCATGACCCGCGTCTCCGTCCACGAGATCGCGGCGCAGATCCGCGACTACCGCAAGAAGCAGGGGCTGACGCTGCAGGACATCTCGGAGATGTCCGGCCTCTCCGTCTCGACGCTGTCGAAGATCGAGAACGGCAAGACGCGGCTGACGCTCGACACCGCGCTGGTCCTCGCCGGCATCCTCAAGGTGCCGGTGACGGGGTTCCTCGCCGAGGACGTGGTGCGGCCGACGGCGCGGCGCTCGATCACGCGGGCGGGGGAGGGCGTCGTCCACGACGTCAACGGCCTGCGCTTCGAGGTGCTGTGTGCCGACTTCAAGGAGAAGCGCAACTTCTTCTGGCGCGTCACCGTCTCCGCCCGCTCCCTCGACGAGGGCGGCGGCTGGCGCAGCCATCCCGGCGAGGAGTTTCTGTCGGTGATCTCCGGCACCCTCGAACTCCACACCGAGCACTACGAGACGGTACGGCTCGGGCCGGGCGACTCGATCCTCTTCGACGCCACCATGCGCCACGCCTACGTCGCCGGCGGCGAGGGCGACGCCGTGCTCCTGATGTCAAACACCATCCCGCTCGACACCAGCGAGGAGGGCGGCGAGGCGGTGTAGGCGGCGGCGCGCGTAGTCGCGAGCGGGCTGTCGGCGACCCTTTGCGGGCGAAAGGTTTCGCAGCAATTTTCCATTTCGGAAAATCCGCTTGCCTCCCTCCGCCGGCGATCCTACCATCACTTGATGCCGTGGCGGAGGGGCCGGACGGCGGACGACGAGACCGAACGGGGAGGTGGACCGGGTGCTGTCGGTCGAGCAGGTGAGCAAGCGGTTCGGCGGCGTGCAGGCGCTGCAGGACGTCACGCTCGTTTGCCGCCCGGGCGAGATCGTCGGGCTGATCGGCCCGAACGGCGCCGGCAAGTCCTCGCTCGTCAACGTCGTCACCGGCCTGATCGCGCCCGACGGGGGCCGCGTCCGCCTCGGCGACCATGATCTCGGCGGCCGCGGGCCGGAGTTCGCCGCCCAGTCCGGCGTCGCTCGCACCTTCCAGAACCTGCGCCTGTTCAAGCAGCTGTCGGTCCGCCAGAACGTCGAGGTGGCGCTCACCTCCGGCCGCCGCCACCGTCCCGACCGCGTCGTCGGCATCACGGTCGATGCGCTGCTCGCCCAACAGGGCCTCCTCGACCTCGCCGAGGCGCCGGCGGGTGTGCTCTCCTACGGCCACCAGCGCCGCCTGGAGATCGCCCGCGCGCTCGCCCTCGGCCCGGAGGTTATGCTGCTCGACGAGCCGGCCGCCGGCATGAACGACCAGGAGACCGAGGCACTCGCGCTGACCATCCGCGAAATCCGCGACGAGCGCCCGCTCGGCATCGTCGTCATCGACCACGACCTCGGCTTCATCATGGGGCTGTGCGACCGCATCACCGTCATGGACATGGGCCGCGTCGTCGCCGACGGCACGCCGGAGGCGATCCGCAAGGACCCGGTGGTGATCGAGATCTATCTCGGCACGGTGCACTGAGGCGCGCTCGCGCGCTGGCACCGATTTCGCACCCGTCGCAGGCGACGCTCCGCCCGCGACGATCCGCAAAGGGAGAGGCTCCCCGGCCGGCGCCGCGCCGACGGGGTGAGAAACAGGGGAACCAGCCATGTCGCATCGTTCGCTCTTGCTCGGGACGGCCGCCGCGCTGGCCCTGTTCGCCGGTCCCGCGCTCGCCGAGGGGCCGACCATCAAGATCGGCCTCGCCGCCTCGCTCACCGGCGACTTCGCCCCCTACAGCGAGGCCGAGGGCGCCCGCTGCATGGCCGACCAGCTCAACAAGGCGGCAGGTCCCGACGACCCCAAGATCGAGATCCTGATCGAGGATTCCCGCTCCGACGCGCAGCTCTCCGTCTCGCTGGGCCAGAAGTTCCTCGACGAGAAGGCGCAGGTCATCGCCGGCGTGCCGTTCCCAGACGCGCTGATCCCGATGTCGCAGATGGCGGCGAGCTACGGCGCCACCGTCTACTCCGCCCCGAACACCCAGGTGGAGATGCACGAGGTCGGCCTCGACAACTTCATCGCCGGCGCGGTGCCGGATCCGATGAACGCCGCTGCCGGCGCCGAGGCGGTGTTCGCCGCCGGTGGCCGCAACGCCGTCATCCTCACCTCCGAGGACGGCGCGTCCTGGTCGGCGAAGACGCCGGAGTGGTTCGGCGAGGCGCTGGAGAAGCAGGGCGGCAAGGTCGTCGGCAAGCTCGCCTATTCCTTCGGCACCACCGACTGGTCGCCGCAGATCGCCGAGATCAAGGCGATCGCCGAGAAGCCGGACGTCGTCTACGTCTGCGGCCCGGTGCCGGACGTCGGCATCCTGGTGCGCCAGCTGCGCTCGAACGGCTTCGACGGCATCGTCGCCGGCTGCGACGGCTTCGACGATCCCTCCCTCGAGGAGACCGTGGGCAACCCCGCCTATCTCGACAAGGTGATCTTCGCCACCCACGGCGTGATGGGCGACGGCGGCCGCATCGACCAGTTCATCGCCGCCTGCAAGGCCGCCGGCTACAAGGTCAACGGCATCTTCGACGCGCTCGGCGCCGACATGGTGCAGGTGGTCTACGACGCCGCCAAGGCGTCCGGCAGCGAGGACCCGGTGGTGCTGCGCGAGGCGATCCGCGCCAGCGACGGCTCGAAGACGGTGATGTCCGACAATCTCTCCTTCAAGGAGAAGCTCGCCTATCCGGTGAAGACGATCCCGGTGATCGGCTTCAAGGACGGCAAGCGCGTCCTCATCATCGACGCCGTCCCGGCCTTCGTTCCCTACCTGAAGTGAGCGACCCGTCCGGCGCGGCGTCTTTCGCCGCGCTGGACCAACCGCTGCCCGACCCACCCGCCCTCCTGACGCATCGGACCGGCATGCTCGTCGTCGAGAACCTCGTCGTCCGCTACGGCCCGATCACGGCCGTGCGCGGCGTCTCGATCGAGGTCGGCGCCGGCGAGACGGTCGCCCTCCTCGGCCCGAACGGGGCCGGCAAGACCTCGATCGTCTCGGCCGTCATCGGCCTCGTGCCCTCCACCGGCCGCGTCAGTTTCGACGGCCGCGACGTCTCCGGCCTGTCGCCGGAGGAGCGGGTGCGGGCGGCGATGACAGTGGTGCCGGAGGGGCGGCGGGTGTTCGCGAACCTGACGGTCGCCGAGAACCTCCGCCTCGGCGGCTTCGTGCGGCGGCGCGAGCGCGACCAGGACGCGGAGCGCGACCGCTACCTCGCGATGTTCCCTGTCCTGCGCGAGCGCCTCGACCAGCTCGCCGGCACGCTGTCCGGCGGCGAGCAGCAGATGCTGGCGATCGCCCGCGCGATGATGTCGAAGCCGCGCCTGCTCATCCTCGACGAGCCGTCGCTCGGCCTCGCGCCGCGCATCGTCGCCCGCATCTTCGAGCACATCGTCGAGCTGAAGAAGTCCGGCATCACCATCGTGCTCGTCGAGCAGAACATGATGCAGGCGCTCGCCGTCGCCGACCGCGCCTACGTGCTCTCGACCGGCTCCATCCGCCACGCCGGCCCGGCGGCGGAGCTTCGGGCCGACCCGCGGCTCGCCGACCTCGCCATCGGCGGACATTGAAGGGCGCGTGATGGACTACGCCATCCAGCAGATCGTCAACGCGCTCGCCTTCGGGTCGGAGTACGCGCTGCTGGCGCTCGGCCTCGCCCTCGTCTTCTCGATCATGGGCCTCGTCAACTTCGCCCACGGCGAGATCATCGCGGTCGCCGGCTACTCGGTGTTCTTCGCCGTGGCGCTCGGGCTGCAGTCGGTGCTCGGCGCCGTCACCATCGCCATCGTCATGGGCATCGTCACGGCGCTCGTCTTCGAGCGCGTCGCCTTTCGGCCGGTGCGCTACGCACCGACGACGACGGGACTGCTCACCGCCTTCGGCGTCTCGATCGTCGTGCAGAACATGCTGACGCTGTTCGTCTCGCCGAAGGCGCGCGCCGTCCCGGTGCTCGGGCCGCTCAACCAGACCTTCTTCATCGGTCCCTATGCGGTGTCGTCGCTGCAGCTGCTCGAGCTCGCCGTCACCATCGTCGCCATCGTCGCGCTGGTGCTCTTCCTCAACCGCAGCCTGCTCGGCCTCGCGATCCGCGCCGCCGCGCGCGACTTCTCGACCGTGCGGCTGATGGGGGTGAAGGCGAACCGGGTCATCGCCACCGGCTTCGCGCTGTCGGGCTTCCTCGCCGGCGTCGTGTCCGTCTTCATCCTCGCCCGTCGTGGCAGCGTCGAGCCGGACTTCGGCTCGGCCCCTGTCATCAAGGCGTTCGTCGCCTGCGTGCTCGGCGGCTTCGGCTCGCTCGCGGGTGCTGCCGTCGGCGGCATGGTGCTGGGTTTCCTCGACGTCGCCATCCTGGTGGCGCTGCCGCAGAAGTTCGGTGGCCTGCGCGACGCGCTCACCTACTTCCTCGTCGGCGTCGTGCTGTTCTGGCGGCCGCAGGGGCTGCTCGGCCGCACGGTCGAGCTCGGCGACAAGGAGGTCTGAGCCATGACCACCTCCCAGTCGTCCGCCGCCCCCGCACCCACCGACCGTTCGATGCCGCCGCTGCTGCGCTCCGTCCTCGGCGGCCTCGTCGTGGCGGTCCCCGTCGTGGTGATCGGCGTTTTGATCCTGTGGTTGGCGCCGCCCTACCAGGTGCGCATCGCCTTTGCCGGCTACGTCAACCTCGTCATCGTCGTCGGCCTGCAGATCTTCATGGGCAACGCCAACATCGGCAACTTCGGCCACAGCGCCTTCGTCGGTGTCGGCGCCTATTTCGTCGCGATCCTCGCGACGCCGCTCGCCGCCAAGAAGCTCTCCATCCCGAACGCGCCGTTCGGCCTCTCCCAGGTCGTCCTAGATCCCATCGTCGCCGCCGTCGTCGCCCTCGGCATCGTCGGCGTGCTGGCGTTGCTCACCGGCTTCATCATCTCGCGATTGTCGGGCATCGCCGCCTCGATCGTGACCTTGTCGCTTCTGATCATCTCGCACGGCGTCTTCATCAACTACACCGACCTGTTCAAGGGCGCCCAGGCCTTCTTCGGCATCCCCGTCGTCATCGGCCTGCCGACGGCGATCGCGGTGGCGGTGGCGGCGATCGTCGTGGCGCGCGTCTTCCGCGACAGCCAGGACGGCGTGCAACTGCGCGCCAGCGCCGACGACGTGCTGGCGGCCCGCGCCTTCGGCGTCAACGTCGTCAGGCTGCGCTTCAAGGCGTGGGTGCTGAGCGCGCTCGTCTGCGGGTCCGCCGGCATCATGTACGCCTACTTCATGGGGGCGGTGATCGCCCGCGCCTTCTTCTTCCAGCAGGTGTTCCTGACCCTCGCCATGCTGATCCTCGGCGGCATGCGGACGGTGTCGGGCGCCGTGGTCGGCTGCGCCATCCTGTCGATCGGGCTCGAGGCGATCCGCAGCCTGGAAAGCGGCGCCACCATCATGGGCGTGCAACTGCCGGAGATGCTCGGCCTCTCCGGCCTGTCGCTCGGTGCCGTCATCGTGCTCGGCATGGCCTTCCGGCCGAACGGCATCATGGGCCGCCTCGAGCTCGACGAGCTCGCCGCCGGCTGGCTCCGGCGCCTCAGGCGCTCCTGAACCCCCGACCCCTCCGCATCTCCAAACGCGCAAAGCCGCAAGGTTGAAGACGATGTCGTTCGAGACGTATGCCGCCGCCCGGCGCGACGCGCTGAAGGCCCTGAAGCTCGAGCTCGCCGACGCCGGCGCCGAGCTGATGCACGTGCACACCGCCGAGATGAACGGTGTCTTCCGCTCGAAGACGACGCCGCTGAAGCTCTCCTACGACGGCGACGCGCTGAACGGCATCCTGTTCTGCGTCGGCCACGCCGACGGCGCGCCGGTCGGCGATCCGGTGTTCGCCGGGCCGATCTCCAACACCGACAACGGCTTTCCGAACATCATGGCGCTCGCCGATCCGGCGAGCGTCCGCCACCACGGCTGGGACAAGCGCTTCGCCTCGGTCATCACCGATGCGTTCTGGCTCGACGGCAGCCCGTGCCCGATCGACCCGCGCTGGGCCGTGCGCCGCCAGCAGGAGCGCGCCGAGGCGCTCGGCTACGAGCCGCGCTTCGCCGTCGAATACGAGTTCGGCATCTTCCACGCCGACGAGGACGCGATGCGCGAGGGCCGCTTCCGCGAGCTGAAGCCCTGGGGCAATTCCTACATCAACTACGACCTCACCCGCTCCGGCTCCTATCAGGACTTCTTCGCGACCTATGTCTCGCGCATGGCCTCGATCGGCATCACGGTGTCGTCGGTCGTCACCGAATACGGCCACGGCATGTACGAGATCGCGCTCGGGCCGAAGACCGCGCTGGAGGCCGCCGACGACGCGGTGCGCGCCAAGCTCCACCTCAAGGAGCTCTGCGCCGAGCGCGGGCTGGTCGCCACCTTCATGACGCGCTTCCAGCCCCCCGGCCGCGAAAGCGCCTGCGGCGCCCACCACCACCAGAGCCTGTGGCAGGACGGCCGCAACGCCTTCGCCGGCGGCGCGAACAAACTGACGGATGTCGGCCGGCTCTATCTCGGCGGGCTGCTCGCCCGCATGGTCGACAGCCACCTGTTGTTCCGCCCGACGCTCAACACCTACCGCCGCATGGAGCGGCTCGCGTGGTCGCCGGAGAACGTCTCCTGGGGCTTCGAGAACCGCGCGGCAGCGATCCGGGCCATCACCACGCCGTCGGCGGGAGCGGCGCGCTTCGAGCATCGCGTGCCCGGCGCCGACGTGAACCCCTATCTCTGCATCGCCGCGATGCTCGCCGCCGGCCTCGACGGTATCGAGGAGAAGATCGAGCCGATCGCCATCAGCCCCGGCGTGCCGGCGATGGAGACGCACGAGGCCCTGCCGCGCTCTCTGGAAGCCTCGATGGCGGCCTTCGGCGCCTCCGACTTCATCGAGCGGGTGTTCGGGCCGGAGCTGCGCCACCACTATGGGCTCAGCCGCCAGTTCGAGATCGACGCTCACGAGGCATGGCGGGCGAGCCACATCAGCGACTTCGAGTGGCAGCGCTACTTCATGGGGACGTGAGGGCGATCGGCGCGGGGAGGGGACCAGCCGCGCCGGCGCTTCAGCGGATCAGCGTCGAGAGCGCCTCGTCGACCGTCTGCACCCGGCAGTAGCCGCCGAAGGCCTTCAGCGCCGCGCGGTGGCGGGCCTCGGTGTGGGTGGCGCAGGCGTCCTCGGCGCAGACGACGTAGTAGCCACGGTCGGCAGCGTCGCGCACCGTCATGTCGACGCACTGGTCGGTGAGGAAGCCGACGACGATGACGTTGTCGATGCCGAGATTGCGCAGCACGTAGTCGGCGTTCGTCGAGTTGAAGGCGCCGGACGACGTCTTCGGCATGAGGACGTCGTCCTCGCCAGGCGCCACCGCGTCGATCACCTTGCCCTCCCAGGCCCCCTTCGGGACGAGGATGCCGGAGAGCTTGTGGTCGAGCGAGCGGTCGCGGCCGTCGCGCGTCAGCGCCTCGATGACGGTGTAGACGATCTCGCACCCGGCCGCCCGCGCCTCGTCGATCAGCCGCCGCATCGCCGGCAGGGCCCGGTCGTGCACGGCCGCCCAGTACTCCGGCTTCTCGTGCTCGTAGGCGGGCGTCACCTCGGAATTCTGCGCGTCGACGACGAACACCGCCGTCCGCTTCGGATCGAGGCGCTTGTCGCGCTTGAGGCGCAGCGGGTCGAAGGTGTCGGTCATCGGACGTGTCCCCAGCCGCCGTGGTTCGGCGCGCTCTCAACACCACGGCGCGAGGTGGGGATCAAGAGCGCTGGTGGGCGTTCGCATGTGTCACTCCGACGGAGTGAAGCACAACGCGAACCCTCCCCCCCTCGTGGGGGAGGGTAGGGAGG
>CALRZT010000177.1:0-10081 GCA_943372725.1 Pseudoxanthobacter soli DSM 19599
GGGGCGGCGCTGCGCGCCGCCCCGGCCCGACCGATCAGCCGATCGCGCGCAGGTGGTAGGACTTCGGCCGCGTCAGGCCCTCGATGCCGAGGCGCGACATGGTGGCGCCGCGGCCGGTGTCCTTGACGCCGGTCCAGGCGAGGCCGGGATCGACATAGTCGCAGCGGTTCATGAACACGGTCCCGGTCTCGACCTGGTCGCCGATCGCCTCGGCCGTGTCCATGTCCCTCGTCCAGATCGAGGCCGTCAGCCCGTAGGGGCTGTCGTTCATCAGGCGCACAGCCTCCTCGTCGGACGACACCTTCATGATGCCGACGACGGGGCCGAAGCTCTCCTCCATCATCACCGACATCGAGTGGTCGACCTCGGTCAGCACTTGCGGCATCAGGTAGGGCGTCCCGGCCCGGTCGGCGGGGAAGCGCTCGTGGGCGATGTGGGCGCGCGCGCCCTTGGCGAGGGCCTCGTTGGTCTGCGCCCGGACGACATCGGCGAAGCGGGTCGCCGCCATCGGCCCGAGCGTCGTCGCTTCGTCCAGCGGATTGCCGAGGACGTACTTGTTGGTGAGGTCGACGAAGGCCTCGACGAAGCGGTCGTAGAGGCTGTCGTGCACGTAGATGCGCTCGATGCCGCAGCAGCACTGGCCCGAGTTGTAGAAGGTGCCGTCGACGACGTTCTCGACGGTGAAGTCGAAGTCGGCATCGGCGCGCACGTAGGCCGGGTCCTTGCCGCCGAGTTCGAGCCCCAGCGTGGTGAACGTTCCGGCCGCCGCGCGCTCCATCGCCTTGCCGCCGGCGACCGAGCCGGTGAAGTTGACATGGTCGACCTTGCCGGAGCCGATCAGACGCGCCGTGTCCTCGTGGCCGAGGGCGAGGTTCTGGAACAAGCCCTTCGGCAGGCCGACACGGTCCATCGCCATCTGGAAGCGGTCACCGACGAGGATCGTCTGGGTGGCATGCTTGAGGATGACGGCGTTGCCGGCCAGCAGCGCCGGGACGATGCTGTTGACGGCCGTGAGATAGGGGTAGTTCCAGGGCGCCACCACCAGCACGATGCCGGCCGGAACACGCTTGATCAATCGGCGGAAGCCTTCCTTAGGCTTCGGAACCACAGGAGCCAGGGCTTCCTCGGCGATGTCGACCATCGCCCGGACGCGCTCCTCGAACGGCCGCATCTCGCCGCCGAAGCGCACGGGCCGACCCATCTGTAGGGCGAGTTCGGGCACGATCTCCTGATTCTGAGCCTGCATCGCGGCAAGGAAATCGAGCATCTTGCGCCCGCGCTCGGCGATCGGAACGCGCGCCCATTCGGCCTGCGCGTGGCGCGCGGCGGCGAGGGCGGCGTCGATCGCGGCGGCGGTCGCCGGCGTGCGTCGCGCGACTTCGCTTCCGTCGATCGGAGAGATGCACACGATGTCGGACATGATGGCTGGCTCGCTTCCTTCGCTGTGGTACCGGTCCGTGCCGGCACCCCTCCGGGCCGGGAGCCCGGGGAGTTGGACATTGCCCCGCTTCCGGGCCCTCGGGCAATCCGAGATGCGTTGGAGTCGCGATCGACCGGAGTCTCGGCAAGGAGGGCCGCAACCGACGGCGTGAGGGTCGCGCGGCACGTTGCGCGGACGTGGACGGGCCTACACCCGCGATCGAGAATTTGCCATTTATTGCCAGCGATAGCTGTCAGACAACTCCTTGAAAACGCATGGGTTTGGGTGCCGGCCGACCGCCTTGCGCTGCAAACGATTGCATGGCATGGTGCCGCCGGCCTTCAGGCTCGCCTGCGGATCACGAGAGGCGCCCCACGACGCACTCCGCCGCCGGTCAAGGGAGGAAGTCGCATGTTCCATCGCTTCAAGTACGCCGCCGCAGCCGTCGTCTTCGGATCGCTGACGCTGCCCGCGTCGGCCGTCGAGACCATCAACCTCACTATCGCCTCCAGCCACCCGCTGACGATCCCGTGGGTCGGTCCGCTGAAGACGATCATCGTCGACAAGTCGAACGCGCGACTCGAGGCCATGGGCTCCGAATACCGCATCAACTGGACCGAGGCGTTCGGCGGGTCGCTCTACGGCTTCAACGACACGCTGGAGGCGGTGTCCGACGGCCTGACCGACATCGGCTGGATCGGCTCCCTGTTCGAGCCCGCCAAGCTGCCGCTCCAGAACATCATGTATTCGACGCCCTTCGCCACCTCCGACGTCAACAAGACCGTCGCGGTGATGAACACGCTCAACCAGAAGAGCGAGGCGATGAAGGCCGAGTGGGAGGCGAACAACGTCGTCTTCCTCGGTGTCTGTGTCTCGGACGGCTATCACCTGTTCACCAAGAAGCCGATCACGAAGCTCTCGGACCTCGACGGCCTGAAGATCCTCGGAGCTGCCTCGGCCGCCCCCTGGCTCGCCGGCACGAATGCGACGCTCGTCGCGACGGGCCTGCCGGCCCAGTACTCGCAGCTGCAGACCGGCGTCGGCGACGGCTCGCTGCTGATCGCCACCGGTGCCTGGCCGCTGAAGATCCACGAGGTCGCCCCCTACGTCACCCTGATCGACACCGGTCCGCTCACCTTCGGGGGCCTCGGCGTCAACAAGGACAAGTGGGAGACGCTGCCGGACGACGTAAAGAAGGTGCTGACCGAACTCGGCAACGAGTACAGCCTCGAGAACGCCCGCCTCATCGAGGAGCGTGCCGCGGCCGCCCTGACGCAGATGAAGGACGCCGGCGCGACCATCGCCGAGCTGCCGCCGGAGGAGCGCAAGAAGTTCATCGACACCATGCCGAACGTCGCGCTCACCTGGGTCGAGACGAACGAGAAGGGTGGCGTGCCGGCCCGTCAGATCATGAAGGACTTCATGGCCGAGATCCGCGCCCAGGGCGACACCCCCGGCCGCGACTGGGATGCCGGCCTCTGAGGCAGGCATCCAGGGGATGAGGCTGCCGCGGGCCTAGTGCCCGCGGCGCCGGTCGTTGAAGGAATGCAACAAATGACTGATCCGGCGACGACCGGCACGAGCCCGGCCGGACGGCTGCGCCTCGCCTATCTGGCGCTACCGCAGGCGCTCTCGTGGATCGCGTCGTTCGCGATCCTGTTCATCATGCTGCTGATCTGCGCCGACATCGTCCTGCGGGCTGGGTTCAGCCGGCCTATCAACGGCGCCACCGAGATCGTCTCGATGCTGATCGTGGCGTGCGTCTTCCTGCAGCTCGGCTCCAGCATCGGCGAGGGGCGGCTGGTGAAGGCCGACTTCCTGCACGGCCGCTGGACCGAGGGCCGGCCCGTGTTCGCCGCGGTGATCGACGTCATCGGCTATGCGATCGGCGCCTTCATCCTGGCCAAGGGCCTGATGTGGCTCTGGAACGACTTCTACAAGTCGTACCAGACGGGCGAGTTCATGGGCGCCGTCGGCGCCTACACCATTCCGGTCTGGCCGTTCTCGCTGGGGGTCGTCATCGGCTGCGCGGTGGCGCTGGCGGAGACGATCCGGGTCCTGACTGGCAAGGCGGCACCGATCATCGGCTTTCTCGGTGGTCGTGGGGAGCGATCGTTCGCCCGCGACGGTCTGCCGACGCTCGCGCTGGCGGCGGCGATCCTGATCTTCCTGTTCGTCAACTTCCAGATGGGGCTGACGCCGCTTGGCATCGGTTTCGTGTCGCTGGCGGGACTGCTCGCCTGCGTCGCGCTCGGCGTTCCGATCGCGTTCACGCTGCTTGGCCTGTCCTACATCGGCATCTGGCTCGCACGCGACAATCCGCTGATCGCCGACAACACCCTCGGCATCACCTTTTCCGGGGCGATCAAGTCCTACGAGTTCGGCGTCGTGCCGCTGTTCGTGATGATGGGGCTCATCCTCGACAAGGCGGACGTCGGCCGTGATGCGTTCTTCGTCGCCGTGACATTGCTGCGCAAGGTCAAGGGCGGCCTCGGCATTGCCACCGTCGGTGCCAATGCCATCTTCGCCTCGATCACCGGCTCCTCGATCGCCTCGGCCGCCGTGTTCAGCCGCATCGCCGTGCCGCCGATGATCGAGAACGGCTACACCAAGCGTTTCGCCGTCGGCGTCGTCGCCGGCTCCTCCGTGCTCGGCATGTTGATCCCGCCGAGCCTGCTCCTCATCATCTACGGGCTGATCGCCGAGGTCTCGATCGGCAAGCTGTTCATCGCCGCTGTCGTGCCCGGCCTCATCCTGGCCGGCGCCTTCGCGCTGCTGAACTTCTCACTCGCTCATTTCTGGCCCGCCTTCGTCGGCAAGGTGAACGACGACGTCGACTCCCGGATGACCTTCGGCGAGATGATGCGCCGCCTGGCGCCGGTCATCGGCATCGTCGCGGTCGTCATGGGCGGCATCTACGCGGGCTTCTTCACGCCGACCGAGGCGGGCGCCGTCGGCACCTTCTTCGCCCTGATCGTCGGCTTCGCGCGCCGCAAGCTGTCCTGGCCGGTGCTGCGCAGCGTCGTGCTCGAGACCGGCTACGTCTCGACGACGATCCTCTTCCTGATCATCGCCGCCAACGTCTACGCGCGCATGCTGACGCTCTCCACGATCCCGATGGAGATGACGAATATCCTGGCGGGCTCCGAGCTCGGCATGTTCGGCTTCCTGGCGATCTACTTCGTCATCGTGCTGATCCTCGGCATGCTGCTCGATTCGACGTCGATCATGCTGATCATGCTGCCGATCGTCATTCCGATCGTCAGCGTGCTCGGTGGCGATCTCATCTGGTTCGGGATCGTCTCCGTGGTGGCGATCGAGATCGGACTGATCACACCGCCGTTCGGACTGGCGGTGTTCGTGGTCAAGGGCTCGTTCCCACCAAACTTCGTCACACTGGGCGAGATCTTCTCCGGTGCGATCCCGTTTGTCCTTACGATGATCCTCGTCACCATTCTCCTGATGGCGGTGCCGTGGCTCAGCCTGATGTTCGTCTGATCCGTCCGGAGGAGATGCGTCCATGACCCATAAGCTGATCAAGGGCGGCGCGATCCTGTCGATGGACCCCGTCATCGGCGACCTCGCCACCGGCGACGTGCTGATCGAGGGCGACCGTATCGCAGCGATCGGCGAGGCTCTCCAGGCGCCGCCGGGCACCGAGGTGATCGATGCGGCCGGCATGATCGTCGCGCCGGGCTTCGTCAACTCGCACATGCACACGTGGCAGACCGGGATCCGCGGCCTCGCCGCCGACTGGACGATCCCGCAGTACCTGCGCGCCGTGCACGCGGGCCTCGCGACGCACTTCCGCCCCGACGACATCGCCATCGCCAACTATGTCGGCGCGCTGACGCAGCTTTCGGCGGGCACGACGACCCTCGTCGACTGGTGCCACAACAATCCGACGCCGGACCACACCGACGCGGCGATCGACGGGCTGGAGCGCGCCGGCATCCGGGCGCTGTTCCTGCACGGTTCGCCGAAGCCGGACCCGAAGGAGGGCCAGCGCCACTTCAGCGAGGTGCCGATGCCGCGCTCGGAAGTCGAGCGTCTGGCGAAGGGGCGACTTTCGGATCGTTCCGCTCGCGTCACGCTGGGGCTCGCCATCCTCGGACCTGGCCTGTCGATCTACGAGGTCTGCGATGCGGACCACCGGCTCGCCCGCGAGCACGGGCTCAACGCCAGCATGCACATCAGCGGCGGGCCGATGAAGTCGCCCGACGGATTCGATCGGCTGCTCGCGGCGGGCTTTCTCGACGGCAGCATCAACATCGTTCACGGCAACAGCCTCTCCGACGACATGCTGAAACGTCTCGTCGACGCCGGCGTAACCTTCAGCGTCACGGCCGAGGTCGAGCTTCAGATGGGCTTCGGCTGGCCGCTGACGGGCCGGCTGCGCGCTCTCGGCTCGCGCGTCGCCATCGGCTCGGACGTGGAGACGGCGCTATCGAGCGACATGTTCACCGTCACCCGCATGACGCTGCAGGCCCAGCGCCACGCCGATGCGCTCGACGCGCTGAAGGCGAAGGGTGCGCCGCCGTCGGAAGTCACGATCACCTGCCGCGACGCGCTCGCGTGGGCGACGATCGACGGCGCCCACATGGCCGGCATGGCCGATCGCGTCGGCTCGCTGACACCGGGCAAGCAGGCGGACGTCATCCTGGTCGATACCGCCGACATCGGCCTGTGGTCGACGCGCGATCTCGCGGCAACGATGGTGCTGCACGCGGGTCCGCGCGATGTCGACACGGTCCTCGTCGCTGGCGAGGTGAAGAAGCGCGGCAAGAGGCTGCTGGTGGATGGGCTGGGCGCGGCACGGTCCCGCCTGGAGGCGTCCGGGCGCCGCATCCTCACCGACTTCAACGCTGCCCCCGCCGCGCACGCCTGAGCGCGCGGCGGGGAACGCGAAGCGTCAGTTCTTCAGGCGGTACCCCGTCTTGAAGATCCACCAGACCGCGGCGAGGCAGACGGCGAGGAAGATCAGGATCATCGTCAGGCTCACGCCGATCTCGACGTCCGCCGTACCTGTGAAGCTCCAGCGGAAGCCGCTGATCAGGTAGACGACCGGATTGAAGAGCGTGATCGTCCGCCACACGGGCGGCAGCATGTCGATCGAATAGAAGGTGCCGCCGAGGAAGGTGAGGGGGGTGACGATCAGGAGCGGCACGAACTGCAGCTTCTCGAAGCCGTCCGCCCAGATGCCGATGATGAAGCCGAACAGGCTGAACGTCACGGCCGTGAGCACCAGGAAGCCGACCATCCAGAGCGGATGCTCGAGGCGGAGCGGCACGAAGAACGACGCCGTGATCAGGATGATGATCCCGAGGATCACCGACTTCGTCGCCGCCGCGCCGACGTAGCCGATCACGACCTCGACGAACGACACCGGCGCGGACAGGAGTTCGTAGATCGTACCCGTGAAGCGCGGGAAGTAGATGCCGAACGAGGCGTTGGCGATGCTCTGCGTCAACAGCGTCAGCATGATCAGCCCCGGCACGATGAAGGCACCGTAGGGGACGCCGTCGATCTCCTCCATGCGCGACCCGATCGCCGCCCCGAAGACGACGAAATAGAGCGAGGTGGTGATGACCGGCGCGACGATGCTCTGCCACACCGTGCGGAACGCGCGCGCCATCTCGAAGACGTAGATGGCCTTGATCGCGTGGATGTTCATGACGCCTCCCGCACCAGGCTGACGAAGATCTCCTCGAGCGAGCTCTGCTCGGTGCGCAGGTCGCGGAAGGTGAGCCCTTCCGCGGCGAGACCCTGGAGGAGGCGGGTAATGCCGGTACGCTCGGCGGTGGTGTCGTAGGTGTAGACGAGCTCGCTGCCCTCGGCGGCCAGCGACAGGGCGAAGCCATCGAGACTCGGCGGAATGACGGCGAGCGGCGTCGTCAGCTGGATCGCCAGCGTCTTCTTGCCGAGCTTCGTCATCAGCGCCTGCTTCTCCTCGACGAGGATCAGCTCGCCCTTGGCGATGACACCGACGCGGTCGGCCATCTCCTCCGCCTCTTCGAGGTAGTGCGTCGTCAGGATGATGGTGACGCCGGCATCCCTGAGGCCGCGGACGACGTCCCACATATCCCGGCGCAACTCCACGTCGACGCCGGCCGACGGCTCGTCGAGGAACAGGAGATTGGGCTCGTGCGACAGCGCCTTGGCGATGAGGACGCGGCGCTTCATGCCGCCGGACAGCGTCATGATCTTGCTGTCGCGCTTCTCCCAAAGCGAGAGCTGGCGCAGGATCGTCTCGATGAGGGCCGGGTTGGACGGCTTGCCGAACAGCCCGCGGCTGAAGCTCACCGTCGCCCACACCGTCTCGAAGGCGTCGGCGGTGAGCTCCTGCGGCACGAGCCCGATCCTTGAGCGCACGGCGCGGTAGTCGCGATCGATGTCGAGCCCGTCGACGCTGACGGTGCCTGTCGACCGCTTGACCAGCCCGCAGATGATTGAGATCAGCGTCGTCTTGCCGGCTCCGTTCGGACCGAGCAGCGCGAAGATCTCGCCGCGCTGGATGGCGAGGTCGACTGACTTCAGAGCCGTCAGCCCGGTGGCGTAGGTTTTGGAGACGCCTTTGAGGACGAGGATCGGATCGGGCGTTGCGCTTGAGGCGCGGGGGGGAGGGGACGCTGACATGGCGGCAAGCTAACGTCCCAACGCCCCCCCGCCGTCAAGTCCCGCGAGACGATCGCCGCCGGCTTTGGCCGCAGGCAAAGGCAACGCTATCCTCGATCGTCTTAAGACCTCATATTCGACCGGGAGCGACCCGACCCGCATGCCAGTTCCTGTCTCTCTCGCGGGCCTGACGGTTCCCGTCGTCGGCGCCCCGATGTTCCTCGTATCCGGTCCGGACCTCGTCATCGCGCAATGCACGGCCGGCATAGTCGGGTCGTTCCCGTCGCTGAACGCCAGGCCGGAAGCCGCTCTGGCGGACTGGATCGCGCAGATTCGCGATCGTATCGCCCGGTTCGAGGCGGCTCATCCGGGCCGGGCCGCGGCACCGTTCGCGGTCAACCTCATCGTCAACAAGGCGAACGCCCGGCTCGCCCACGACACCGACGTGTGTCTGCGCCATCAGGTGCCGATCATCATCACCAGCCTGCAGGCACCCGGCGAGATCGTGCCGGCCGCGCACGCCTATGGCGGCCTCGTTTTCCACGACGTCACCACTGTCCGCCATGCCGAGAAGGCGGCGGAGGCGGGTGTCGACGGGCTCGTGCTCGTCTGTGCCGGGGCCGGCGGACACGCTGGTGCGATGAGCCCGTTCGCGCTCTTGCCGGAGGTGCGGCGGATCTTTCCCGGAACCATCCTGCTCGCCGGTGCGATCTCGAGCGGCCGTGGCATCCTGGCCGCCCGCGCGCTGGGGGCCGACCTCGCCTACATGGGAACGCGCTTCATCGCGACGAAGGAGTCGCTGGCGAGCGATCCCTACAAGCGGATGATCGTCGAGGCGGCGGCCAAGGACGTCGTCTACACGCCGGAGTTCACCGGCGTCGCCGGCAACTATCTGCTGCCGAGCGTCCTCGCCGCTGGCCTCGATCCGGCGACGCTGGCGCTGCCTGGTTCGAGCAAGGAATACAGGTCCCGCGAGAAGTCCGGGGTGTCCGCCTGGCGCGACATCTGGAGCGCCGGGCAGGGCGTCGGCTCGATCGAGGACGTTCCGACGGTCGCGGCGCTGGTCGACCGGCTGGCCGCCGAGTTCGCGGCGGCCCGGGCGGAGGTGTGCGGGTAGGATCGGCACCGAACTCCCGTTATGGCCGTTGAGCTGACGACGTGCGCCCGCCGCGCCGTTCGATGGAGAGATGGATGCGCCAGGCCGGAACCGACCCTTTGCCCCCGCGAGCCGCCGGCAGCATGCTCCGGCCGACGCGCCGGGCGGTCACGGCCGGGCTCGCGGCACTGCTCGCCTTTCGCCCCGGCCGCAGCGAGGCGCTGGTCGCTGCTCCGGCACGCTTCGACCTCGATCCGGGCGGGCGAACGGACTCGGCCGCCGGCATCGCCCAGGCGATCGAGGAAGGCGCCCGCACCGGCCGCCCGGTCGTGTTTCCCGCCGGGGTCTATGCCTACGACAGTCGTCACATCGCTCTGACCGGCCTCGCAGACGTCACCGTCTCGTGCGAGCCGGGGGTCGTCTTCCGCGATCTCGGCCGCATGGTCACGGGACCAGACGGCGAGGCGTTCCAGCTCCCCTGGGGGCTCGGCTTCGTCGATTGCCCGGGCGCCATAACCTGGACCGGTGGGATATTCGAGAGCCTGGGCGAGAAGTTGCGGGGCAGTTCGGCCGGCAGCTTCGACGACGGGAACGCGCATTTGCGCAAGCCCGTGTTCGGATTTGAGCGCTGCACGGGCACCGTCCGCATTCACGGCGTCGGTCACCGCGGCAATCCGGGGCGGGGGATCTCGGGCGCCAATCGCACGTCGGTCCTGCGTGCGCTCGGGCTCGACCCAGCACCGAACCACTTCGCCGCCCTGGCCGGCAACGGCGCCTTCTTCTTCGCCTACGACTGCCCCGACATCCGGCGCGAGGACTGCTACCTCGTTCGTGACACCTGTGCCCGCGAGCAGGTGGTGTTCGTCGGCTGCAGCGGCGGCTGGCGCAACGAACGCTCGTGGTCAGAGGGCCAGAACATGGCCTCGCTCGGCAAGGTCATCGGCTGCCGC